>SFPC01000109.1 GCA_004552195.1 Bacteroidales bacterium | reverse complement strand
TTGCTCGGCAACACGTGCCGACCGTAACTACACCGACAAGCAACTGATGCGCGACCACAAGAAGCGTGGATTCCGCACCGTGGGCTACCACTTCTATGTCCACAAGGACGGAAGCATCACGCAGTTCAGAAAGCTGCTGGAGGTGGGCTCACATGCCCGCCCTTACAACCGCTGCTCCATCGGCATCTGCTACGAGGGCGGGCTGGATGACGAGGGGCGTCCTGCCGACACCCTTACCCGGGCCCAGTATGACGCAATGTGGAATCTGCTGCGCAAGCTCAAGATCACGTTTCCACAGGCTAAGATAGTGGGTCATCGAGACTTGCCGGGCACCACCCCGAAGGCATGCCCTTGCTTCGATGCAGCGAAAAAATTTCCACTTTAATGGTTGAATGCTTAATGTTAAATGTTGAATGTTGAATGTTAAATGTTGAATGTTAAATGTTAATTTGAACTATGAAGAAAGAAACCATCAAGAAGGTGATCAATTTCATCATCACCGTACTTACCGCCGTAGCTAGCGCATTCTGCGTACAGAGCTGCCAGTAAATTCCCAGTAATCAAACCTTAACCTTAAGTTCTAATTCTACCAGTATCGCCAGAAGATGCCGAGGCGGTGCATGTCGGAGCCCACCATGTCGTACATATCGTGCTTCATGAGCCACTTGCATCGTTTCTGCACCTTCTTGCCATACTGCCCATCTATCGAGAACGCATTTCGCTGGAACTTGATGCCCATCAACTTGAGCTTCTCGTAATCGCGCTTCTCCATATAGAGGTAGCGCTCAGGATGGGCAAGCACGGGCGTGTAGCCCTTGTTCTTGATGCGCTCCAGGAGGGCATGAAAATTCATCGGGGCAGAGAAGATGCTCGTCTCCACCAACAGGAGCTTGCCATCCTCGCCCAGCGGCAACAGGTCGTTTGCCTTCAGGCGCTTTTCGAAGAGCGCATCTAGCATATTTTCGGCTGCGAGATGCAGCCGGAGCATTTTTCTGTCAGCAGGGTTTCGCTCGGCGAAGTCCTGCTGATATTGTTTCTGGAAGTCGGCAAATACTTGGCGCAAATGGGTGGTCTCGTTGGGTACGTCTTCCATAATATGAGGCGTAAGCCAGACATCCCTCATGCCTGCGCCTTCGTAAAGGCACAACATTTCCAACGACTTCTTTACCTCTTGAAATCCGTCGTCCACGCCGGGCAGGATGTGGCAGTGCCAGTCGATGCCGCCGGGGAGTCTCTCTGATGGTGCTTTCCTGCTTGCCGTCGGATTGCAAATCCAACGGAACGCCTCACGGAATATATTCATATTTTTCTATTCTTTTATCCAATTTCCTACTTTCCTATTTTTGCCCCCCATTCTTGTCGGAGCCGTAGTGGTAGCCGTAGCCATAGCCATAGTGGTAGCCATAGCGATAGTAGTGGCCGTAGCGGCCGCCCTGAGCCTTGGTTCCGTTCAGAATAAGCGACATATTCTTGAATTTCTTGTCCTTGTAGAGCTGCTCGATGTCGCCCAGCATACTGCGCTGCATCAAGCCCGAGCGTACCACGAAGATGGTGCGGTCGGCAAGTTTCTCTATAATCTGGGTATCTGCCACGATTTCCACTGGTGGACAGTCGATGAACACATAATCGTACTCACCCCTCATCTGCCTGATCATCTTCTCCAGACGGTCGGTGAAGAGGAGCTCCGTAGGGTTAGGCGGCATGGTACCGATAGGCAGCACGTCGAAATCCTTCACCAGTCCATACTCCTCGCCATGGCAGATGATGCCCTCCAGGTCATCGGTCCTGCCGTTGAGATAGTCGCTGAGTCCCTCGCCAGGGCTGCCCACGAGCATGGATGTGGAACCATGGCGGAGGTCACCATCGATGACGAGCACCTTCTTCTCCTTGATGGCGAGCGACATGGCGATGTTGCATGCCAGGTGACTCTTGCCCGAGCCTGGGTTGAAAGACGTAAGGATGATGACGTTCTGCTCGGGATGGGTGCCTATCATAAACTCCAGGTTAGTGCGCAGCACGCGGAACGCCTCGTTCACGATGTCGCGCTTGCCTGCCTTCACCACAATCTGTCGCGTCTCCTTCGGCTTCTTCCAGAACTGGATGCGCTGCAGAAGAGTTGGTCTGTTCTTGCGACTGATGCTGTATGGTATCTCGCCCAGGAACGGCACGGTGATGTTCTTCAGGTCGTTTCTGCCACGCACGGTGGTGTTCATGTTCTCACGGATAAATATGACTACCACAGGTATCAGGACTCCGAGAACGAAAGCCACGAGGATGATGTTGCGGCGCACAGGCTGCACGGGCTTGATGTCGCCCGTAGGAGGGGTGATGATGCGCGTGTTGTAGGCGGTGAAAGCCTTGGAAAGCTCGTTTTCCTCTCTCTTCTGCAAGAGGAAGAGGTAGAGCGCCTCCTTCACCTTCTGCTGGCGACCCACTGTTTGCAGGTACTTTGCCTGGCTAGGGTTGCTGGCTATCTGGCTGGTGGTCTGCGCCTCGTTTGCCTGCAGGTTACCAAGCTGCGAGTTGAGTGTCACCACGAAGTTGTCGATACTGGTTACGATGCTATGGCGCATGGAGGCGAGGCTCTGGTCATAGTCAGCCACCAATGGGTTCTGCTCGCTGGAGTTAGCCACCAGGTTGTTGCGCTCCAGCTGCTGCTTGTTGTATTCGGTAATCTGCTGCTCGATGCCCGGGCTGTCGATGCCGATATTGGCTGGCAGGAGCTGGTTCTTGCCCACCTTGCCCGTCAGGAAGTCGCGCAGGTAGCGTGCCATGGAGAGGCGTGAGTTCAGCTCGAGTATCTGCTTGTCTACGTCGCCGCTCTTCTGCATGTATTGCTGTGCGGCGGTCTCTACGTCGGGCAGCAGATTGCGGCTCTTGAACGAGGAGATGTCATTGTCTACGTCGCCCAGTTCTCGCTCGATGACGCCCAGGCGCTCGGTGATGAAATGGGAGGTGGAGACGGTCATCTGGTTCTTGTCCTCTATCCAGTTCTTGCGGTATACGGAGATGATGGTGTTCAGCACGTCCTCGGCGCGCTGGGTGAGCTGGTCCTTATAGGTCAGGTCGATGACTGTTGCCTTCTCCTCGCTGATGCTTGCCGAGAGCGACGCCTTGATATGGTCGGTCATGGCATAGAGGTTGGTGCGAGTCACATGCAGTTTCCTGCTCTCATGTCCATTGACGAAGGCAGAATAGCCCGGTGCCTGGTCTACGCATACATAGCCCATCGCCGTGCGGACGGTCTGGCCCAGCTTGCCCTGTACCTCCTCGTCCGATTCCACTTGGTTTCCAGCCTTGTCGGTGCCACTCACATGTACGATGGAAAACAGGTTGCCATGCTTTACCTCTACATCCAAATTGGCGCTCTGCATATCGTTCAAGCTATAGAAATGAACGGTTACAGGCAGCGTTCTGCCATAGAGAGCCACAGGATGGAAGGTACCGTCTTCACTGTAGTTTACGTCGAGTTTGAGCTGCTTGCCTGCCTCCAGCAAGACGGCTGGCGACTGGATGGCAATCAACTCGTTGTTGACGTTCGACTTGCCTCCCGAGAGTCCCATGTCGGAGAACATACTGGCCACATCGCTGTTGATGCTCTGGCTCTTGCCGTCTTCCTTGATGAGGATGGATGCCGTGCGCTGATAGACACCCGGCGTGGAGAGGAGGTAATAAGTGGCTATGCCCAGGGTGACGAGGAGCGAGATAACAAACCATCGCCAGCGCACAAGGCACAGATACATTAAGTCTTGCAGACGAATAAAGTCTTCTGCCTGCTGGGGGCGACGAACCAGAGCATTCTGCATCGTCGCTTGATTATTCTGAATCATTGAATTTGAAAGTTGTTTTTTTTCGCATGTAGGGAAGTTAAGGGAAGTTAGAGGGAAGTTAAGGGACAAATGTCCTAAGTTTAAGCTAGGAGACTATTGTCTCTTAACTTCCCGAACGACCGTAGGGAGTGATAACTTCTTTAACTCCTTTAACTTCCTGATATGCGAAAGTTCAGTTACATTATTTCTTGATAAGTACCGCCACGCTGGTGGCAAGTGAGGCAAGGCTAATCCAGAAGCCCGTGCTCCTGACATTGTTGCCATTGACCGTGCTCTGGCGAGCCTTGGTCTCGTTGGGGCTGATGTAAACCACGTCGTTCTGCTGCAGGTAATATACCGGACTGTTGAACACGCTGTTTCCCGAGCAGAGATTGATCTTGTATATCTTCTGGTGGCCGTTTTCCTGGCGCAACACCATCACGTCTTCACGGGTGCCATAGATGGTCAGGTCGCCCGCCTTGCTAAGGGCATCGAGAATAGTCACTTTCTCGTCCTCGATTTCATACTGTCCAGGGCGTGCCACCTCACCAATCACCGAATAGTGGAGATTTGTCAGGCTGACGGTTACCACGGGATCCTTCACCAAGTTGCGCTCCACCAGAACTTTCTTGATTTCCTCGGCAATCTGCTCTCGGGTACGACCTGCCACATGCAGGGTGCCCAGCACAGGAAAGTCGATGTTGCCCTTGCTGTCTACCGTATAATAATAGGCATCCTTGGCGACGGTCGACGTAGAGGCGGTTCCCGTAAGGTTGAAGAGCTGTGTGATCTGTGGATCCTTGCTCTTCACTCCGATGTAGAGTTTATCTGTTGGCTTGGCGGTGATCACCGCACTTTTCAGATTGATTAGCGTGTCAGGATTTTGGTTAAAATCCTGGAAATAAGCTATTTGTTGTGGGGCTCCACAAGCTGACAGGACAAGAAGTCCCGTACAAAAAGCTCCAGAAAGCAATGAATTACGATATTTCATATGATTTTATATTTTTTCTAGAAAACATCTTGGTATATAGGTGGTGGCGACGGCACAGACCCCGTCTATCGACACGATGAGGCGATGGTCGCCATTGATGCGCTTGATTTCGCCCTCCAGACCTTTGAACCTGCCGTCGATGACCCTGACACGTTC
>SFPC01000108.1 GCA_004552195.1 Bacteroidales bacterium | reverse complement strand
GATGTCTGCCGTGTCGTGGCGTTCGGGACACACCTGTTTGTTCTTGTCTGTGAAGGTTTCGCCGGCGGTGTATTTGTAGTAGCCTTCGAGGGCGAGGGGTTTTCCGCCCACGAGCTGGAGTCCGAAATGGGTGGCTTCGCGCGGCTTCTTCATGGCGATGGAGGCATCGAAGGAGCCGATGAAGATGTTGCCCGCTGCGATGGGCATCTTCACCATGTCGCCAAAGGAGCCGGTGCGACGGGTCACCAGCTTGATGCAGTTACCCTGCACCCCCAGGGGGTCGGAGGCCGTGGGGTAGTCGGCGGGTTGCTTGGCAATGCCCACGAGGGCGTAGCCGCCGTTGCCCGAGGCCCAGTAGTTGCGTTGCGGATTCTGCGTGTCGGTGGGGTCCACCTCAAACCATGTCTGGTAACGCCCCGTGCTTTCGAGCGCGAAATGCTCGAAGCTCATGGTTTCGATGGGGCGGGGAAAGTTGAAAGCCACGGTGTAGTTCTTGTGCCACTGGCCGTCCTGCGAATGTACGGTGTAGGTCTGTGGCGAGGAGAAGTTGCGCGTCAGGCCGTTGCCCTCCACTTCGGTGCCGTCGACCAGTGCCGTGATGCGTGCGCCCTCGGTCAGGGTGAAGAGGGGGGAGAGTTGCGAGCGGTCGGTGCCTTTCTTGATGTTGAAAGCCACGTGGTCGTTGGTCAGGATGGGCGTGCCCACCAGTATGTCTTTGTGTTCGTCCAACCAAGCCTGCTCCACGCCGGTAATGTCGCATTCGGCGTTGAGGGGCTCGTCCTTGATGCACGACGACGCGGCGCAGAGCATAAGGAGTATGCAGAGGAGCTTTGAAATATGCTTCATCATGTATGTGGGTAATAGGGAATGGGACCTATGTCCCTGAAAATCCGCCGCAAAGGTAAGAAAAATATTTTTGTGCTTTGAGTTTTTTGAGGACGGGTGTACGGTTTTTTACCGTTAAAAAATGTAGTCTTTGTAAAATGCTCCTTATAAGGTGTAAAAATGGTGTTTCTGACCACTATGAACCTGTTTTTATCTATAGAAAGTGTCGTTTTTGTCGTTGTTTCGGACCATGTGGGAGGAGGGGTGGAGGAGTTGTTGTCAAGCGTTCGCCACTTGTGTTAAAAAAGTCCCGGATTATTTTTTTCAACTCGGCGAGTAGGAAAAAATAGTCCCGGACTTTTGGCAGGGCATGTCTCGGCTGTTGTTGCGTGAAGGTCGGTTGAAGGCATGGCAGGGGTGGGGGAGGCTGGTGTGTGCCGTTGAAGGTAGGTGAAAGGTCGGTGAATGGTTTGGTGAAAGTGGAAGAGGGTGTTGAGTGGTGAAATGTGCTTTTAGTGCTGCTTTCACGCCCTTTTCGCGCGCGCTATATACGCATTTTATTTCCCGAAAAAAGCATTCACCCCTTCACCGATTGCTCGTTTTCCTCTGATTTTCATTGGAAAACGGTGTGAAGGGTTGAAAATCCAACCCTTCACACTTGTTCCGCTGCCGGTGGCTATGCGACGGTACAGTCGTGAACGCTCGGTGAATGCTTGGTGAACACTTGGTGAACGCTTGAAAATCCAAGCCTTCACACTCTTTTCTGCTGAGTATCAAGGAGAAACGAGCGGTGTGTGAAGGGTTGAACCTTTTTTTCGGGGAAAAAGTTGCGTATACGCGCGCGCGTAAGCGTTATAGAAAGCTATAGAAAATTATAGGAAGCTATAGGCAGCTATAGATTACTATAGATATCTATAGAACACTATAGCCTCCTATAGCTATCTATAAAAAACTATAGATATCTATAAAAAACTATAGATACCTATAATAACCTATAAGTATCTATAGTAAGCTATCACAAGTATTCGCGCTTGCGAAAAGGATTGCGGATTTTGTTTTCCGCCGCTGTCCGGACGATCCCGTCGTTGGCTATTTCGCCATTTTCCATGTGCCCTGCGAGGTGCGTAGCAGGTAAACGCCGGCGGGGAGGTCGGTCTGGTGGAAGCGGTTGGCCGGGATGCGGGCCACGCGGCGACCTGTCAGCGTGTAAACATCGGCCATGGTGTCGGCGGTAGCCGGGAGGGTGGGCAGCGGAGCGATGCCTGTTTCCTCAGCGGGGAGCACCACGCTCTGCCATGTGCTCCAGGCCGATTCGCCTCCTTCGGTATAAGCCTTCACGCGCCATTCGTAGGTGCCGCCGGGCTTGAGATTGGTGAGCGTATAGCTGTTGGAGTAAACGATGCCAATGGCGCGTGCCGAGGGTTGCATCTCTGTGCCGAGGTTGGGCAGGGGGCCGTCGCCGCTGGGGTCATCGTTCGGTTTGTCACCGTCGTCCACGGGGTCCTGGGCAAAGTCCTCTTCCGTGAATTGTCCATCGTAGATGGCCAAAGTCTTGAGGTACATGCGCTTGGTGGGATAAATGCCCACGCGGAAGCGGCTGTCAGCCGGTGCTTCGAGCGTTACGGTGTGCGATCCGTTGGTCAGGTCCACCTCGCGCGAATCCTGGATGTTGCCATAGAAGTCCACGATGCGCAGGGTGACGGTTTTGTCCGCCGTTTTCACCTGTTGCTCGTCAAATCGCACCGTGACGTATCCCGTTTCCGACACGTCGTAGAGCGGTGAGAGCAGCCAGCCGTACGTGAAGGTGGTGCTCATGCGCAGTTTGCCGGGGCTGCGGAAGAGTTTGTAGCCTGTCCATCCCGAGCGTCCCATGTAAGAGCTGATGGAGTTGTCAATTTCCGTTGTGCCGTCTTCTGTGAGGTCCAGGTCCTTCTGCGTGAGATCGTAGCTGTCGCGCAGCTGTTCCTCCGGGTCAATCTTGCCTGTGCGGCGCACCTCCACGTCGTATCTTTCAGCCCCTTCCACGCTTTCCCAGCGGGCCGTGAAGCTCGTAGTGTTGAGTTCCGTAACCGGCAGGGGAGTCGGCGTGGCGATGTCCACCCCTCCCATGAAGCGGAAGGAGATGCGTCCCCCCTGCTCCGTGATGGCAGTGATGGGTTTGTGCATCCGTTTCACGCCGTCCTTGTTGTTGTTGTAGAGCGTGGCGGCCGGGGTGCTCTCGTCCGTCAGTTCCGTGTTGCCGCTGATGCCCGGGAACGGGTCGCCCGAGAGGTCGTAGGACGAAGCCGAGCAGTAGTTGTCGGCCGGAATGATGGTGCAGCGTTCATGGGTGCCGTATTGTGAAGAGTTCACCGTGTTGTTCTTCCAGGCCGAGGCACTGTAGTCCACGTGTGTTACCAGCAGTCCGTGGCCATATAGGTAGCTGTCGGTTTTCTTTTGCTGTCGGTTTTCGAGCACGTAAAACTCGTTTCTGTTTCCGTCATTATATATAATGTATGCTTCGGGGCTGTCCTCCAAGGGCTGCATATCTTCGATGAAGCTGCGGTCGGTCAGTTCCACCGGCTCCAACCAGCCGCTGAACATGCGTTCGTAGGCCGTGTAGCCGCAGGGTGCGTAGCCGTAGTTGAGGTAAACGCCCTGGTCCATGATGCTCCAAACGTTCATGCCGAAGTAGTAGTTGCCATAGTCGTACATGTCGGGCAGTCCGAAGCAGTGGGAAAACTCGTGACAGGCCGTTCCGATGCCGTCCATCTTCGAGCCGGCGCTGCCGTTCAGCTCGGCGGTGCAGCCGTAGGTTTTCACCTTCACGCCGTCGAGGCGCAGGGTGTAGCCGGCTGAGCTGAGGTCCCATTCGTGCGGCCAGATGCTGGTGGAGGGGCCACCCTGCGCTTCGCTGTAGCCGGCATAGATGACAAACACCTGGTCCACCTCGCCGTCGCCGTTCCAGTCGTAGTCGGCAAAGTTCACCTCCTCATCGGCCAGCTGGCAGGCTTCTACAACCATCTTGACAGCATTTTGCGCATCGCTGTTTCCGATGTTTTTTCCGTAATAAGCTATGTTTTCCGAAACCGTGACGGGACCTACCACATCGAAGGTGAGGTTCAGCTTTCCATAGGACTGCTCTTTGAAGTAGTCGTGTACGCTGCAGGCGTTGCCGTTTCCCGTGTAGTTCTCCTGGTTCATCATTTGGTTGAACACCTCGTTGGTGTGTCCTTCGGCCATCTGTACGTCCTGGAAGTTGACGAGGATAATCAGTCCCTTGCGGTCGCCCGTGATGGTGGTGCTTTCTCCCACGGCGCGTGCTGCCGGTGAGCGGCGTGCGGCGTTGGTCAGTGTATTTCTTTGGGCGTTGAAGCGCGCGGCCTGTTCGGCGTGAAAGGCTTGCAGTTCGTTGAGCTTTGCGGCGTGGAGGCCAATGAAGTCCGTTTCCTCCGCGCTGCGCAGCGATGCTTCGTGTGCCATGCGTCCTGTGGACAGTAACAAATTGTCGCGGAAGCAGGCATATTCAAAGCCACCGTTGTCCAAGCGCACCAAGGGTATGCCGTCGAGCGTCTGGAAAAAATGGAACGACTCGTCGCCCGTGAGGATGACGGTCAGCATGGTGCCGTCGGGCTGCCGGAGTGTGACAGGCGTGCGCTTGGCCGGAACGGCCCACAGGCCGCCCGTGAAGCAAAACAGCGTGAGCAGAAGGAATAGTTTCTTGAACATAAGAATATAAATCTGGTTTGTATTTCAATAGATAGGTGCGCAAATATACATCTTTTGCGGTTTTTTGTAACGCTTGTCCATAAAAAACCTAAAACCAACGATTTCGTTAAGCCAAATGAGCAAAGCCAAACTTGTTTGAGCTTTGCCATGGCGAGAAATTGCACTTTTAAGAACGATTTCCGGGTAGTTCGTTCGGTAACGTATGGCCCACTCCTCCGATGAGTGTGTCCTAACGGCCACAGATTAGAAAAAGTTTGCATTTTGCTTAAAAGAATAGCCAAGTTGAAATTAGTTTTGCCTTTGATGACATAAAATTTGTGTCCTTTTATATATTGAAAGAGATTTTTCTAAATTTGCAAGCTGCATATTAAGTAGGTGTTTAAAATTAGTTTATATTTATATGATTAATCAAAGTTTGCATATATCATCTGTCCCCTCTTGGGCGCATTTAGTTCCTTGTTTTTTC
>SFPC01000107.1 GCA_004552195.1 Bacteroidales bacterium | reverse complement strand
GCCCTGTTGTTTACCGACCTCATACCGGTGTATCAAAAATTGGGCTTTGAGTATGCCGAAAGCAACCCCGAGTTGGAACTCAACGAGAAAGTGCAAAACCAATGGCAGTACTTTAAAACCGAACAGCACAAACGTCGCCGCTGTTACAAGACTGCCATACACTAAGCAAGGGGACGCTTAGAAATGTCCCTTGATATTTCTATCAAAAGAAATCATGTCTGACGAACTAAACCTCACTCCCGCTCCCGAAGTGGTCTATGACGAGAGCAAAATCCGCCACCTTGAAGACACGGAACACATCCGCACACGTCCGGGTATGTACATCGGACGCTTGGGCGACGGTTCTCATGCCGAAGATGGTATCTACGTGCTGCTCAAGGAAAGCATTGACAACAGCATCGACGAGTTCAACGAAGGATTCGGAAAGCGCATCGAGGTAAACATCCACGACAATCTCACCGCAGAAATCCGCGATTACGGGCGCGGCATCCCTTTGGGCGCATTGGTCGATGCCGTGTCAAAGCTCAACACGGGCGGAAAATATGATACCGCCGTGTTCACCGCATCCGTCGGCATGAATGGTGTGGGCCTCAAGGCCGTCAACGCACTCTCCACCCGCTTTGTGGCACGCAGCGTGCGCGACGGAAAAATGCACGAGGCCATTTTTGAAAAAGGCGTGCTGGTGAGCGATGAGGAAGGTCCGTGTGAAGAGGAGAACGGCACCTACATCTATTTCGAGCCAGACAAGACCCTCTTCCTCAACTACCGTTTCCATGGTGAGTTTGTGGAGAATATGCTCCGCAACTACACCTACCTCAACACCGGCCTGGCCATCTTCTATAACGGCCGCCGCATCCTCAGCCGCAACGGTTTGGAAGACCTCCTCAACGATAATATGACGGCTCCCGGATTGTACCCCATAGTCCACCTTTCCGGTCCCAACATCGACATCGCCTTCACCCACACCTCGCAGTACGGCGAAGAATATTACTCCTTCGTCAACGGCCAGCACACCACCCAGGGCGGAACCCACCAGAGTGCGTTCAAGGAACACATAGCTCGTGCCATCAAGGAGTATATGGGGAAAAACTACGACGTGCAGGACGTGCGCAACGGCTTGGTGGCCGCCGTGGCCATCCGCGTCATTGAACCCCTCTTTGAGAGCCAGACAAAAATCAAGCTCGGCTCGCTCACCATGGCTCCCGACAAGGATTCAAACGGCAATCCCTTCCCCCTTTCGGGCGTGAGTGTGAACAAGTTTGTCGGAGATTTTGTCAAGGAGAACGTAGACAATTATCTGCATAAGCACACCGATGTCGCAGACGTCATCAAACAAAAAATTGAAGAGAGCGAGAAGGAACGAAAAGCCATTGCGGGCGTAACGAAGCTGGCTCGCGAACGTGCCAAGAAGGCCAATCTGCACAACCGCAAGCTGCGCGATTGTCGGGTCCACCTCAGCGACCCTGCACCCAAGGTTCGTAAAAAAGAAGAGGAGGAGGCGCAAGACCCACGTTGGGAATCGTCCATCTTTATCACCGAGGGCGACTCGGCAAGTGGCTCTATCACCAAAAGTCGCGACGTGAATACGCAGGCCGTCTTCTCCCTGCGTGGTAAACCCCTCAACTGTTTCGGGCTCACCAAGAAAGTGGTTTACGAGAATGAAGAGTTCAACCTCCTCCAAGCCGCCCTCAACATCGAAGACGGCCTCGACGGTCTCCGCTACAACAAGGTCATTGTAGCCACCGATGCCGATGTCGACGGCATGCACATCCGTTTGCTCATGATAACCTTTTTCCTTCAATTCTTCCCCGATTTGATAAAAAAAGGCCATGTCTATATCCTCCAGACCCCCCTCTTCCGCGTGCGCAACAAGAAGAAAAAAGTACGTGGGGCGGCCAAGACGTCGACAACCCTCCATGATGGCAGTGCCGGGGCGGCTATTCTGAAAAAGAACCGTGCGGGCGACCGTTCGGAGTTTGAAACGGTCTATTGCTATTCTGAAGAGGAAAAACAGGAGGCCATAGAGCGGCTCAGCCCTGACCCCGAAATCACCCGTTTTAAAGGTTTGGGCGAAATTTCTCCGGATGAGTTTAAACATTTCATCGGTCCCGATATGCGCCTGGAACCGGTAACACTCCACAAGAGCGACAATGTCAATTCCCTCCTGGAATACTATATGGGCAAGAACACCATGGAGCGTCAAGGTTTCATCATTGACAATCTGGTTGTCGAGGAAGATTTGGCAGAGGAAGAGTAGCAATGCCTTCCGCTCCATCCTGACATTCTACCCACGGTTTTGGTTTCCGCTCTCCGCCCACAAACATTCAAAGTAATGAAGATTGCTGTTTTCCCCGGGTCGTTCGACCCCTTTACCGTCGGCCACGCCAGCATT
Source organism: Bacteroidales bacterium (assembly GCA_004552195.1). The sequence continues at coordinate 2,653 of SFPC01000107.1, read as the reverse complement.
GTCAAGCGTGGGCTGCCCATGTTCGACCGCATTGTGATTGGGGTGGGCGTCAACGACAAAAAACGTTCCCTCTACACTCCCCAGCAGCGGGTTGAAGTAATCCGTCGGCTCTATGCTGCCGAGCCGCGCGTGAAGGTTGTTGCCTACAAAGACCTCACCATCGACCTCGCCCGCCGCGAGCAAGCTAAATTCATCCTTCGCGGACTTCGTTCGGTCAAGGACTTTGAGTACGAGCGCGACATTGCAGCCATGAACCACCGGTTGGGCGGTGTGGAAACAGTTTTGTTGTTCACAGAGTCGCAGTATGCCCACATATCGTCGAGCGTGGTGCGCGAACTCATTGCTTATGGCAAAGACGTTTCCGATTTTCTGCCCCGCCCCCAGGAGTGATGGTGAGGTTATGGTCGCTTCGCTCCCAGGTTATGAGGTTAGGGTCGCTTCGCTCCCGGGTTATAAGGTTATTTAGTTACTGTTGTAACGCTTGAACATCGCCCGCTCAAATAGTTACTTTATAACCTCATAACCTTATCCCTCATAACCTATAATTATAACCTTATAACCCCGGGAGCGAAGCGACCCTAACCTCATAACCCTATGAAATAACCCCAATACATCAAAACACCACAGATAATGAAATTCCTATCCCTCCTTTTCTGCCTGTTGTTGGCCTTGCCGGCCGGCGCGCAAAGCCCTTACGAAGGACTGGACTTTGAACAAATCAAAAAACTTCAGATGGCGCAGGTAGCCATTTCGAGCTTGTATGTTGATAGCGTTGACCAGCAAAAGCTCACCGAAGATGCCATCAACGGCATGCTCGAAAAGCTCGACCCCCATTCCTCCTACACCAATGCCAAAGACACGAAAAAACTGAACGAGCCCCTGAGTGGCAATTTTGAAGGCATCGGTGTGAGCTTCAATATGGTGAAGGACACCCTCCTCGTGCTCCAAGTCATCAGCAAAGGCCCGTGCGAGAAAGTTGGAGTCCTGGCCGGCGACCGCATCATTGCCGTTAATGGCACCGCCATCGCCGGCGTCAAGATGGACCGCGACAGCATCATGCAGAAGCTGCGCGGTCCCAAGGGCACCATCGCCAACCTCGAAGTGGTGCGTCGCGGCGTGTCCGAAGTGCTTCGCTTCAAGGTTGTACGCGACAAGATACCCGTCTACACGGTCGACGCAGCCTATATGGTCAATGCTACCACGGGCTACATCCACCTCGACAGTTTCGGAGCCACCTCAGGCCAGGAAGTACACGACAAGCTGTTGAAGTTACAGAAAGAGGGCATGAAGGACCTCATCCTCGACCTTTCGCTCAACGGCGGCGGCTATCTCAATGCCGCCCAGGAAGTGGCGAGCGAGTTCCTGCCCCAAGGCTCCATGATCGTCTATACCGACGGCCGCGTCATGCCGCGTCAGGAGCTTACTGCCGAAGGCGGCGGCCTCATGGCGGGGGAAGGCCGTGTGGTCATACTGGTTGACGAGTTCACCGCTTCGGCCGCCGAAATCGTCAGCGGAGCTGTGCAGGACCACGACCGCGGCACCATTATCGGTCGGCGCACTTTTGGCAAGGGCCTGGTACAGCGCCCCATCGACCTCCCCGACGGCTCCATGATACGCCTCACCGTTTCCCACTACTACACCCCTTCCGGCCGCTGCATCCAGAAGCCTTACGTCAAAGGCGAGAAAGAAGCCTACAGCCGCGACCTCGAAGACCGCTACACCCGGGGCGAACTGACATCTCTCGACAGCATACATCTCGACTCCACCAAGGTCTACAAAACCCTCGTCAAGCGCCGCACCGTCTACGGTGGTGGCGGCATCATGCCCGACATCTTTGTCCCCATCGACACCACCGCCTACACCCCCATGTATCGAGCCCTCCGCCGCTACAACCTCATCAACGAACACACCCTGCGCTATGTTGACGAGCACCGCAAGGAGTTGAAGAAGAAATACCGCACGTTCGACGACTATGCCGCCCACTTTGAAGTTCCCGCCCAGCTCACCGACTCCATCCTTGCAGAGGGAAAACGCAAGAAGGTAGAGCCCAAGGACGATCAGGAGTTGGCCGCCACCCTCGACGACTTGAAATTTATCCTCAAGGCCACCATCGCCTACGACCTGTGGGAACGCAACGAATACTTCCGTCTCATCAACGAGCGCAACGATATTTTCAAGCGAGCCTTGCTTTTTTTGAAAAACGAGCAAGAATTGACGCGGTAAAAAGCGAAAAAACACGCAAAAAATTTGTCGATAAAAAAAAGCGTATTACTTTTGCGTCGCAATTCGGAAACGAAGAGCAATAAAGGATGTTCCATGGTGTAATGGTAGCACTAGAGTTTTTGGTTCTCTCAGTCATCGTTCGAATCGGTGTGGAACAACATCCCCTTCCCCCGAGCCCTGCGCTTTTATTCTTCCCCGCTTTGCGCAGGGCTCTTCTTTTCCAAGCTGTGTCTTTCAGACACAGCTTTTTTCAGTTCGCTATCAATCCAACCTCACCGTTCCGTCAGCAATATGCTGGTACTCCTTGTGCGCATCGAAACACGGGCACGCCTTCGCAGCATAATCCCTATGACCCGATATTCGCTTTATGTGGTATCGGCGGCACAGATGTTTGAGTAACATCTCCATCGACTCCCGTTGCTTCGCCGTG
>SFPC01000106.1 GCA_004552195.1 Bacteroidales bacterium | reverse complement strand
CTCTGCCTCCATCCGGCAATACTGTTCCTCAGCCCCCAGCATGGCATCATCCTCGCTGAGATAGGAGGACGCGATCACCGCCTGACCGGTAGAGGAAAACATCGCAGTGCATGAGCTGACACCGGCAGCAAGCAGAACGAGAATGCCAATCCCCACACCGAACCAGATAAAGTATTTCTTGTTCTTGGAGAAGAACTCTCTCACCTTATCGGCAGCTTTCTCTCCGGTCTTCTTGGCCGTGGAGGCAGTTGCGGATCCGGCAGTCTGTGTCCCGGCCTTTCGAGCCGCCGCGTACTCCTGCTTGATCTGCTGCTTCTGATAGTGTCTGTTCATGTTCCGCTGCTTTTTCATCTCAGGATGATCCTGCTGGGTCTTTTCATAGTGCAGCTTCGTATCGGCAATTTCAGCATCATGTTCCAGCTTGGACACCTTCTCATAGGGCTTGTTTGCCTGATTCTGCCTGTGATGACTGTAATGACGGGCAGCGGATTCCGCAAGAATTTCGGTCTTGTGGGCAGCTTCCACGGCAGAGTTGTCCTGCTCGGCCTCGTGGATTCTGCCGTGAACGACGGCAGCAAGGGAGTCTCCGACCTTGTTTACCGTCTTTTTCGTCTCGAATTGGAGCTTACTCGGCTGCTTGGTAGGCTTGATCTCATCCTCAAAGTGAAGACGGGTTTTGCCTTTGCCGGTTTCCTCATCAAAGACGCGCTCCTTTTTGAGAACCTTGTGCGTGGGCAGCTTCTCACGGGCGGCATTCAAACGCTCATGCGCCTTTTCCGATTTTCTTTCGAGCTTCTGAATCCGCTTCGTGGGCGGGACAGCATCGTCCACGACCGGCTTTGCGGAAGCAGTTTCAGCCGCTTGAAAAAGTACAGCATCCGCGTCAACTGCCTCAACCGCAGAGGTCTTGCGCAGCTTGTGCGTGACAATCGTTTCTGCAATGACCGTGCCGGTATGGGAGGAAACGCCGCGCAGCTCCAAAACCGGAGGTTTGAACGGTGCTTCTGGCGGAGGCAGCGTTTCGGGTATATTCTGGGGTGGTTTCTCCGGCTTTTTCTCTTCTGTGACAGACGTTTCGGAGGACGGCTGAGTATTGCTATCCTCGGCGTGTTCCGCCTGAAACTGACGCTGCTGACTGCGCATTTGCACCTTTTTCTGTTCCTCCGCAGAAATTGCTTTGGAAGGTGCATCTGTCTCAACCGGCTTGACCAGCTCTGCATCTTCCGGCCTCCCTGAAACTCGCTTCTCTGTACCAGCCGTCAGATTTTCCTCAACCGCACCGTCCCGCGTCATCCGCATGATCACCTTGTCACCGGCATTAAGTTCCGGTTCTTTGGACATCAGATTTCACCTCCGATCCGCGCCTTGGCGAGTTCTGCGTACTCAGGATTCAGTTCAATGCCGATATAATGGCGGTTTAGCTGCTTTGCCACCATACCGGTTGTGCCGCTCCCGAAAAAGGGATCGAGAACAATGCCGCCTTCGGGACAACCGGCCAGCAGACAGGGTTCCACCAGCTTCGGGGGATAGGCAGCATAGTGACCGCCTTTGAAGGGAACCGTATTGACCACCCACACATCCCGCTTGTTGCGCATGGGATTGATCATTCTGTCGGTGATCTCGCCATGTTCACGGGGCCGGTTGATGGTCTGGGTTTGGGGCTGACCGGGAACGGGCTTGCCGTATTTATTGCCGCCCTTCATACCGCGCTTGAGCCGTTCTGCCGTTGCCGGAGCTATCGGTTCCGAAATTGCCTTGGCGTCAAAGAAATACTTCCGGCTTTTGGACAGCAGGAAGATATGCTCATGGCAGCGGGAACAGCGATCCTTGCAGCTCTCCGGCATGGGATTTTCCTTCATCCAGATGATGTCGTTTCTCAGATACCAACCGCTGTCCCGGAGGGCAAAGGCCAGCATCCACGGAATGCCGATCATGTCCTTCGGCTTGCAGCCCTCAACCTTGTAGTTGAGAGCCACAGCCTGACCGTTCCTGCCCTTGGGATTCTTGGGGTCAACGAAATCACCCTGATTGCCTTTCCCGGCATAGGTATCGGCAATGTTGAGCCAGAGCGTTCCATCGGAACGCAGAACGCGCCTGACTTCGGTAAACACTTCGGTCAGGCGCGAGATATATTCCTTCGGTGTTGCCTCTCTGCCGATCTGTTCTTCCATGCCGTAGTCGCGCAGCGCGTAGTACGGAGGGGATGTGACGCAGCAATGGACGCTCTCGTCGGGCAGGGTTTTCAGGACTTCGAGACAGTCACCAATGTAAATTGTGTCAAGCTGTATGGGGATCACTCCTTTCGCTGAGATTGAAGAGGCTCAGTCGGAGAAATACTCGTCCGGCTCATCGTCCTCGTCGATTTCATCCTCCCAGCGGTTCAGAATGTCCTCGGCTTCCTGCGCGGCCTCACGGTAAAGTCTCAGACGGTTCTTTTCAAACGCGGCAAAGGCAGGAACATACTTACCGAACTCCTGAATGGCACGGACATCCTTGGTGCGCATATCCGCAACCATGCCCAGCAGCTCAGCCATCGTCAGCAGATCCTCAATCATGAGATCGTACTTATCCTTGGGAATGGTGACGGCTTCGCCCTCGTCCTCAGCCTCGGCAAAGGGGATTGCGCCCTCAGTGGACACATGGTAGAAATGCTCCTTCGCGTTCAGCTCATCCACGATACCGGCGATGAACTCCATCACGGCATCAGCACGCTTTTCGATCTCTGCCCTGACATGGAGGTACGCCCGGTGGTGCTTTTTCAGCTCTTCCTCCTTGCGGATGAGATTGACCAGCTCGACGGTCATACCCATCAGGCCAAAGAAGCTGTCCATGCCCTTCACAACCTCGCGGAAGGTCATCTCGACGGCAGCGTCACCGAACGCCTCAGTGAGCTCTTCCATAACGTGCTTGTTATCCATATTGATGTTGTAGTTCTTATCCATATTCAAAATCCTCCTTGTAATCAAGCCGTTTCTTCGAGCTTGGTGGTCATGATGCGGTAAAGCTGGGTGTCCTTCGGGAAGTCATCCTTGAAGGGAACGATGGTGGAGCCGTAGAAGATCAGCCCCTCACCGGCGTTGGAGTTGGTGATGTAGTTCTGCTGGCTGGGAGAGATATTCAGAGCTTCACTGAGGATTTTTCTGTCTCCCGAAGCCTGATTCAGAAGGTAGACAAAATCCGAGTTCTCGAAGATATTCTCAACCTCACGGGAAGCCAGAAGGTCCTTCACATTCTGCGTGATACCAGTCGGGATGCCGCCCCACTTACGAAACCGCTTCCAGATTTCCACGCTGTATGCGGCGGTCTGTTCCTCTTTCAGCAGCAGATGGAACTCGTCCATGTAGTACCGAGTGGCCTTATGCTGGGCGCGGTTGACTGTGACGCGGTTCCACACCTGATCCTGAACAACCAGCATACCCAGCTTCTTGAGCTGCTTGCCCAGCTCCTTGATGTCGTAGCAGACGAAGCGGTTGTTGACATCCACATTCGTTCTGTGATTGAAGACATTCAGAGAGCCGTGAACATAGATTTCCAGCGCAGTTGCAATGCGCTGTGCCTCCGGCTCTTTCTGATTGCGCAGAATGTTGTAGAGGTCTTCCAGAATGGGCATTTTCTCTGGTTTGGGATCGGCAAGGTAGTCCTGATAGACCATGCGGACGCTCCGGTCAATGATGGTCTTCTCAACCGGCTGCAAGCCGTCCTTGCCGCCAACAATCAGCTCACACATGGAGAGGATGAAGTCGGACTTCAAGGTCAGCGGGTTTTCCTCTTCGGAGTAGTTGACATTGATGTCCAGCGGATTGATGTAGTCGGTACTGATGGGCGAAATGCGGATAACCTGACCGCCGAGCTTCTGCACGAGGGGATAATATTCAGCCTCGGGGTCGCACACGATGATGTCATCCTCGGTGATCAGGAAGGCATTGGTCATCTCACGCTTTGCCGAGAAGGACTTACCACTGCCAGGAGTGCCGAGGATAAGCCCATTGGGGTTCTTCAATTTCTTCCTGTCCACCATGATCATGTTGTTGGAAAGCGCGTTCAGCCCGTAATACAGAGCCTCGCCGCCCTGAAAAAGCTCCTGCGTGGTAAACGGGACGAAAACCGCCGTGCTGGATGTGGTCAGCCCGCGCTCAATCTCGATCTGGTTCAGGCCGATGGGGAGCGAGGACATCAGCCCCTCTTCCTGCTGGAAGTCCAGACGCTTGAGCGCACAGTTGTATTTCTGTGCAATGGATGCCGTCTGGAAGACAGCGTTTTCGAGCTTCTGCCGGTTGGGCGCTGTGTTCATGATGAGGATGGTCACGAGGAACATTCTCTCGTTTCGCGTCTGGAGATCCTGCAACAGACGTTTGGCCTCACCGCCGTAGGTGGCAAGATCGGACGGGATGATGTCCATATCGTAGCCGGAACGGACGGCCTTCTTCTGCTCTTCAATCTTCATCTTGTCCAGATCGGTAATCTTGGACTTGATGCGCTTGATGGCCTGAGCCTGATCAATGGTGCGGATATGAAGATTGACCGTAATGTTGGAGTCCATATCGAGGAAGTCTGCCAGCATACGGTCATTCAGCTCCGGCGCGAGAATCTGCAAAAAACTCACTGCGCCGATGGTTCTGCCCATCTTGAAGCACTTGCCTTCCCGAAAGTCGAAAGAGGAAGGCGCAATGAAGTCTTTGCTGCTGAGGCCGGTACGGGCAACCATATCGAAGGAGAAACGGAACGGTTCACCGGAGTCCATGTTGAACACATCATGCAGGACTTTCAGCCGCTCATAGCCGGACAGAGGCTCGGTCTTCACGCCGAGGGTTTTGAAGTTGTTGAGGATGTCTGCCTCCACTCGGTCGAGCTTGGCCTTGGCGGTACGCAGAGAGTCAGCCTCAATGCCGAAGGTGATGTACTTGCGCTTGACGAGGCCGTTGTTGCCTTTGGTGAGCTGGGTTTGCAGCATATCCGAATACTCGGCACGGATGTCATTGAAAGCATCGTCCTGTTCGGGGATGCGGATCGCCTTCTTGAACTCATTGATGTTCACTCTCTGATTGATGAAGGAGAGCTGAACAAAAATGGAGCTGTCGAAGTAGTTCAGGAAGTCACACCAGTTCTCAAAGATGGCGGTCTTGTCCTCGTTCTGAGCAAGCTGGTAGTTGA
>SFPC01000105.1 GCA_004552195.1 Bacteroidales bacterium | reverse complement strand
CTTGGGACCGTAGAAGGCACCGTCACCTTCGTTTACGATATATGACTTGCCGATGCTCGTGATGGCATCTGCCAGAGCGTCGGTTGCGATTTTCCAATCCTCCTCGGAGCCGATATGGTCCTCGAGCATTGTGTCAAGCACAGGGAAGAAGATGAGTACAGATACCGCCATCGACTACGTACGGTATATGGATGAATCGTGGTTGCTCCTTCCCTTTGAGAATTACGTCGGCAAACTTCAGGACAAGGAGATGAACCGCAAGTATTACTTCATTGACAATGGCCTGCTGGCTCTCTTCCTGCTGGATCCGGCCACTTCGCTTTTAGAGAACATCGTGGCGGTCAACCTTCGGCGCAAGTACGGTGACGAGTGCTATTTCTTCAACGCGCCCAAGCACGAGGTGGATTTTTACATCCCGGCAGAAAGCACCGGCATCCAGGTAGCTTATTCCATAGCCGACCGGGACACCCGCAAACGGGAGGCCGATGCCCTTCTGGCCTTGGCGGATTTTCAGCACGTACAGCATTTGCAGATCGTGACCAAGGATGAAGAGGAAACACTTGAAGAAAACGGAAAGGTAATCTCCGTCATTCCGCTGTGGAAATGGATGATGAACCTGTAGCAATCTGCCGAGGACATCATGGTGCATGAAATTGATTGCGCATGAGCATTGTCAAACTATTGATATCCGGTAAAAGTACAAGGCCGTTAGCTACGCCCATTTGGAATCTTAGTTTGAACGGATTTTTACCAGACATCAAAAAAATCAGATTCTCAAACTGAAAGGTAATCCAATGGACTACCGGCATAGCTACACGAGTTACGATCCCGCCCTCCCCTGCTTCGCCCACAAGTCGCCGACTTGTCGCCCACAACTCGGGGACTTGAAAAAACAAATCAGGAAGTAGAAAAAAATAGTCCTGGACTTGTGAAGCCATATTCCGCCAACCAACAACACCAACCAAGGGAAAGGAATGAAAATGCGCAAGATGTGAATTTATATAAAATCAAAACAGACTTCCCTACCCTTCACACAGTAAACTCTTCACACACGCGCGCGCATATACGCTAATTTATTCCCCGAAAAAGGGTTCAAGCCTTCACACACCCCACTGAAACGACTGATATTCAATGATTTACGGTGTGAATACTTGGGGCGTTCAAGCCTTCACACCGCCTCCGCAACCCTTCACACGCGGTGAAATCTTGAAATACCCTGAATTTAACATCATTTTGTTATTCGCACCATCATTCACCGCCCGACCCATCCGCACCCCCGGTGTGAAGGTTTGAAAAAGCAAGCCTTCACACTGTTTACTCCTGAAAATCAGCAGGAAAAAGTCTACCGGTGAAGGAGTGAACGCTTTTTTCGCGCTTTTTTCGGGAAATAAAATACGTATATATACGCGCGCGAAAGGGGACATATCATTAACTTTGCCGAGAATTTTTTGCCAACTCTCCCATGAAATATCTGTTAAGCCTGCTTTTATGCCTCCCGGCGTTCCTGACGGCTGCGGCACAAAACGCTTACCCCACGGCCAACCCCACCATGACTTACGTGGACGAGGACGGCATGGAGGTGGACGACACGCAGTATGACGGTTCCGCGCCCTTGGTGGCCACCTTCAAGGCGAACCCCGAAAACGTGGGCACGTACACGCCGCTCTACGAATGGCGGTTCACCCGCGTGGGCGAAGAGAAGCCGCTCCTTGTGCGTTACGAGGAGGATACGCAGTACACCTTCAACCAAAGCGGCAGTTTCACCGTGGAACTGCTCGTTTCCTTCGTGCAGGGCACGGACACCATTGCCTACAACATGGACGACCCGTTCAACATCACCATCTCGGAGTCGAAACTCGAAGTGCCCAACGCCTTCACTCCCAACGGTGACGGCATCAACGACGTGTTCCGCGTGAAGGAGGGCTACAAAAGCATCGTGAGTTTCAAGGCCCGCGTGTTCAGCCGCTGGGGCAAGAAACTCTACGAGTGGGACGACCCCGAAGGGGGATGGGACGGACGCAGCGGCGGGAGCAACGTGCCCGACGGGGCCTACTATCTGCTCATCGAAGCCCGGGGAGCCGACGGGAAAAACTATCATATCAAAAAAACCATCAACCTGCTGCGCGGCTACACCGAAAACGGCACAGGTGCCACCGAATAGCCCTACCACTGGCTTTCACCCATACATGGCAAACAACGAACAAGCCTACATAGAAATTCTCGGCGCAAGGGTCCACAACCTGAAAAACGCCGATGTCACCCTGCCACGCCAGAGCCTGAGTGTCATCACGGGACTGAGCGGGTCGGGAAAAAGCTCTTTGGCCTTCGACACGCTCTATGCCGAAGGCCAACGGCGTTATATCGAAACTTTCTCGGCCTACGCCCGCAACTTCCTGGACAACCTGGAGCGGCCCGATGTGGACAAGATTTCGGGCCTCAGCCCCGTCATCAGCATTGAACAGAAAACCACGAACAAGAACCCGCGCTCGACGGTGGGCACGGTGACGGAAATCTACGACTTCCTGCGTCTGCTCTACGCCCGGGCGGCCGATGCGTACTCTTACGTGTCGGGCGAACGGATGGTGAAATACACCGAGGAGCAAATCGTCAGCCTCATCCTGCAACGCTACGAAGGGCGCAAGGTGTTGCTGCTCGCCCCCTTGGTGCGCACCCGGAAGGGGCACTACAAGGAGCTATTCGAGTCCGTGCGGCGCAAGGGGTTCCTGACCGTGCGCACCGACGGCGAGCTGCGCGAGGTGGTGCCGGGCATGAAGCTCGACCGCTACAAAAACCACGACATCGAAGTGGTGGTGGACAAACTGGCCGTGAAGGACAAGGACGAGGAAAGGCTGAAGAAGAGTGTGGCACAAACGCTCGCGCAAGGCGACGGACTGATGATGGTGCTCGACGTGGAGACGAACGAGACACGCTATTTCTCCAAACAGCTGATGTGCCCCACCTCGGGCATTTCGTACCGCGAACCGGCACCGCACAACTTCTCGTTCAACTCCACGCAGGGGGCTTGCCCGAAATGCAAAGGGCTGGGCTATGTCAACGTCATGGACCGCGACAAGGTGGTGCCCGACCCGAAAAAGAACATTCACGAGGGCGGACTCGCTCCCTTGGGGAAGTACCGCAACGCATTGATTTTCTGGGAGATACAGACGGTGCTGGAACCTTATGGCTGCACGCTGAAAACGCCCATCTGCGACATTCCCGAGGAGGCCATGGACGAAATCTTCTTCGGGGTGACGGGGAGGCTACGCATACCCGCCGCAACGGCCCACACCGTGGAGGATTACCACGTGGAGTTTGACGGGCTGGTGAAATACGTGAGCCAGATGGCCGACATGGAAATGTCGGCGGCTTCGCAGCGGTGGGCGGAACAGTTTTCCAAAACGACGGCTTGCCCGGCCTGCCACGGCACTCGCCTGAACCGCGAGGCCCTGGCTTACCGCTTTGCCGGGAAGAACATCGCGGAACTGGCGGACATGGACATTGCGGAACTTTACGACTTCCTGCAACACGTGGAGCCGCAACTCGAAACGAAAAACCGGGCGATTGCCCACGAAATACTGAAAGAGCTGCTTTCGCGGCTGAAGTTCCTGCTCGACGTGGGGCTGGACTACCTGTCGCTCTCCCGCTCTTCGATGACGCTGTCGGGAGGCGAGAGCCAGCGCATCCGGCTGGCCACGCAGATCGGCTCACAGCTGGTCAATGTGCTCTATATCCTGGACGAGCCGAGCATCGGCCTGCACCAACGCGACAACGTGCGCCTTATCCATTCACTGAAGGAGCTCCGCGATCTGGGCAACACGGTGGTGGTGGTGGAACACGACAAGGACATGATGCTGGCCGCCGACTACGTGGTGGACATGGGGCCGCGAGCCGGACGCTTGGGCGGCGAGGTGGTGTTTCAGGGCACACCGCAGGAAATGCTCCGCACGGAGACGCTCACGGCGCAGTACCTGAACGGACAACGGCGCATAGAAATCCCGGCACAACGCCGCAAGGGCAACGGCCATTGCCTGACGCTCTGCGGGGCAAGGGGCAATAACCTGAAGAACGTGACGGTTCACTTCCCGCTGGGCACGCTGATTTGCGTAACCGGGGTTTCGGGTAGCGGCAAGAGCACGCTCGTCAACGATACGCTACTGCCCATCCTTTCACAACACTTCTACCGCTCGCTGCGCGAACCGCTGCCCTTCGACAAGCTGGAGGGCCTGGAATTTGTGGACAAGGTGGTGGCAGTGGACCAGAGTCCGCTGGGGCGCACTCCGCGTTCCAACCCGGCTACTTATACGGGTGTGTTCTCTGACATCCGCTCGCTCTACGTGAACCTGCCGGAAGCGAAAATCCGGGGCTACAAGCCGGGACGCTTCTCCTTCAACGTGAAGGGGGGACGCTGCGAGGTGTGCAAGGGGAACGGCTACAAGACCATCGAAATGAATTTCCTGCCGGACGTGTACGTGCCTTGCGAAGCCTGCCACGGGAAACGCTACAACCACGAAACGCTGGAGGTGCGCTTCAAGGGCAAGAGTATCGCCGATGTGCTGGACATGACCATCAACCGGGCGGTGGAATTCTTCGAGAATGTGCCGCACATCCTGCACAAAATCAAGGTGTTGCAGGAGGTGGGACTGGGCTACATCAAACTGGGACAGAGCTCTACCACGCTCTCGGGCGGCGAGAGCCAGCGCGTGAAGCTGGCCACGGAGCTGTCGAAGCGCGACACGGGACAGACGGTCTACATCCTGGACGAGCCGACCACGGGGCTGCACTTCGAGGATATCCGCGTGCTGATGGAGGTGCTACACAAACTGGTGGAGCGCGGCAACACGGTAATCGTGATTGAGCACAACCTGGACGTGATCAAGGTGGCGGACTATCTCATCGACATGGGGCCGGAGGGCGGACGCGGCGGAGGGCAGGTAATTGCTTGCGGCACGCCCGAAGAAATTGCGGCTTGCGGCAAAGGACATACCGCGCCTTTCCTCGCTGAAGAATTTTCTGCCTCTTCTTCTTATCAGAAACAAAATCAATAAATCCAATCAATAACTATTTCAAAAAAATCAAAAAACTATGTTTGAAGGACAACCTAAAGGCCTGTATGCATTAGCTTTGGCCAACACGGGTGAGCGTTTCGGGTATTATACGATGCTCGCAGTGTTTATTTTGTTTTTGAAGGCAAACTTCGGATTCGGCTCCGGCGTTGCAGGAATTATCTACTCCGTTTTCTTGGGTCTTGTCTATTTCCTTCCCTTGCTGGGCGGTATTCTTGCAGATAAATTCGGATACGGAAAGATGGTAACATCGGGAATCTCCATTATGTTCCTTGGCTATGTGCTCCTTTCCGTTCCCCTTGGCGCAAACACAGTGGCCGTCATTGCCATGGGTGCCGCGCTGCTACTTATCAGCTTGGGTACAGGACTGTTCAAGGGTAACCTGCAAGTAATGGTCGGTAACCTTTACGACGATGCGAAGTACAGCGACAAGCGTGAGTCGGGGTTCTCGCTCTTCTACATGGCCATCAATATCGGCGCCATGTTTGCCCCCACCGCCGCCATCGCCGTAAAGAACTGGGCCATCAGCTCGTTGGGATATTCAGAAGGTGCTGCCTACCATTTCTCGTTTGCCGTGGCTTGTGTTTCCCTGATTGTTTCGATGGCAATATATTACGGCCTGCGCTCGTGGTTTGCCCATGCTGACAAGAAGAAAGAAGCAAGCAAAGCCAACGATGCAACCGAGACAATATCTCCCGCTGAAACAAAAGAACGCATCATCTGCCTCTGCCTCGTGTTTGCCGTAGTTATCTTCTTCTGGATGGCTTTCCACCAAAACGGTGCTACGCTGACTTATTTCGCAGATTCGTACACACAAACCGTTTCAACAGGGCTGCAAAGCATGGTATTCGACGTGTTCAATCTGGTTGCCTGCATTTTCATTGTTTATGCCTTGTTTGCTATCTTCCAAAGCAAAACCGCCAAAAGCAAGGGTTATGCATTCTTGGTAATCATTCTCTCGCTGGCATTCCTCGTTTACAAGTTCCTTACCTTAAAGCCCGAAACGGCTGTAGACGCTCCTATCTTCCAGCAATTTAATCCCTGCTTTGTGGTAGCCCTCACGCCTGTGAGCGTTGCGCTATTCGGATTCCTTGGCAAGAAAGGCAAAGAGCCCAAAGCTCCTACAAAAATCGGACTCGGTATGCTCGTTGCAGCAATAGGTTTCTTCGTCATGGTGGGTTCTTCGATGGGACTGCAAAAACCGGCAGAAGCCGACAACATCAAAAATGCCAAAATTCTCTTGAAGCAACATGAGTTGCTCAACGTGAGCGACAAGGCAATAGCCGCAGCCAACTATGACTCCATTTTCAACAAAATCAAGAGTGAGGACCCCGAAAAGGACAAGAAAGGCTTTGAAAAGACATTCAATCTCGAAACTGCAAATGCCTCGGGCATCGTCAAGCACCTCACATTTATTCAGCCCGCCGAACGCATGGAATGCGTAAAGAATCTTTCTGAAA
>SFPC01000033.1 GCA_004552195.1 Bacteroidales bacterium | reverse complement strand
CACTACTCTGCTTCGCGAAGTTAGGCTGCGGCTCGGCAGAAGGAAATCAAAACTGTCGTTTTGTTTCCTTCTTCACTCGCCTTGCACTAACTTTGCACCACAAAAATAACGAGAGGACAGTTTTGGACTGTCTTTAGCTACGCAATTCGTGAACCTGATATGATTTATCCCGCAAATTTCGAGAAGAAAATAGGTTTTACTGAGATAAGAACACAACTGAAAGGACGTTGTATGTCGGCCTTAGGAACAGAATGGGTGGACAAACAGCTGCATTTCATGACTTCTGTCGATGAGGTACGCCAAGCATTGGCCGAAGCAGACACTTTTACGCGATTCACCGAAGAACACGGCGATGAAGTGGAAAGCGAATTTTTTGATGTCAGAGAAGCTTTGCTGCACATCCGACCGGAAAGAACTTACTTGGAAGAACTGGACTTGTTCAACCTGAAACGGTCGCTCAAAACCGTGCAAGGGTATGTGGAGCTGTTTAACCTGCAAAGCGACGGCGAAACCGAATCTTATCATATACCTCCAAAAAGTGACGAAGATGAGGGTGGGGAAACTGAAAATGCGCAACCTCACTATATCTATGCTGCCCTCGCTGCCATGACGCGCGATGTGGCAGTTTTTCCAGACATTATCGCGGCCATTGATGCTATACTGAACAAATACGGCAAGGTGAAAGATACTGCATCGCCGGAATTGCTGACCTTGCGCCATCAGATAGAAGTAACCGTTCGCAGTATATCTCATAGTCTGCGCACCATTATCAGTGAAGCGCAGGCTTCCGGTTTCATAGATCGCGACGTGGCTCCCACGTTGCGCGACGGACGTTTGGTTATTCCGGTGGCTCCGGCGTTAAAACGTAAAATCAAGGGTATCGTGCATGATGAGAGTGCCACGGGAAAGACGGTGTTTATCGAACCGGCCGCTGTGGTGGATGCCAACAACCGCATCCGCGAGTTGCGGGCTGCCGAACGGCGCGAGGTGATGCGCATTCTGCAAGCGGTGAGTGCCACTATCCGGCCTCATATACAAGAAATATTGGGCTCTTTGCATTTCCTGGCTCACGTGGATTATTTGCGCGCACTCATGTTGTTCTCGGAAGCTTTCCGCACCGTCATCCCACAGGTGGAGCCCGGTCCGATGCTCGACTGGCGACAGGCGCGGCATCCGTTGTTGGAGCAGTCGTTGACGCGCCACGGCGGGAAAATCGTGCCGCTCGACGTGAGTTTGCCGCAGGGCCGCCGCATTCTGCTCATTTCGGGACCTAACGCAGGCGGAAAATCGGTCTGCCTGAAAACGGTGGGACTGTTACAGTACATGGTACAGTGTGGTATGCCTATTCCGGCGGACGAACGTACCAAGGTGGGGGTGTTCGACAGCATTTTCCTCGACATGGGCGATGAGCAGAGTATCGAGAATGACCTCTCTACTTATTCTTCGCATCTGTTGAACATGAAGACGATGATGCGCCAGGCGGGAGCGCGCAGCCTCTTGCTGATTGATGAGTTCGGCGGAGGCACGGAACCGCAAATCGGTGGCGCGCTGGCTGAGGCTTTCTTGAACCGTTTTGTGAAGAACCACTGTTTCGGCATCATCACGACGCACTACCAGAATTTGAAGCATTTTGCTGAACAGGACAAGGCAGTGGTGAATGGCGCGATGCTCTACGACCGGGCCCAGATGCAACCGCTGTTTATGCTCCAGGTGGGACATCCGGGAAGTTCGTTTGCCGTGGAGATTGCCCGCAAAATCGGTATTCCGGAGGAGGTGATTGCATACGCCACGGATTTGGTCGGAAAGGACTACGTGATGAGCGACAAGTATTTGCAGGACATTGTGCGCGACAAAATGTACTGGGAAACGAAACGGCGCAATATCCGGCAACGCGAGAAGCAGTTAGAGGACACGCAGGAACGCTACGAACGGGAGATGACGGAGCTGCAACAGGAACGGCGCGGCATTCTGGCACAGGCGAAGGCGGATGCGCAACAGCTGTTGGAGCAGTCGAATGCACAGATAGAAAATACAATTCGCACCATCCGCGAGGCGCAGGCGGAAAAGGCGGCGACGCGGCAGGCACGTGCCGAACTGGCAGATTTCCGCGAGAAGCTGGAACAAGATACGGATGAACAGGACCGTATAGCCCGAAAAATTGCGAAAATCCAACGCCGCCGGCAAAGGAAAGAGGAAGGTGGGGAAACCGCGCGTCAACGAAATATGCAGGCGGAGGCTACGGCGGCTGCCGCACTGCGCGGGAAAGTGGCCGGCAAGGGGAATGCCGCACCGGGCATGGGCCGCCAAAAGGACGATGCCTTCGGGGTGGGGGACACGGTGCGCATCAAGGGGCAGACGGTGGTGGGGACCATCAAGGAACTGACGGGCAGCTCGGCACGTGTGCTCTTTGGTATGATGTACAGCCAGGTGGCACTGAAGAATTTGGAGCATGCCGAAATGCCGCAACAACCGGAGGGCGTAGGTCCTGCGGCGACGTTTGTCAGCAAACAGACGCGCGACATGATGTATGAGAAGAAATTGCATTTCAAACCCGAAATTGACATCAGGGGTATGCACGTGGACGAGGCGCTCAACGCGATAGCTTATTTCATAGACGACTCCATACAGTTTGAACAGGCTCGGGTGCGTATTCTGCACGGCACAGGCACCGGTGCGCTACGGGAGTTGGTGCGTCAGTATCTGCACACCGTGCCGGGGGTGAAGCGTTACCACGACGAGCACGTGCAGTTCGGCGGCGCGGGTATCACGGTGGTGGAACTGGATTGATGTTGCTGCCCTATTGAATATTTTCAACCATAAACAACCCATGAAAGAAATTGCTGCTGAGAAATATACGGTGGGAACGCCGGTGAAAACGTACGGCTTCCCCGTGAAAAGATTTTGCCAAACGCTCGACTTGCGCGATAACCCGGAACTGATAGCGGCTTACCGCCAACTGCACAGCCGGGAAGGCATTTGGCCTGAGATCTTGCAGGGCATCCGTGAGGTAGGCATATTGGAAATGGAAATCTACCTGCTGGGTACGCGGCTTTTTATGATTGTGGAGATGCCGCAGGAACTGGAGTGGGACGAGGTGATGTCGCGTTTGGCCACATTGCCGAAGCAGGCCGAATGGGAAGCATTGACGGCACAGTATCAGGAGGCGGAAGCAACGGCCACGTCGGACGCGAAATGGAAAATGATGGACCGCATTTTCCACCTGTACGAGCCATAGTCTGGTTCGGAGATGTTGCGCTTCGCGCACGTTATAAAGTTCTGAGGTTATTAAGTTACTGCCGGAGCGGTGGGTCTATGTAACGCAAGCATTACTTTATTTCAAGTTTCGTAAGTTCCGAAACTTGAAGGTTATGAGGTTATGTTCGCTTCGCTTCTGGGGATATTAGGTTATAAAGTTCGTCTTGGAGTTCAATATTTTTTATTTGATAAAACCTTCTGACTGTAACTTTATAACCCTATAACTTTATCCCTCATAACCCTTTCACATGCGAAAGTAGAGTTTATAACCTCATAACCTTATTTCTTATAACCTTATCCCTTTAAGGAACGAGGTATTTGTCGCCGGTTTCGCGGATAATCACTTCTTTGTAATTGTCGTTAAATCCAGGACGTGCGGGGCGTGCTCCCAGACCTTCGGGGGTGCGCTCAAACTGTCCGTCCTTTTCGGGCTTGACGGTCTGGTCGTTGTACTTGACAATGAGGTATTGTCCCAGACGAGTCCAGCGCTCCATCATTTGGCGAGCACATTCTGCCGAATAGTCCGTGAGGTAAGCGGCTGCTCTGTCGGCATCGTAGCGTAACAACTCGACGGCTTGCTTTTCCACAGATGCCTGACGGGCGGCGTAGGCATCTTCCAACTCCTGACGTGCTGCCTCCAAACCAGGGAAGAGTTGGGAATAGCGCGGATAGGTCATGTTGGCCACCCAATTTTGTACCCAGAAGGCGGAGTTCCAGGAGAAGGTAACGCCGTCGGCATCCTTCGGGTCGTAACACTCGGGTGCTTTGGTGGCCGAGCAATAGACCGGGGTGTAGGGCACCATGTTGGGGTCGTCGTTGCCGAACCACAACACGCCGCCCACTGCATTGGGCAGGAAGTCGCGCACCTGGATGACATACGTGCCGGCGGTCTGCTGGGTGGAGATGGGCCGCTCGTTGAAATAGCGTTTGCCTTTGTACTCCCATGAGAGCGGGGTGGGGCGGTAAGGCGCATTGTACGGGCCGGCTCCCACATCCTGCGTTACATCGAAGGGCGTGCCTTCAAAGTGGTCGCGCATGGAGTTCATCACATCGTGGAGCGAGAGTTTTTGTTTGGGCTCGAAATAGAGCGGCATGGGGCTGGCTTGGCCAATGTGTTTGCCGTCGACATAGTCCAGGTACTTGTCCATGCCTTCCACCCACCGGTTGTAGAAACTCCACACGCGGGCTTCGCAATAACGGATGGCACCGAAGTCGGCCGGCGCGTAGGCATCGGCAAAGGAGAAGTCGGCATCCTTGCCGGAGAAGTAGCCGCGCTGTCGGGCAAAGCTGATGACATCCTTGGAGTAGCGCACGTTCTTCTTGTCCTTGAGGTCGAACTGGTGGATGCGGCTTTGGTTGGCATGGCAAGCAATGCAGTTGTCGGGAATGCGCACGGCCACCCACACCGTTCCGCGCTGCTCGGGGCCTTTGCCTATCATCTCCAAAATCCAGACTTCGTTGGGGTCGGCAATGGAGAAACTTTCGCCTTCGGAGGCATAGCCGTAAGTCTGGACGAGGGAGGTCATCACGTCGATGGCTTCGCGGGCCGTGCGCGAGCGTTGCAGGGCGATGGTCATGAGGCTGACGTAGTCGATGATGCCTTTAGGGTCGGCCAGCTCTTCGCGGCCACCGAAAGTGGTTTCGGTGATGGCTACCTGATGTTCGTTGATGTAGCCCATGACGGCATAGGTGAAGGGGGCTTCGGGAATTTCGCCATGGTATACATGGGTGTCGCCGTCGACGATGCGGCGCATGGTGCCGGGGGCGTGTTGGGCGGCAGGCAGATAGAGAAGCCGGCCGAACATACCGTAATCATCTTGGTTGTAGGTGATGAATGCCGAGCCGTCGGTGGAGGCTTTCTTGCCTACCAGGAAACTGGTGCAGGCTTGGGCGGAGGGGGTGAAGCCGAAGGCTGCGAGGCAGGCGGCTCCAAGGTATTTCAGAAGTTTCATCGTGAGAAAGGGAAGAGATGGAATAACGGATAGTTGAGAATATAAAAATAGTCTTGGGGCTTCGGGGCAGGATTGCCGGAAACCGCAAGACTGATAAGGGGTGTTCTATAAATTAGTTCTATGAGCTGTATCAGTCATTCCAAGCTTATTTATAGAACACTCTTTTATGGATTTAGAATGCTCTTTCGTCAGTGGCCTTGAACGACATGTCCAGCCCTTTCACGGAATGGGTGAGGGCACCCACGGAAATGAAGTCTACGCCACATTCGGCATAGTCGCGCAGGGTGTCGAAGGTGATGCCGCCGCTGGACTCCGTTTCAAACTTGCCGCCGATGAGTTCCACGGCCTTGCGGGTGTCTTCTACGGAGAAATTGTCGAGCATGATGCGGTCGGCTCCGCCATGTTCCATGACTTGGCGTATCTCGTCGAATGTGCGGCATTCGATTTCAACTTTGAGATGCAGTCCTTTCTCCTGCTGGTAGGCGGCGCAGCGGTCCAAGGCGCGGGCTATGCCGCCGCAGAAGTCGACGTGGTTGTCCTTGAGCAAGATCATGTCGAACAGCCCGATGCGGTGGTTTACACCGCCGCCGATTTTCACGGCTTCCTTTTCGAGCATACGCATACCGGGTGTGGTCTTGCGCGTGTCGAGCACACGGGTGTGGGTTCCCTTGAGCCGTTCCACATAACGGTGGGTCATGGTGGCAATGCCGCTCATGCGCTGCATGATGTTGAGCATGAGGCGTTCGGTCTGCAAGAGGGAACGCACCTTTCCCGTGACGAGCATGGCAACGTCGCCGGGCTTGACGGGCGTGCCGTCGGTGAGCAGTACTTGCACCCGGAGCGTGGGGTCGAAACGGTGGAATACTTCCTGGGCAATGCGCACGCCGGCAAGTATTCCTTCTTCCTTGATGAGCAGTTTGGAAGTTCCCTCTGCATCTTCGGGGATGCAGCAGAGGGTGGTGTGGTCGCCGTCGCCGATGTCCTCGGAGAAGGAGAGGTCGATGAGACGGTCGTTCAATTCGTCAACTGTGTACATGGTGTGGATGTTTGATGTATGTAAATCAGCTTTTTGCGGCAGTTAAAATTCGCTCGTAAAATGGAACTTGATGTGCTTGAAGTCCTGCTGCGCCATTTGCAGCACGTAACCGGAGTCGGCCAGAAAAACATCGCGGCCTTCGCGGTCCTTGGCCATGTATTGGTATTTGCGCTTTTTGAAATTTTCCAGCTCTTCGGGACTATCGCTTTCTATCCAGCAGGCTTTGTAGAGATGGATGGGTTCCCAGCGGCACTTGGCGTTGTACTCGTTTTCCAAACGGTACTGGATGACTTCAAACTGGAGCTGTCCCACCGTGCCGATGATTTTGCGACCATTGAACTGGTTGACAAAGAGCTGTGCCACGCCTTCGTCCATGAGTTGCTCGATGCCTTTGTTCAGCTGCTTGGTCTTCATGGGGTCGGCGTTCTCAATGTATTTGAACATCTCGGGCGAGAAGGAGGGGAGTCCACGGAAATGGAGCTTTTCGCCTTCGGTCAGGGTGTCGCCGATTTTGAAGGTGCCGTTGTCGGGCAGGCCGACAATGTCGCCGGCCCAGGCTTCGTCGATGGTGTTCTTGCGTTGCGCCATGAACTGGGTGGGCGAGGAGAAACGGAGCGTTTTTCCGTCGCGCACGTGGAGGTAGGGCTTGTTGCGCTCAAAACGACCTGAACATACTTTGCAGAAGGCGATGCAGGAACGGTGGTTGGGGTCGATGTTGGCCGTAATCTTGAAGATGAAACCTGTGAACTTTTCTTCGCCCGGTTCTACCTGCCGTTCCTCGGCCTTGGTGGGGCGGGGGCACGGGGCAATCTTGACGAAACAGTCCAGCAGTTCCTTGACACCAAAATTGTTCAGTGCAGAGCCGAAGAAGACGGGAGCGACCTGGGCGTTGAGGTAGTCGTCGTGGTTGAAGGCGGGATAAACGCCGTCGACCAGTTCCAGGTCGTCGCGCAGCCGGCGGGCGTTTTCTTCGCCAACGTGTTCTTCGAGGGCGGAGCTGTGGATGTCCACGTCGAACTTCTCGGTCACTTTCTGCTTGTCGGGGGCGAAAAGCTGAAGCTGCTCTTCATAGATATTGTATACGCCCTTGAACCGCGCTCCCTGGGCGATGGGCCAGGAGAGGGGACGCACGCTGATTTGCAATTCCTGCTCCAGTTCGTCCAAGAGGTCGAAGGGGTCTTTTCCCTCGCGGTCCATTTTGTTGACGAAGATGATGACAGGGGTGTTGCGCATGCGGCATACCGTCATGAGCTTGCGCGTCTGTGCCTCCACACCCTTGGCACTGTCGACCACAATGATGGCTGAGTCGACGGCGGTGAGGGTACGGAAGGTGTCCTCGGCAAAGTCCTGGTGGCCGGGGGTGTCAAGTATGTTGACCTTATAGTCTTCGTAGTCAAACTCCATGACCGAGGTGGTCACGGAGATACCGCGTTGCTTTTCGATTTCCATCCAGTCGGACGTGGCGGTTTTCTTTATCTTGTTGTTCTTTACCGCACCGGCCACCTGTATCTGTCCGCCAAAGAGCAGAAGCTTCTCGGTGAGTGTGGTCTTACCTGCGTCGGGGTGGGAGATGATGGCAAAGGTGCGTCGGCGAGCTATTTCCGGATTCATTGTCTGTGTTAAGGGGTTTGGTATTCTGGGATAGAGCCTTGGACTTGGTGTGTGGGACTTGATGCGTTTTGTGGCCCAAGGAAGAAATGGGCGGGAGAGTGTAGGGCGCGGTCAGAGCTTTTTCAAACAATCTTTCAGCGCGTCTTCCCACCAACGGATGTCCAGTTCGTAGGTCTGTTTGATTTTGGTTTTATCCAGCACGGAGTAGTGGGGACGCTTGGCGGGCACGGGGTAGTCTTCCGTATGGATGGGGCTAACTTCGCAGTCCTCGATGCCTTCCATGCGGTGGATGGCTTTGGTGAAATCATACCAGGAGCAGGTGCCTTCGTTGGTGAAATGGTACACACCGGGTTTGATGCCTTTTTCAATGACCGTGAGGATGGCCTTGGCCAGGTCGCGTGCATAGGTGGGGGTGCCGATTTGGTCGGCCACCACGCCCAGCTTGTCGCGCTCCTTGCCCAACCGCAGCATGGTCTTCACGAAGTTGTTGCCGTAGGTGGAGTAAAGCCAGGCGGTGCGGATAACCATGGAGCCGGCGCAGGTGCGGATGACGCTTTCTTCACCGGCCAACTTCGTGCGGCCATAAACGGTCTGGGGATTGGTGATGTCTTCTTCCTTATAAGGCTTGCAGGACGTGCCGTCGAAGACATAGTCGGTGGAAATTTGTATCATCGTGCCGCCCACCGAGGCGATGGCTTCGGCCAGATAGCCCGGGGCAATGTGGTTGAGCAGATTGCAACGTTCCGGCTCGCTTTCGGCCTTGTCGACAGCGGTGAAGGCGGCGCAGTTGACGATGACGGAAATGCGGTTTTGTTCTACGAAGGAATAGACGGCCTGACGGTCGGTGATGTCCAGCTCCGCCACGTCCGTGAAGAAAAAGCGGCAAGTTTCATCGTGTGCGGGAGCCAGTGATTGCAGCTCGCTGCCCAGTTGTCCGTTGCTGCCTGTAACAAGTATATTTTTCATTATGCTTTAGAATTCGATAGGTTCTTGTTTGTTCTTGAAGTAATAATCGGACAGCTGCCCCAGAAGTGTTGCAACATCTCGCGCTGCCTTTTCCGTATCTTGCGCCACGGGTTTTCCTTGCAACCGCAGCAGCATGAGGCCGTAAAGCAGTTCAAAGCAGGTTTGCAGTTCACCCGTTTCCTGAGGCCGGTCTGAGACGGTGCCGTTCTTGGCCCTGAGTTCTACGATGTAAGGCAGTACTTTATAGTACATCTCACGGTAGTAGGGGAATTTGGGCGAGTTGACGAGTTGGTTGTGTAGGTCGTCCAACTCGGTGAGGATGTTCTGGCAGATTTGCAAATGGCCTTTCTCGCGTTTCCCTTCCTCTGCCATCATCCGGCACAGGTCGGTGTACCATTGTTCGGTTTGGGATTTATGTTCCTTGTCCAGGTCAAAGCGGGCTACATATTCCTGTGCTATGCGTTCCGCGTCGAGATGGTAGGCACGGATGAGGTCCTCCACTTGCCACATGTACAGCAGGTATTCTGCCCGGTTGGTATTCCTGAGTTTCTCAGCAATCGTCATGTCCTTGTCTTAATAAAGTGAAAGATTGAAGAGCGTCATGGCCGCATAGATGACGGAGGCGGCGAGCACGATGCTGCCGATGGTGCGGTTCAGGCGCAGAATGCCGCGCAAACCGAAATTGCTGCGCATCTTGTTGATGACGTAGGTCAGGCCGAGCCACCACAACATGGCTCCGGCCACAATCGACAGGTAGCCCACACATTGCCCGAAGAAATTGCCGGGGATGACAAACGTCAGCATATTGTACAGGGCAATGAAAAGGAAAATGATGAGGGGATTGGACAAGGTAACTAAAAAAGCTGTGGTAAAATTGTGTAGCAATGTTCCCTTGCTGCCCGAAGAAGGCCTCATACATTTGCGGGGGTCAGTACGAAACATATAAATCCCGAAAATGAAGAGCATGACGCTTCCTACGAGTTTAAGCCAAAATATGTTCTGTTCCTTGTCGATAAAATCCATTACGACCGACATGCCTAAACCCGTCATGAGTGCATAAATGATGTCGCTAAGTGCGGCTCCGGCTCCCGTAACGATTCCGTACGCTCTGCCTTTTTGCATTGTTCGCTGAATACACAATATGCCTACGGGTCCCATGGGAGCCGAAGCAATGATGCCTACAAGCAAACCTTTGATAATCAGCAATAGCGGACTTGCAAATTCTGCAAAAATATTGTTCATTGATACTGAGGCTAATCATATATAGTTGCGCAAAAATACGTAAAACAACGCGAAGCACAAAGAAATCAATGGTCTTTCAGCGTTTGGTGCAATTCATAAGCGATATTAGGCAATATTGTTCTTCTTCTCTATGCAAATTCTTTGTAAATCAAAATCTCATCCTTTTCTCCCAAAACATAAAAAGAGAGAATGCTCTCCGCCATGGGGCAGGGGGTATTCTCTCTTGTTTTATTTTGCCGAAATATGGCGTTTGGGTGTGTACCGGTGCTCCACACAAATATGGAGTGCGCGGTTGTTATGCCTCGGCAGGAGCCTCAGCTTCGGCTTCAGCGTTGGCTTCGGCCTGAGCAGCAGCTTCTGCTTCAGCCTTGGCGGCAGCAGCGGCGGCTTTCTTTTCGGCTACCTTTTCGGCAATCTTTTCGTTTACTTTCTTCTCAGCTTCCAAGCGGGCATCGGCAGCGGCTTTCTTGTCGGCTGCATTCTTGTTGGCAGCGGCTGTAGCCTTGTTGCTCTTTTCCAGCTTCCAAGCTTCGAACTTGGCCTGAGCGGTAGCTTCATCGAAAGCTCCCTTGCGCACGCCACCCTTGAGGTGCTTCATCAGCATAACGCCTTCACGCGACAGAATGTTGCGTACGGTGTCGGTGGGCTGTGCACCGGTTTCCAACCAATAAAGTGCCCGGTCGAAATTCAAATCTACTGTGGCGGGATTGGTGTTGGGGTTGTAGGTACCAATCTTTTCAGTAAACTTACCATCACGTGGTGCTCTTGCGTCGGCGATAACGATGCTGTAGAAAGCGTAACCCTTACGGCCATGACGCTGCAATCTGATTTTAGTTGCCATTTTGTTGTTTTAGTTTTAAAATAGGTTTGAATTATGCCGCTATCTCGTAACGGCGGCGCAAAATTACGCTTTTTATTTGTTCCTGCAAGTGCTGGCTTGTCTTTTTCTGTTGATTTTTACTGCTTTACCTGCATGGAGGCTTTCACGAGGTAGCCAATCAGGAGCAAATACATGCCGAGCGAGAGCCATTCGGCAGGTGCCGAGGCCAGCCATTCTTCTTGGGCAAAGTTCAGTCCGCCAAACTGCATGGCTGCGCTGACCACACCCATCAAGGCACCGCCGGCAATGAAGCCGGAAGCGAGCAACGTTCCCTTCTCGTTGCGCAGGTTGTTCAGCTTGGCGTCGGTAGAGCGGGTGTGAACGTACCAGTTGACCGCACCGCCCACAATGAGCGGCAGGTTGAGTTGCAGGGGAATGAACATACCCAGCGCGAAGGCCAGTGCCGAGATTCCGCAGGCGTT
Organism: Bacteroidales bacterium; assembly: GCA_004552195.1. The sequence goes on along the minus strand of SFPC01000033.1, from coordinate 7,876 downwards.
GAGCACCAAGGCAATGAGGGCACCGATGCCGTAGAGCAGCCAGGGTGCGCCTTGGCCCGACATGAGCGGTTCTATCACCGCAGCCATGGCGCGGGCCTGCGGGGCGGCCATCACGTCGGAGTTGTCGGGTGTGAAGCCGTAAGCCTTGTTCAAGATCATGATGACACCGCCCACAGTGGCTGCGCTGACCAGGATACCCAGGAACTTGAATGTTTCCTGGTGCTTGGGCGTGCTGCCCAGCCAGTAGCCGATTTTCAGGTCGGTGATGAAGGCACCGGCACTGGAGAGGGCGGTGCAGACTACGCCACCCATGACGAGGGCAGCCACCATGCCGCCGGTTCCCTTCAGACCCACCAGTACCATGATGATGGACGAAAGGATGAGCGTCATGAGTGTCATGCCACTGACGGGGTTACTGCCCACAATGGCAATGGCGTTGGCTGCCACGGTGGTGAAAAGGAAGGCGATGACAGCCACAATGAGAATGCCCACGATGGTGAACAGCAGATTGCCTCCCATCACGTCGAAGTAGAAGAAGAGGGTCGTGATGATAATAGTGAGCAACGAGCCGCCGGCAATAATCTTCATGGAGAGGTCGCGTTGGGTGCGAGCCACCTGTTCGGGCACGGAGCTTCCTTTGAATATTTTGCCTACGAGGGAGAACGCACTGCGGATGACGCTCCAGCTTTTCACCACACCGATAATGCCGGCCATGGCGATGCCGCCGATACCGATGCTTTTGGCATAGTTGAACAGCTGCTCGGGCGAAGCTTCGGCAGCTGCCAGAGCGGGAGCACCGTTTGCGGCGATGTTCATGTCGGGGAAGATGAGCGCAATGCCGGGTACGATGAACCACCAAACGGCCACAGAGCCGAAGCAGATGATGGCTGCATATTTAAGGCCGACGATGTAGCCCATACCCAGCAGTGCAGCGCTGGTGTTGCAGCTGAAAACCAATTTAGTCTTGTCGGCAAAAGCCGTACCCATTTCCGTTACGCGGCTGGTGAAGTTTTCTGTCCACGCCCCAAAGGTGGCTACCACAAAGTCGTAGAGGCCGCCTAACAGTCCGGCCACCAAGAGGGGCTTGGCCTGCGATCCACTCTTCTCGCCCGAGATGAGCACCTGCGTCGAGGCGGTGGCTTCGGGGAAGGGGTACTTGCCGTGCATGTCCTTCACAAAGTATTTGCGGAAGGGGATGAGGAACAGGATGCCCAGTGCGCCGCCCAGCAGCGAGGCCAGGAACACCTGCACGAAGTTGACGGTGAGTTCGGGATACTTGTGTTGCAGAATGTAGAGGGCGGGCAGGGTGAAGATGGCACCGGCCACAATCATGCCGGAGCAGGCGCCGATGCTCTGAATAATCACGTTCTCGCCGAGCGGGTCCTTGCGGTGGGTGGCACCGCTCAGCCCCACGGCAATGATGGTGATGGGAATGGCTGCTTCAAACACCTGGCCCACTTTGAGTCCGAGGTAGGCTGTGGCAGCGGAGAAGATAACGGCCATGAGGATACCCCAGGTGATGGACCACGGAGTAACCTCTCGATAGCTCTTGCCCGGTTTCATCAGGGGCTCGTACACTTCGCCTTCATGGAGTTCGCGAAAGGCGTTTTCGGGGAGGGAAGTTTCTTTCATTGTTGAAAGTTTAAAGTTGAGGAGTTGATAGATTCTTGTTGAAAGGCTATGCTCTTAGCCTTACCACACATCGACGCGCTCTTTTTGGGGAACGTAGAGTGGGTCTTTTTTGCTGATGTTGAATGCTTTGTACCAAGCTTCGATATGGGGCAGGGCACCGTTAACGCGCCATCGGGCTGGAGAGTGCGGGTCCGTTTGGACCTGTTTCCGCAACATCTCTTCGCGTATGTTGTTGGCCCAAATCAAGCCGTAGCTGAGGAAGAAACGTTTTTCGGGCGTGAAGCCGTCCTTGGAGGGCAACGGATGGGTCTTCATGGCATTCTGAAGTGCCTGAAAAGCTATGTTCAGTCCGCCGTGGTCGGCAATGTTTTCGCCCAAGGTGAGCTGGCCGTTGGCGTTCAGGCCGGGCAGCACCTCCACGTGGTCAAAGAAGCGGCGCATCACCTCCGTGCGTTTCTTGAAGTTCTCCTTGTCGGCATCCGTCCACCAGTTCTTCAGGTTGCCGTCCTTGTCAAACTGCGAACCCTGGTCGTCGAAGCCGTGCGTCATTTCGTGGCCGATCACCACGCCGATAGCCCCGTAGTTGCAAGCATCGTCAGCCTCGGCGTTGAAGAATGGCGGCTGCAAGATGCCGGCCGGGAAGCAGATTTCGTTGGTTGTCGGGTTGTAGTAGGCATTGATGGTCTGCGGTTTCATCAGCCATTCCGTGCGGTCGGTGCGTTTGTTCACGCGCTTGTCGATGTAGTAGTGGCTCATGAACTGCGTGGCGCGCACCATGTTCTCGTAATAGCTCAGCGATTCGTCAATGTCCAGTCCGCCGTAGTCCATCCATTGATCGGGATAGCCAATTTTTACGTAGAAAGCATCCAGCTTTTCGTATGCCTGGCGTTTGGTTTCCTCTGTCATCCAGGTTTGTTGCGCAATGCGTTGGCGGAGTGCTTGTTGCAAGTTCTTTACCAATTCCTCCATGCGCTTTTTGGACGATTCGGGGAAGTACTTCTCCACATACATCTTGCCGACCGCCATGCCCAGAGCCCCTTCTACCGAACTGATGGCGCGTTTCCAGCGCGGGCGGTCCTGCTCGGCACCACTCATCGTGTGGTTGTAGAAATTGAAAGCCTCGGCCCGGAAGCGGTCGCTCAGCGAGCTAGCCGCATCGTCCACCGTTTTATAATATAGGTACGCTTTTAACTCCTCTACCGTGCACTCTGCCAAAATCTTTTCCACTTCGTGGATAGGCTCCGGCTGGTTCACAGTGACGTGTTCCACCGCCGGAATGCCACTGAGCAGGAACAACGTGCTCCAGTCAATTCCGGGGAAGTCGGCCAGCAATTGCCGGTAGCTCATTTTGTGGTAGTTCTTCTCCACGTCGCGCTGTTCTGTGGCACTGTACGAGGCTCGGGCAATGCGCGTTTCGATGTTCATCACCGCTTCCATGCTCTTCTCGGCCTCGGTGGCACTTTTTCCTGTCATTCCAAACAGATGCCTCACATACAGGCGATAAGCTTCGCGAATGTGGCGGGTGGGTTCATCGTCGCCCAGGTAATAGTTGCGCTCACCCATGGAGATGCCTCCCTGGTCAATTTGCATCAGGTTCCACTCGGCGTCTTTTTTATCAGCTTCGCACCCCAGGCTGAAAAAGCAATCAATGCCACGTGAGAAAAGGCGGGCTGTTGTATAGGAGATTTCAGCTTTTGTGCTGATGGCTTCAATCTCATTCAGCATAGCCTGAATGGGGGCGTAATCCTCTTGGTTCCGCCTCACACTGTCCATGGCCAGGCGATAGAGCGAGCCAATTTTCTGTTCGAGTGAGCCTTGCGGATACTGTTTGGAGGCGATACCTTCAATCAGTTCGCGCAGCTGCTTGCGGTTGTTTTCGGCCAGTGCCTCAAACTGCGAATAGCGTGCATACTCTGCGGTGAGCGGATGTGCCTCGCTCCAGCCTCCGGTGGCGTAACGGTAAAAGTCCGTTCCCGGCTTGACTGTCAGGTCCATGTTAGCCTTGTCCAAGCCCGAGGCAAGGGGGTGTTGTGCCAAAGCAGAGCTTGCAACCATGGCCAAGGTGGGAAGAACGGTCTTGATTTTCATGTGTGTATGCGTTTTGAAAGGGAGTACAAAATTGCATGTCCCTTTCAGTTGATATTTGTGTCAGTGATATTGATGAAACTGTCGGGCAAGCAGGTGCAACAGCGTGTACGAAGATGGTTCAAAGAGTTTCCAGTTCGAGCAGTGCCTCCTCCCAATCCTCTTCGGCTTTCTTTAATTGTCGCCCGATGTCGGCGTATTGTTCAAAGAGCTTTGCGTCGCTACTGCCTTCAGGCGTTGAGAGCTTTTCTTCGAGGGCAGCTTTGTCCGCTTCGAGTTGCATCACGCGGTTTTCGCACAGTTCCACCTGTTTCTCAGCCTTGCGGCGCATGCGGTTCTGCTCCTTGCGTTCCTCGTAGGAAAGTTTTCCTTCCGAAGGTTCGGCCTTGGAAGGCATCGGGGCGGCAGTCGTTTCCTGCGACGGCGACCCTGCGGTGTGCAGTTCGTCGAGCGTTTCCATTTCCTTTTTTTGCAGGAAATCGTAAATGCCGCCTATGTGCTCGCGCACCTGTCCGCCGCCAAACTCGTATACTTTCGTTACCAGCCCGTCCAGGAAGTCGCGGTCGTGGCTCACCACAATCACTGTACCGTCGAAGGCCAAAATGGCCTCTTTCAGTACGTCTTTGGTGCGCATGTCCAAGTGGTTGGTAGGTTCGTCCAAAATGAGAAAGTTCACCGGTTCCAGCAACAACTTAATCATGGCCAGACGCGAACGTTCGCCGCCCGATAGCACCTTGACCTTTTTGTCAGAGGCTTCGCCGCCAAACATGAAAGCTCCCAGGATGTCGCGTATTTTGAGGCGGATGTCGCCTTTGGCCACCCGGTCGATGGTGTCAAACACGGTCAGCTCTTCGTCGAGCAGTTGTGCCTGGTTTTGGGCGTAGTAGCCAATGCTGACGTTGTGTCCCAGCTTGAGGTTGCCGGTAAAGGGTATTTCGTTCATGATGCACTTTACCAATGTCGACTTACCCTCGCCGTTCTTGCCCACAAAGGCCACTTTCTCGCCGCGCTTGATGGTGAGGCTCACCTTTTGGAACACGCAGTGGTCGCCGTAGTCCTTGCGCACTTCGTCGCAGATGACCGGGTAATCTCCCGAGCGTGAGCAAGGCGGAAACTTCAGGTGAAGGCAGGCGTTGTCCACCTCGTCCACCTCGATGGGGACGATCTTTTCGAGCTGCTTGATGCGGCTTTGCACCTGTACGGCCTTGGTGGGTTTGTAGCGGAAGCGCTCGATGAAGTCCTTGATGTCGGCAATCTCCTTCTGCTGGTTTTCGTAGGCACGGAGCTGCTGTTCGCGGCGTTCGGCCCTCAGGCGCACAAAGTCGTCGTATTTCACCTTGTAATCCGTAATCCGACCGCAGGCTATTTCGAGTGTGCGGTTGGTAACGTTGTTGATGAAAGCGCGGTCGTGGCTTACCAACACCACAGCTCCGGGCGAGCGGCTCAGAAACTGCTCTAACCAGCGTATGCTCTCAATGTCAAGGTGGTTGGTCGGTTCGTCCAAAAGCAACACATCGGGACGGCGCAGCAGGAGCTTGGCCAGTTCGATGCGCATGCGCCATCCGCCCGAAAACTCCCGGGTAGGGCGATTAAAGTCCGCCGGGGCAAATCCCAAACCTTGCAATGTGCGCTCCAGTTCGGCATGGTAGTTCATGCCGCCCATCATTTGGAAACGTTCATTCTCGTGGGTGAACCGTTCCACCAGCTCCATGTAACCGACACTTTCGTAGTCTGTGCGTTGGGACAGCTCGTCGTTCATGCGGGCGATGCTTTCCTGCATTTCGCTGATGTGTTCAAAAGCCTTTTCGGCCTCTTCCATCACCGTATGTTCGTCGCTCAGCACCATTACCTGAGGCAGGTAGCCAATGGTGATGTCGTTTTGTACGGAAACGGTGCCTCCGGTGGGCTGCTGGCTGCCGCTGAGGATTTTTAGGAGTGTAGATTTGCCCGCACCGTTCTTTCCGACGAGCGCGATGCGGTCTTTCTTGTTTATAACAAACGACACGTCCGCAAAAAGCGGACGTGCGCTAAATTCCACACTTAGGTTGTTGACTGATAGCATTTCTTGATGATTATCAAAAACCTGTTAGTAGCTTCGTGCCACTATGACGCGGCAGGTGGCCGGCTTTCCGCTCACCATATCCACGCCGAGGTTTTCCTGACTGTAGCCATAGGGCACGCAGCGGATGGTAGCCTGTGTTTCGGCCTTGATGCGGGCCTCGGTCTCTTCAGTGCCGTCCCAGGGACAGAGGAAGAAGCCGCCGTCCTTGATGCGTTCCTTGAACTCTTCGTAGTTGTCGCAAGTAAAGACGTGGTCGTCCAAGTGTTTTTTTGCCTTGTTGTAAATGTTGGTCTGTATTTCTTCCAACAGCTGCTTTACGTAGTCTTCAATACCCTCAAAGGAGCGTGTTTCCTTTTCGAGCGTGTCGCGACGCATCAGTTCGATGGTGCCGTTCTCCAAGTCGCGTCCGCCCATCACCAGTCGCACGGGCACACCTTTCAGTTCGTAATCGGCAAACTTGAAGCCGGGGCGTTTGTTGTCGGCGTTGTCGTACTTTACGCGGATGCCCATGGCTTTGAGCCGCTCGGCCAGGCCGCCCAGTTTCTCATTGAAAGCTGCCAATTCGGCATCGCCTTTATATATAGGTACAATCACTACCTGTATGGGGGCCAAATGCGGCGGCAACACCAGTCCGTTGTCGTCGGAGTGCGTCATGATGAGTGCGCCCATCAGTCGGGTGCTCACGCCCCATGAGGTGGCCCAGGCATAGTCGAGCTTGTTCTCCTTATCTACGAACTGCACGTTGAAGGCACGTCCGAAGTTCTGTCCCAGGAAGTGGCTGGTACCGCTCTGCAGTGCCTTGCCGTCCTGCATCATGGCTTCGATGGTGTAGGTGTCGAGGGCGCCGGCAAAGCGTTCGGTGGCACTCTTCACACCGCGCACCACGGGGATGGCCAGCACGTCTTTGGCAAAGTCGGCATACACGTCGAGCATCTGTTTGGCGCGTGCTTCAGCCTCTTCGCGGGTGGCATGGGCCGTGTGTCCCTCCTGCCAGAGGAACTCAGAGGTGCGGAGGAACAGGCGGGTACGCATTTCCCAGCGCATCACGTTGCACCACTGATTGCAGCACAGCGGCAGGTCGCGCCAGGAGTGTATCCACTTGCGATAGGTGTTCCAGATGGTCGTTTCAGAAGTGGGACGTATAATCAGTTCCTCTTCGAGCTTGGCAGCGGGGTCCACCACCACACCATCGCCCTCGGGGTTGGCTTTCAGGCGGTAATGGGTAACCACGGCGCACTCTTTGGCAAATCCCTCCACGTGTTCGGCCTCTTTGGAGAGGAAGCTTTTGGGGATGAGCATGGGGAAGTAAACATTTTGCACGCCTGTTTCCTTGAAACGGGCATCGAGCGACTGCTGAATGCGCTCCCAAATGGCATAGCCGTAGGGCTTTATAACCATACAGCCGCGCACGTCAGCCTGTTCTGCCAAATCGGCCTTTACTACCAACTCGTTGTACCAGCGCGAATAGTCTACACTGCGCTTGGTGAGGTCTTTCAGTTCTTTTGCCATATATCAATATGAATGATTTGTGCCTGTAGGATGGCACAAATTTCTTATTTTTAGAATTATTTTGCCGCGCAAAAGTACAATTTTGTCGTTGAAGTAGCGCATATGTGGCGTACTTTTTCGTTTTGCCTCGCGCGCGTATAGTCTTATATACGTATTTTTATCCTGCAAAAAATGTTTCAATCATTCATACTATACCTTTTTGTTTCTGATTTTCAACAGATTTACGTATGTATGATTGGAGTATCAAATCATTCATAAAACCTTCAGACTTTCAAGCCTGACGGTTAGGGGCGACAAAAGGGGGACAAGTGCAAAATAGGGCTGTTCAAGAGCTAAAAACAGGGGATATAAAGGGGAGGGTAGAGGGGATGTAAGAATAATGGATGTGGGGGCTTTCCTGAATGATTGATGATAGATAGTCAGCTTGTTTAAAATCAAAATCTTCATACTTGAAATCATTGAAAATCAGGATGAAACTGCTGAATATGAAGGTTTGAAAGAAAAAACCGACCTTTAAATTGCGTATATACACGCGCGCGTATGGAAAAACGAAATACCGTCGGCGTAAGGAGGGGATGTTGTTCCCTA
>SFPC01000032.1 GCA_004552195.1 Bacteroidales bacterium | reverse complement strand
AGCACGGGGAGCAGGGAAAGGAAAATGGCGTAACCCTTGCTCTCATGAAGCGACACTTTCAGATTGACGTCAGTCAGCAGGTTCATGGATATATTGCTCTACAAGCCGGGCAAAGCGGTGCGCTTCTGTCCGCACATTGAAGCGTGAAGCTGCAATTTCGTTGCTGTAAGCCGCGCGCCCTTTATATCGTTTCTGTAACAACTTTTCTAAGTGCTTTGCCCACTGCCGGGGAGTAGAGGAAAGCGGTTCCCTTTCAATAAGTTCCGTCGCATCCACCAGGTCCGGTATGGTATCGGCTGTCGTCAGGCAGGGAAGGCCGGCACACTGTGCTTCGATGAGCACGATGCCCAACCCTTCGAAGAGGGAAGGCAACAAGAACAAGTCCATGCCTTGATAGAGCCGGCCCATTTGTCCACTTTTCCCGGTGAGCAGGACGCAGGTCTTCAAACCGTTCTTTTCTATCCATGCTTCCACCTCGGTTCTCATCGTTCCTTCGCCCGCCATCACCAGGACACTCTCGGGGTGCATTCTGTGGAACTGCTCAAACACCCGCACGGCAAAGAGGGGATTCTTCTGTTCCAGAAGTCTGCCGGAAAAACCTACCACGACTTTGTCCCCTACGCCCCATTCTTTTCGGATTTGCTCGCGCACCGGAGCGTTGTACCGGAACTGCTCGATGTCAATCGCGTTATAAATGACATGCGTCTTCCCTATCCGGTCCCTACCGAAGATAAACGCAGTCGAGTCGTCTGAATTGGACAGTCTGAGGCACTCGCACCGGCGAAGCAGTTGCTTTCCGATAAGGCATCCCATCCTGTACAGCACATTCCGGGAGGGGATCCGGTTGTTGTGCGCATGCACAATCACCTTCAATCCCATCAAGCGGGCAATCAGCACTGGCCAGATGTGGAGGGTGTTGAACACATTGCAATAGACCGCATCGGCGGCATCGCGTTGCGCTTTGAACAAGCGTACGATGTCCCTTATATAGGAGAACGGATGGCTCCAGTACGGCGCAATCTGAAACACGCGGCCACGGGCGTCATCTTCCGTATAAGCTTGGATGGTATTGTTTTCCAAGAGAACGAAATCAAACACACAGGCTTCTTGCAGATGCCTACGGAACGACACCACAAATGCCTCTATGCCACCGAAGGTGACGCCACTCAACCCGAACGTCAATAGCCTGACTGCCACAGCTTAGAATTTACTTTTCAATAGGCGGTACTTCACCAAATAGAGCCCGTAGATGAAGGCCCAATCAGCGTACTTCAGCAACCTTTTGGCATGCATTCCAGGATTGCTTTTCCATCCTTTCGGGAAGGCTGCGTGCACGACATTCAGTCCCACCCAAATCTTCTCGTAGAAGTCATAATAGGTGTTTCTGGGTCTGATGACGGCAAGGGGGGAGTGTTTCGATTCTGATCTATCTTTCCGATGGCTCACTCTGTTTGGGGCACTTAACTGATACATGGCTGTGACCACATCGCTCTTTACCGTCACGAAGCGAGACACCAGCCTGTACCACATGTCTATATCCTCACCGTGGGTATAAACTTCATTAAAGCCCCCCAAACTGCGCAAGCACGATTTTTTCGCACAGACAACCCCCGTACACGCAAAATAGAAACTCCCGCGGGCATAATACTTGACGGTTTCGCGAAAGTAGCTCGCACAGTAATGGTATTGCGGCGACGAGACATTCCGTTTCACCGAAACATCATAAGAAGAAACCAACACCTCCGCATCGGCATAGTCTGCAATCATCTTCGCATACTCCTCCAACGCGTTCGGATACATGGTATCGTCAGCATCAAAGAATACAATCCAATCTCCTTTTGCCTCCTCTATGCCACGGTTTCGTGCTGAGGCAACTCCGCCATTCTCCTTGCGGACGATGCGTATTTGATTGGAATGCAACGACTGCACCACCTCCACACTGTTGTCTGTGCTTCCATCGTCTACCACCACAATCTCAAAATGGCAATAGCGCTGTGCCAGAATACCCTCTAAGGTTTTCCGCACACTCTGCTCCTTGTTGTATAAGGGTACTACAACAGAGAATAAGGGTTTTTCCATGATTTGCTATGGATTAAAGTTCCACTACCCTACCCTGTTCTGCCGACTGGTAGGCCGCATAAATGATGCGTACAGTTTCGGCCGCCACCTGAAAGTCCGACTTGGGGTGACGGTTGTAGCGCGCACACTCCATGAAGTCCTTCATCTCGTCGGTATAGCCACGCATGACATCGTCGAGCAGGAAGGGCTTGTTCCAGCCCGTCTTCTGCGGGAGCATTTCGGAGATTTCCACCTCGTCCAGCCCTTCTTCGTCGAGGAAATAGGTTTCCATCATGTCGGCCATGGTCAGGCGGCAGTTGATGGCCGTATCGTTGCAGTAAAGCTGCACATAGTTCTTGCTGCCGCCCAAGAGCGTATCGTTGGCCATCACCACCGCCCGCGAACCGTCGCTGAAGGCGAGTATCACGGTGCCGATGTCCTCCACGTCGTGGGGACGGGCGGCAATGTGGCGGTGCTCATATTCCGAAAGGGAAGGCGTGAGGCGGGTCATGTCGGCCAGCACCGATTTCACGCGGATGCTCTTGCCCAACGTCTGGGCCTCCTGCTGCTTCAGCCAGAGGATGGCACTGAGGGGATGGGAACCCGTGCGGATGAACGTGCCGCCGCCCGTGCGGTTCCACTCTCCCGCCACCGGCGAACTGGAGCCTTTCAAGCTCTCCTCGCCCTTGGCAAAGAGGATGCGGCTCTTCTTGGCGCGGATGATTTCCGCCGCCTTGAGGATGGCGGGGGCATAGATGAAGTTCTCGGCATACATGAACTGCCGGTCCGACTGCTCCACAATGCGCTGCAGGCGCTCCATGCGTTCGACCACGTGGCGGAACATCACGGCCTTCGACACCTTTTCCCCGATGGGCTCTGCATCGCCGGGCAAGCCGAAGTAGCCCGTGAGGGGTTTCTCGCAGACGACGTGCTTCCCCGCGGCCAGGGCGGCCTCAATCATCTCTTCGTGGACGTAAGGCGGCGTGCAGATGTCAATCACATCGATTTCGGGGTCGCGCAGCAAGTCCTGAAAGTCCGAGGATGCCTTTTCGAAACCGAAGCGCTCCTTCATGGCATTGACCTGCCCGGTGCGCGGGGCCACAATGTGGCGGAGGTGTACGGGGAACTCCGAGAAGCGCTTCAGGGCATTCAGGTGGAGTTCGGAAGCGCGGCCTGCGCCCACCATGCCTATGCTGATGTGGTCGGTTGCCATAGCCGGTTATGCGTTACGTTTGCGGTCAATGAGTGCCACCAACTTGCCCACCACTTTCATGTCGGGGCTGTCGAGCTCTTCATCAGAGAAGACGATGTCGAACTCTTCTTCAATCAGGGCCACGAACTGCACGAAGCCCAGCGAGTCGATGTAGCCCGACTCGATATAGTTCAGTTCCATCACGTCCATGTCGGCGGGAAGGGTGTACTCGCGCTGGATGTAGTCTACAATGAATTCTTTAATTTCTTCCATGGTGTTGCGGTATTACGTCAATAATCTTCATGCGCTGCAACTTGCCCATGGCGTTCTTGGGCAGGGCATCGACAAAGAAGATATGGTGCGGTTGTTGAAAGTCTGCAAGGTGGTGGGCGCAGTGGCGCTGGATTTGGCGCGCAGTCAGTCCAGCCTCGGGCTCCTTCACTACTGCCAGTGCCACCACTTCGCCCAGACGGGCATCGGGATAGCTGAAGGCGGCACACTCGGCCACGCCGGGCAGCTTGGCTACCACGGCATCCACGTCGGAGGGCGATACATTGACTGCACCCGTGATGATGAGTTCCTTCTTTCTCCCCATGAAGTAGAGGTAACCGTCCTCGTCCAAGCGACCGAGGTCGCCCGTGAGGAAGAAAGCGCCTTGGGTGGCCAGCATCACCTGGGAGGTCTGCTTATAATAGCCCTTGCAAGTAAGGGCCGAAGCCACGGCAATTTCCCCCATTTCACCCACGGGGCAGTCCTTGCCCTGGTCGTCCAGAATGCGCAGCCTCACTCCTTCGAAGGGCCGTCCCACGGACTGCTCCTTGTGGCGGGCTTTCTGGAAACAGATGGTCGTGGCCGTGGAGACTTCCGAGGTGCCGTACATCTCGTGAAACTCGCACTTCAATCTCTCTATGAGGCGGCGTTTCACTGCGGGTTCGAGCAGGGCGGAAGAGGAAACGATGGCGCGGAAACTGTCGATGGGTGCAGTCTCATCGCTTTCGAGCAACGGAAGTATCTGGGCAAGCTGGGCTGAAACAGCAATGGTGAAGGTGGCGGCTTGCTGTCGGGCGCACTCCAACCACAGGCGCGGGGTGAAGCGGGGCAGAAGAATGGCCGTGGCACCAATCATCAGGGGGAGAATGACGAGGCGCTCTGCCAAAGAATGGTAGAGGGGCGTGGCGGCCAGCACGCGGTCATCGGCCGTAATCCCGTACTCCCGCACGTGGGCGTACACGCGGTCTACCTTGTTCTGCTGACTGATGTCGATGGGCTTGGGTGCTCCCGTAGAGCCGGAGGTCATGGTGAGTATAAAGGACTCGTCGCCGCGGAGGTCTGCCGACTCGGGCCGATACGTCGGCATCTTTTCTATTTCTGCAAAGGGGACAGCGACTTCGAACTCTGCATTGAGGCAGAGGGTCATGCCCTTGAGGGGAAGTCCTCCATGCTTTTGGCACTCCTTCAGGAAGGACTTGCGCGCAATGAGGTGGCGGATGTCGCTGGCCTCAATGGCCGTGACCATAGCCTCGAAAGGCAGGGTGGGATTGAGCGGCACCAAGCAGAGCCCCAGGTCAGCAGCTGAGAAGAAGAGGGCCACCGACTCTATGCTGTTGTTCATCGGGATGGCGATGTGGTCGGCATACTTTACGCCGTGGGCCTGCAAGAGATGGGAATACTGGCTCACCAAGCGGGCCATTTCTCCATAGGTACGTGTCTGGCCATCACACCAGATGGCACATTTTTCGGGATGCCGCGCCGCATGGGCGTAGAAGCTATCAGCTATTTTACTTCGCATAAGCTGTTTGCGCTTTTTGTTGGATTACGGATTATTCTGATTTGACTGAAAACAGCTGTCAAGCCAGGGTCATCTGCAATCGGAGGGAAGGATTACGGATTTGACTGATTTAACTGAGAGAAAATCAGAAGACTCAGATAAATCCGTAATCAATAATATTCAAAGCTATCCGTAATCAGTTACATGGGAACGACACGGGCAGGATTGCCGAACACCTTGGTGTGGGGAGCCACGTCGCGCACGACCACACTGCCCAAACCCAAGTAGGCACCATCGCCCACCACTACGTCCTGCGCCACACAGACACCGGCTGCCAAGAAAACGTCCTTGCCGATCTTCACATTGCGCAACACGTTGCACCCGCCGCTGATGACGGTGAAGTCGCCAATCACGTTGTCGTGACCGATGGGCGAACTGAGCAGGGTGACAAAGTCGCCCACCGTCGTGTTGCAGGAGAGTTTGGAATAAGGGAACATCACGAGTCCTTCGCCGTAGTGGGCAAAGGGACTGAGCAGGGCTGTGGGATGGACCACGGTGGCAAACTGGGCACCGCGCGCCTTCAGCAAATCCACGACCTTGCGCTTCACAGCGGGCGAACCCATGGCCAGGGCGAATACCTCATCGTCCTTGGGTTGCCACTCCCGGATGCTACCCACAATGGGATAGTCTACTTCCACGCCGTCCAAGGCATGGAGGTCATCGTCAATGAAGCCAACAATCTCCCACACGCCCCCATCCTTTGACTGGGCGTTGATATCCTTGATCCACTGGAGGAGTTCGCGGCCAAAGCCGCCAGCACCTACGATGATAATCTTTTTCATAACAAATAATCACTTGTGCGTTTTCACCAAACGCTCAATTGTATCAATGATGGGTTGATAAGTTACGTTCCTGTCAAATTTTTCCTTTCCCAACCGCGCTGCATTTGCGGCCATTTCTTTTCTAAGACTGTCATCCATGGCCAAACGCTCTATGGCCTCCGCCATGTCATCCACGTTCTCGCAGCGGCAATTGATGCCACACGCATATCGGTCGAGCAAGTCACGGTATTCGGGGCAATCTTGGGAGTTGATCACCGGCAAGCCTGCCAAAGCATAATCCCCCACTTTATTAATGATGCTGCCTTGTGAGTTTTTCACGATGGGATTGATTGCCATATCGCAGTCACTGAGCAAACCGGCCATTTCCCTGTACGGTTTTCTCCCCAGAAATAAGGTGTTGGGATATATTTCAGCTGCCAACTGGCGCAATTGCTCTTCCTTCTCTCCGCCCCCCATCAACACAAACCGGATGTTTTTTTCGACCCGTCCTCTTTGGGCTACCCTTTGCAGCGCTTCCAGCACATGGGCTATGTCGTAACTGAATCCCATGCTTCCAATATAGGCCAATACGATTTCATGGGGCGTTCGCTCCAGGTGATACAGCCTTCTACCCTCTTCAAATGCTTTTCCATTGTTGCCCAAATAGACCGCCACCCCCTCGGCATGCTTTCTGTTCTCTGACAACGCCCGGCGCACATAGGTATGGGAAACCCCCATCACACAATCTGCGTGGCGGTATGCATAACGCGCCATATACCTCATGGGTGCGAGCAGGAACTTCAATGCCGGATGGGGCAACGCCAACTCAAACGTTTCGGGCCAGAGGTCCTGTACATCCACGATAAGCGGGATGTTCCGTTCATCGGCAATGCGTACCATATAATAGGTGGAAGAAAGGGCGGGCATACCGCAATAGATGCAGTCTACGCCCTGCAGGCTGCGTACATAACGGGCTGCGCGCCATCCGAATGACCAATGGCTATGGAGCCTGCGCAAGGACACGTTTCGGTGGTATGCCGGCTCGTGCAGAACAGTTATCTTGGTCGCATATTTGTCACTTTCTACCACACGCGGACTTTTGGTGTCGTGATAGAAATCGGAAACGACGAGTTCCACATCGTGTCCCCGCCGGCACAACATTTCACCCAGGAAGACGAACCGTCCTGTCAGGAGTCCGTCGAGCGGTGCATGGAAATTTGCGACGAATACAATCTTCATACGTTACAACTTCATGTAGTTCCCCTCGTGGTCGTGCTTCAGGTCCTCGACATTGGCCGTGCCGATAAACTCGCCGCGGCTGATGCCTTCCTCGGCGGTCGCCCCTTTGCGGGTGAGCACGATGTGGAAGGTGTGGAGCACGCAGTGGAGGTCGGTCCAGAAGCTCAGGTGGTCCACGTACCAGACATCGCCCTCGAACTGCCGTTCCCAGGTGTTGGTGTTGCGTCCGTCGATGATGGAGGGGCAGGAAAGTCCCGGCCGCACCTCGTGGCGGCGGCGCTGCTGCGGCGTGTAGCGGTCGAGATAGCGCACGGGGAGCGGACGCGGCCCGATAATGCTCATGTCGCCGCGGAGAATGTTGAAGAGTTCGGGCAGTTCGTCGAGCGAGGTGGTTCGCAGGAAATGGCCCAGCTTGGTGATGCGCTCCTCGTCGGGCAGGTACACACCGTTCGCGTCGCGGGCATCGGTCATGGAGCGGAACTTCATGAGGCTAAACGGCTTGTCGCCTTTGCCCACGCGCTGCTGGCGGAACAGGACGGGCGAACCTATCGTTACGCGGATAATCAGGGCCAGCACCAGCATCGGCAAGCCGAGCACCAGCAGGGCGAAGAGGGACAAGAGAATGTCCAGCAGTCTTTTTATGCAATTTTTGTACATGGTTTTCGTTTATGCTTGTCGTTTAATTAGAGCCGAAATGTATGTGCCGACGAACTGGCGCAAGCTGAGTACCTTCCAGCCATGACGCCACGTTCCATAACGGGACAGGCCATACTTCTCGAAGAGTTTCCGGAGCGTTTCCTTAGGGAATGGATAGCAATAGAGACGAAGTATGGTAAACGTGACATTGCGGTCGAGGTCTTCTGCCAACGATGGATAGGGCGCACAAGTCTCGCACATGATTTTGCGCGTCGTCAGGATATTTTCAATATGGGTCAGGGTAAAGGTCTGGTGGGTCGAAGAGGCCTCATTGTCTGTACAGTCATAAATGGGGCGGTCTATGCAGGCTACACACGCTGCCCGGTCCACCAACTGAAACAGCATGCAACAATCCTCGGAGACGACCATATGCGGAAAAACCTGATAGGCATGGTCCGTGAGCAAGGAGCGGCGAATGAGTTTCGCGCAGAGGCTCAACGGGAAATCGCCGTGAAGCATGGCACGAAGGGTTGCTTCGGCGGTGTCTCCAAAAGGTAAAGCTGCGGGAATGGACAACCTCCCACCGCCTCTTTTGTGATAGACGAAAGCGCCGCTAACGATATCGGCATTTGTTTCCTTTTGCTTTTGAAGCAGTTGTTCTATGGCATGCGGGCGAATCGTATCGTCAGCATCCATAAAGAAAACGAAGAGTCCGTGTGCCTCGCGATAGCCTCGTTCACGCGTCTTCATAGTCCCCATGTTCTGCCCGTTCTCAAGCACGCGTATGCGGGCGTCTTTCGCAGCATAATGGGCCACGACCTTCATGGAATGATCCGGCGTACAATCGTTGACAACAACAATCTCCAGTTGGGTATAGGTCTGCGCCAGCACAGAATCCAGGCACTTTCCGATATATTCCCCAGCGTTGTACACCGGGACAACCACAGATACCAAGCTATTCATGCTGCCATTATTTATGTTTGAGTGCAAGATAGGCTACCAGCAAGGCGCGCGACACCTTGTTGATGAGCGAGTAGAGCCAAGGGCTCTTTACGACCGTTTCTCTCAACAGCCGGCACGCATAGTCGTCGTACATCACTCTCTCTTCCCCTCCGAGGATGTAGGTCTGGGTGTAGAAGAGCGACTTGCAGTCCAACACGGCCTGCTGGAATGCGGGGCTAAGTGTCCGTTCTTTCTTCACCTGCTTATAGACCTCGCTGGAGTCGAACGGATGCACGCTGTTTTGAGGGCATTGGTTATTGAAGAAATGGACGATTTTGGCACGGTGAAGGAAACGCACCGACAAGCGTATCTGGCAGTTGTAGATGTCGTCCAAGTCCTGGATGGCATGGACCTTCGCGTTCAGGACAGCCAAAGAGCACTGGTCGGTGTGGACGCCTTGCTTGTGAAACTCCTTCCACTGCGCGTGCCAGGCTTCAAAGAAGGCATGGGATGCGGGGGTGTCCTTCGTATAGATTACGCCACTGTTGTAATAATCATCCTCTGTAAAGCGCGAACCGAGCGTATTCTCTATGCCTTGAAGGATATACTTGGCGTCTGTCATCTCTGAGAAGGGGCAGTGGTGGTCCCTCACCATCATCACGTCGCCCGCCAGGCTGTCCAAGTCCCGGAGGCTGTCGCAGACAATGGTGTCGGTATCGACAAAGAGGAAGTCGCCCCCGACGTGCCGGCGCACGCTGGTCTTCAGCCAGCGCGAGCGTTCCTTCTTGCCATACTGCGCAGGCACTTCGACCCGCACGAGGCGGTCTATCACAGAAAGTGCCTGGCTGCGGTAGCTACCCATTACCTGATCGTAAGTATCGGGGTCTACCACGCACTCCACCTCCATCCCGGGATTGTAATGCTTCAGCGACCATGCCGAAACCCATGCCTGCTCGAAATAGACATCGGTCTCGCCACTCACCACGACATATACAGCTTTTGTTCTCATTTAGATTGAACTTTTTGCTTAAAGGGAAGAGGATCTATTGCCTCAGGCAAAACAAGTTTGTCGCCCAAACGGACTTTGAAACTATCAGGATAGCTCAAGAAATAGTTACAACCTGGCGTAAAAGTCAATTCGGCAAAATACACTCGGTCATTCACGTAATAGAAATCAACACGCACAAAGGGGAAGTCTTTGGACAAAATACGTGCATATTCAATCATTTCATTTAACTTTGCTGGTTTCTGTAAGTCATCCGGCATTTTCGTCTCACCGATACGTTCAAAGAGCTGTTCAAAAGCACAAGAGCAGGAATAGGCTTCGTAAGTGGCATCGTGGTTCTTCCGGCAAACAAGCATGGAGTCGGGTTCACCATTTACACACCAGAACTGGTACTCCATGGGCGCTTGTGCTGACAAGAGCTCTTCACACACAATTTTTCGTGGGATGAGATGATATTGAACTTCTCCCAATAATTCTGAGTAGTCTCTCTTCAGCCATTCGGCAAAAGAATTCTTTACTGCACTCTCGTCTTCTTCATCCTTATTTTTGACAATAATATTATACCCAGACCCGTGATTGCACTTAAGCACAAAGCGCTGCGGCAAAACAGAGAAATCTATTTCTTCAGCAGAGTCAAAAACCGCAATGAGAGGTATCAACAAATGCTTTAATCCCTTCTCCTCTACATACTCCCTTACCAGATACTTGTCAGCACACTGGGTTTTCAACGGATGTTGCCAATATCGCGTAAGCCACATCAACTTTTCCGTAATCAACCGCGGAGGGTACTTCAGTGCACAACCGCAATTCATTTCATAAAGTGCAGTCGTTTTCAACCAAAAGAATCTTTCATTCTTAAATAGATTGTACAAGCGACAAGCGATCAATGCCTTTGTTCTTCTAAGAAATGTTTTCATCTTTCAATTCGTATCTTTGGGGTTCATGATTTTTGTTTACCTCCTCCATCCCAAAACCTACACCTTTCTTCCTTCTGCATTCCTAACGTCCAGACAAGCAGGACGGCCAGGAGGAAAGTAGAAATTATGACAATAATTTTGAGCGGAGCGGCAGTGAAGGGATTATAACTATATATAAGGAGCAGAACAGACATGATGCAACCTATGAGAAAGGGAGGAAGGTAAGCTTCACGCACGTAACGCAGGGAGTCGAAACCGACCAGGTGCCGAAGCAGGCAGAGCTGTATGGAACGGTGGACAAGGTCGGCTACCAGAAAGAGATAGAGCAGGGACTTTGCGGAATAACCCAGCGAAAGCACGCCAATGCCTAAAGGAATACAGAGAAGAAAGCAGGTGCTCTGCTCTATCTGAAACCACTTGATGCGTCCGTAGGCACGGATGAGAGGGCCCAAGCCGCCACAGCTCGTTCCCACCAGCCCCAACCAAAGGTTTATCCTCGTCAATTCCAACACAAATGGAGGCACTTCCCCCAGCCAAAGACCAAGCACGAAATCCAGCTCTATGAGCAGGGGGAAAAGCATCAGCTCAAAAAGCAGGAGATTGGCACGGCCTATCTTGTTGACCAGGAAAGAGACGCGCTCGTGGTCGCCGGCCGCGTAAGCCTGCACAATCTGGGGCGCAGAGGCACTGTCGAACTTATCGGCAAACTCGCTGACGTAGCCGCCCACGGCCTTGGCGATGGCGAAGGCACCATTGACGGAAGTGCCGAAGAAGGCGTTGAGCATGATGTCGCTTCCGGAGGAACGGGCCATATAGGAGAGGGTTGCCAGAAGGTTCCAGTTGTTGAACACCAGCACTTCGCGATAGCGGGCCCAGCCGCGCACCAGGCGGAGGCGGATGATTTCGGGCCAGCGGCGGCGTCCTAAAAAGTAGTAGATGCCCAAGGTATTGAGCGAAGTGAGGCTGAAGACGAGGCTGTAGAGGCGCAGGGCTTCCGAACCGTCGTAGAGGGTCAGGAGGAGAATGCACCCCAAGCGCACAAGGCTGTTCACGATGTCCACCACCATCTGGAAACGGAACTGCTCGTGGGCGATGAAGAGGCTCTGGAAGGGGCTGGCCACGATGCCGAGGCAGGTGGTGAAGATGGAAACTTGGAACACGAAGAGGGCATCGTCGAGACGGCCCGGGGCCACGTTGAGTCCGGAGTGGATGTACCAGAGGCCCACGCTTTCGGCCAGCAGGAAGATGAGCAGGGCCAGGGCCACGTGGAGCAGGAGGTTGATGTTGAACGTGGCATTGACATCGCCGCCGCGCCCCATCTCGGTGTTGAGGAAACGCGAGGTGGCGTTGGCCAGCGCATTGCTCAGGAAGGTGAAGAGGGCCATCACGCCGCCCACCACGGCAAAGATGCCGTAGTCGCTCACGCCGAGCACGGAAAGCACGAGGCGCGAGGTGTAGAGGCCCACCGCCATGAGCGTGACGAGACGCACGTACATGTAGACGGTGTTGAGGGCGATGCGTCGGTTGGCGGGGTTCATGGGCAGGAGGAAGGGGCGGGAGTGAGCCTGCGGAAGGAGTTAGTTCTGGCGGCCGTAGTAGTAATAATAGTAGTCCTTGTAGGCGTGGAGGCGGCGCGGGTCTACGGCATTGAGGATAATGGAAAGGTGCTTGTAGCGGCCCGACTCCACTTCGGCCTCGAGTTCGGGAATACGGCTGCGCTCGGCCACGCCGGCACGGACGATGTAGAGCGTACGGTCGGCATAGCGCTCCATGAGGTTGGAGTCGGCGAGGTTGTCGGAGGGCGGACAGTCAACGATGACGTAGTCGTATTCCTGCCGCGCCCGGTCTATCAGGTCCTTCATGCCGTCGGACGAGAGGAGTTCGGTGGGGTTGGGCGGAATGGTGCCCACGGGCAGGATGTGGAGCGTGGGATAGGCTTTCTTCACCACCTTGAGCGACTCGAGGTCCACTTCCTTTCCGCCCAGGTAGTCGGCAATGCCCACACGCGGACAGTGGAGGCTGCGCGAGGCAGAGGCGCGGCGGAAGTCGCCGTCGATGAGGAGCACGCGCCAGCCCTTGAGGGCCATGACCACGGCCAGGTTGATGCTCACGAAGGTCTTGCCCGAACTGGCGTAGAAGGAGGAGACGATGTAGACGTTGTGCGAGTTTTCGGCATTGGCCATGAACTCGAGGTTGGTGCGGAGCAGGCGGAATGCCTCGTTCACCCAGTTTTGCTTGCCAAACTCGATGACGATGGGCGTGTGGTGGGAGCCACCCTTGGTGCGCTTGCGGAAGAAGGGAATGCGGCTGCGCTTTTCGCCGAAGAAGGGAATTTCGCCCACCACGGAGAGGTTGGAAACACGGGTGATGTCTTGTTTCGAGCGCACCGTAGTATTGAGGTTCTCGCGCACGAAGATGACGAATGCGGGGAGGAACAGGCCCGCCAGGCAGGCTGCGGCCCAGATGGCCATGCGGTTGGGCGAGGTGGGGAGGTCGCTGCCGTGGGGCATGTCGACCACCTCGGTGTTGAACGAGGTGTAGGTCATGCTGATTTCGTTCTCTTCCTTCTTCTGGAGGAGGTAGAGGTAGAGGCTCTCCTTCACCTTCTGTTCGCGCTCCACGGAAACGAGGTGCTTGGCCTGTGCGGGGTTGGAGGCAATTTTGCTGCTGGCCTCGCCGCTGAAGTCGTAGAACTTCTGGAGCTGGATGTCGATGGTCTTGATTTGCCCGCTGACGGAGGTGAGGATGTTCTGGCGCATTTCCTCGAGCTGCTGCTCCTGACGCAGGATGCGGGGGTTCTGTGTAGAGGTACCGACGCGGTTGTTCTTGAGCTGGAGCAGCATGTCGTTGTAGTCGGCAATCTGGCGCTCGATCTGCATGTTGTTCAGCCCAGAATTGGTCGGCAGGAGCTGGTCGCGGGCCGACTTGTCCCGGAGGATTTGCAGCACATACTCGGCCATGCCTTTCTGGTTGTTGAGGCGGAGGATTTCGGCCTCGGAACTGCTCTGCTGCTGGAGGTAGACATCGCTGACGTGGGCGAGGTCGGTGATGCGGTGGCGTGCCTTGAAGGAGGAGATGCTGTCGTCGACCACGCCGAGGTCCTTTTCCATCACGCCGAGTCGCTCGTCGATGAAGCGCGAGGTACTGGCGGCCACCTTGTTGCGCTCTTCGAGCCACTGCTCGTTGTAGACGCGGATGAGGGTCTCGAGCACTTCTTCGGCACGCTCGGGGGAATTGTCGACGAACTGGAGGTTGATGACGGTGGACTTCTCGTTGTCGATGGATGCCTTGAAGCGGCGCTGCAGGCCCATGGCGGCATGGAGGAAGTCGCGCTCGTTCTGGCCCATCTTCATGCGGCGGGCCACCTCGGAGAGGACGCGGAGGGAGGAGAGCTGGCGCACGACGTTGGAGACGTTGGTCTGCTGCTGCACGAGGGCCATTTCGCTGAAGTCCTCGCCGCTGGTGTTTCGCGACTTGGTCTTGCCGAGCGTTTCCTCCTTCACGAGGATGGCGGCTTCGCGGGTGAAGAGGTCGGGGGTGCGGTAGAGGTAGAAGGCAGCGCCCGCTATGCAGACGATGAGGGAGATGACGAACCAGTTCCAATTGCGCTTGCAGAGGTGCCAAAGGTCCTTCACGCTGAGGAAGTCTTCGGCGGGCTTGCGCTTGGTATGTACGTTTTCAGACATGGCTGGGAATGGGAGGGGAAATGCGGGGTTAGCGGATGAGGAGGGCGGCGATGGTCGTGGCCAGGGAGGCCAGGGAAATCCAGACGGCGGGGGTGTTGAAGGTGTTGCCCACAGACTGTGCCTCGCGCTTGCGCTTGTCGTTGGGGGTGACGTAGACGAGGTCGTTCTGCTGGAGGTAGAAGGCGGGCGACTGGAGCAGGCTCTGCATCTGCGTGAGGTCCACGAAGTAAACCTGGTTCACGCCGTCGACCTGACGGGTGACCATGACGCGGGTGCGGTCGCCGTTGATGGTGAGGTCGCCGGCACCGCTGAGGGCGTCGAGAATGGTGAAATGGTCCTTCGTGACGGGAATGATGCCGGCGTGGTTCACCTCGCCGAGCACGTTCACGCAGAGGTCGACGTACTCCACGGTGACGATGGCGTCGTCGACGAGCTCGCGGCTGCGGAGGCGCTGCTGGATGTAGGCGGCGAGCTCCTGGCGGGTCTTGCCTTCAGCACGGATTTTGCCGAGTACGGGAAACTGGATGGTGCCCTGCTCATCGACGGTGTAGACCACCTGCTGCCGGGAGGAGGTGCTCTGCTGGCCGCTCATGGTGAGGGAGAACTGCTCCTCGAGCATGGCGTTGCTGCTGTTCACGTTGATTTTCACGCGGTCTTCAGGTCGCAGGCGGAACTGCTCGCTGGTGGCTACGGCCATGCCGTGGAGGGCTTCGGCGTCCTGGAAATAGGCCACATCGCGGGGCACGGAACAAGAGGCCACGCCCAGCAGGAGGCCAAGGGCGGCGGCAAGGGTAAGGAGGTGGCGCACTGGGGTGGCGCGGAGAATATGGGGAATGTTCATGGGAATTACGCGTAATGCAAGAAGGGGAAGGGGCCCACGGGGGCAGGCAAGGTGGCCTATCCGGCCTTCGGGTTATGGTGGGGCAGCGTGGGCGGGTGCGCACGGATGGATGCCTCTGGACCCGCGCCTACGGAAGCCTTTCGAGATAGGGGGCGTGGGCGTGCGCGCGGATGGATACCTCTGGGCCCGCGCCTACGGAAGCCTTTCGAGATAGGGGGCGTGGGCGTGCGCGCGGATGGATACCTCTGGGCCCGCGCCTACGGAAGCCTTTCGAGATTGAGGGCGTGGGCGTGCGCGCGGATGGATACCTCTGGGCCCGCGCCTACGGAAGCCTTTCGAGATAGGGGGCAGGGATGTAGGCGCTGATGGCGGTGAAGAGGCTTTCGACCTCCACGGCCACGCGCTGCTGGCCTTTGTAGCGGGCCACGCGGCCGCACACGCCGGCAAAGGGGCCGCGCACGACACGGACGCGCTGGCCTTCGCGGAACTTCTTTATCTGGTGGAAGGAGAAACGTACGTCCTGGCCTTCGGCCTGGCAGATGATGCGGAAACTGTCCATCTGGTCTTGCGGCACCACGACGGGGGCCTTGCAGAGCACGCCGCCCTGCCTGAAGTAGCGGTAGTAGAAGCGGACGAAGGGGAGGTTGACGTTGTCGAAGACGAAGGTTTCGACCTCGGAGAGCGTGCCGTAGACGAAGAGGAGATTGGGCAGGAGCGACTTGCGGAGCTTGTGGATTTTTCCCTGCACGCGCCGCACCACACGCTCGGTGGGGCAGAAGGCCGTGCCGCCCTGCGAAACGATAAAGTCGTAGGCCTTGCGCTCCCTGCCATAGGTGGTCCGGAGCACGTGCCAGCACCGTTCATGGTCGGCGGGGGATGTTGCCTGGGGCTGGTGCATAAGTACAAAGCGGGTGGACACCCCTTTTCAGACAGTGGCCGCTCTGGGGCACGCCGTTTCTTCGGGGAGGGCAGCGGAGGCAAGTCCGCCGCACGCAACAGGTTGGTTGCACAAGAATGCGTGGATGGGTTGCTGATACAACATAACCACGATACTGGGGAAATCGGACACGCTAAGCAGCGTGCGCAGGCCACTGGCTGCGTGCCGGGCCTTGAATTCGAAGCGCGCCAAAGGGCGGCGCGGATGGGGCGAAAAAGGTGCGCTGGAATGGCATGTAACTTCCCGACTCGGAAGGGGGACTACAAAATGCTTCCCATAAGCTCGCCATCTGCTGACGTCGGACACCCTACAGGTGCCGGAACGACAGGACGGTACTTTCTAGTTTACGTTTTCGCCAAACAGAGTGCAAAGTTAGCATAAGGTTTCTATTTTTACTCCCCCCATGAAGATTTTCGCAGGTTGAAACAAAATATTTTTTGCATTGACAGGAAATTGGCAATTTGACCAAACAAAAAACCTTTATTATACACAATTTCAACCCCGCAAAAACCCTTCAAACCCTTCAGCACCATGCGCTTCCTACTGATTGTCAGCACTTTCCGGCTGAAGGGTTTGATTTTTCAACCCTTCAAGACCTTTCAACCCTTCAGTCCATGCCTTC
Source organism: Bacteroidales bacterium (assembly GCA_004552195.1). Next base: position 4,644 of record SFPC01000032.1, on the reverse strand, counting down.
AATTTACCTAATATTCTCTTTTGTTTGCATATATTATAATGACTGCGAAGAAGTGTTAAACCACCCCAAACCATTCACTCCTGAAGGGTTTGAAAGAAGTGAATAGACCCAACCATTCAGCCATTTTTCCGTTGGTTTTCAGCCGTTTTAGATAATCCGCTGAAGAGTTGAAGAGTTTTTACGCCCCCCAATCGCGTATAGCAGACTTTTCCGGCTCCAATTTCGCTTATACGGATTTATATTATTTCTTCCAATTCCGTTAATTTTCCATAATCTCCCCACAAGTCCCCTTCCGCCCTACTCCACCCCCTCTCACTCCCGCCTTTCACCAATCCGAAGCCCCGATTTGCAATCTCAATCGGCGGGATTGGCGCGACGAAAGGCGGGGGCGGGAGGACTGGTGGCGGAGTAGAAAACAATTAGTCCCGGACTATGGAGAGATAGTTCGGGACAGCAACAGAGCATGTAGGGATGGGCAACAGAAACGTCAAAAATTGCTGATATAGGAGAGACCTTGACGAATATAAAAATCAAACTTATGGTCGCTCGACACCAGTGGCATTCTTTCCGTTATGGCATGGGCTATAATCAAGTGGTCGCTCGGGTCATAATGCCCTTGCGCTTCATTGATTTGCAGTCTGGAATACGTACGGATATGCTCCTCCTTAATGGGGTAGGATTTGTATGTTCAGATCATTCTTTATCGTATCAATGATGTCTTCTTCTCTCTTCCACAATTTTCTCCCTACGCCTTTTCTTCTATATGCAACAATCAACTCCTTGACTGTTTCTGTGTTTACATAGAGCTGGTTATCGTAGTCAGAGAGAATGGCAGCCACGTCACGACTCAATTACTCCCTATCTAAAATAAGAATAGATAACAATACAGGTATCCAACAATATTCTCATAACAAGAGTGTTTTATCGTAAACCTCCAAAAGGCCTCTTAACATAAGTGCTCCTTGCATAGTTTTGCTCATAGGTTTGCCATGCTCTTTCTCATACGCAGCAATTCTTCTTTCTGCGTCTTTAATCACTTCGGGATCTTGCCCAAGTGCCAATGCTTTTTCTTTTGTACTCATAACTGTAATGTATTCAAGGATTGTTTTATGCTTGCAAAAATAGAGCAAACCCAACAATACAGTAAAAAAGGTCACAATAATTTTCCTTCCCCGACTGACACACGCCCCTCTACCCTCCCCCAAGTCATTTTTTCTGAAACTTTCCACCGCGACAATTTTTGCCTTACTATTATGGCCTACTCCGGACACGCCATTGCGTGTCCCGCATTCCCTAACCCAAGCACAAAACGATGACAAACCTCCACCCCCTCCCCAACGCTTCCGTGCCCGAAGGCGCAACGGGCGCAGATGCCGACCTTTCCCAAACAGCTAACGCGAAACATACGGTCCCCGCCTGCGCCGCGGCCCGCAAACCGTACCGCCGCAAGAAGGACGGTTGCTTCCGCTTCTTTCAAGCCCAAATCTCGCTTCTCCGCGAGGCTGGGCGGCTCTCCACCGCTGCCCACTATGCCCAGACCCTGCGCAGCCTCATGCGCTTCCGCGAGAACTGCGACCTGCATTTCGACGACATCACGCTGCAGTTCGCACTGGCCTATGAAACGTGGCTGCGCGAACAGCGCCTGTGCCGCAACTCCTCGTCGTTCTACCTGCGCGTCGTGCGCACGCTATACAACAAGGCGGTGGCCGCCGGACTGACGCCGGACCGCCAGCCCTTCCGCGCGGTGTACACGGGCATCGACAAGACCACGAAGCGTGCCGTCGGGATGGCAGACATCCGGCGCATCAAGGAAGCGGACCTGCGCGCGGCGCCGCGAATGGAGTTCGCGCGCGACATGTTCCTTCTCTCATTCTACCTGCGCGGCATCGCTCCCGTCGACCTGGCCTTTCTGCGCAAGACAGACATCAGCCAGGGCTACCTCGCCTACGCGCGGCACAAGACGGGCCAGCGGATGCGCGTGCTCGTGGAACCGGAAATTCAACGGCTCTTCGACAAATATGCCGCGCCGGGGACGAAATTCCTATTGCCCCTGATCACCAAGGAGGACGGCACGGAACGGAACCAGTACCGCAACAGCACGCGCAACATCAACCGCCACCTCAAACGCCTCTCGGCCCGGCTCCACCTCTCCGCACCGCTGACGCTCTACGTGGCCCGACACAGCTGGGCCAGCATCGCACAAAGCGAACACATCCCCATCGGCGTAATCTGCGGGGCAATGGGGCACGACTCGGAAACGACCACACAAATCTACCTCGCCTCCATCCAAACGCGACAGATTGACGAGGCGAACAACTTGCTGATAAGTCGTCTGTAAGAAAAAGATAGCTGAGGATTATTATCGAGTAGGAGGTAAACACTAATCATAGGGTGTTTATCTCCTATTTTCGTGTTTACAGACCTCTCACACCACCGTACGTGCCGTTCGGCATACGGCGGTTCTTAACGCGGGTGCATTTTCTCGTAATATTCCGTAAGCGTGGGATAGTGCGCCAATAGCCTTTTCGGGTATTAGCCCACTGCCATGCCTGCCATTTGGCGATGCCACATCTTTGTAGGTTCTTGAAGCGTGTCCGCACTCGTTTCCAACATTTCCATATACACATGCGTATGCGACTACGCAACCATTCATCAGTTTCCCTTAGAAAGTTGCGCATCTCGGCAAGCCGAAAGTAGGATTCTCCTCGCGGTGGACACCGTTGCCTCGGACTATGCGCTTCCCGCTATCGGGGCGCGCTCGGGACTTTCACCCATTAGATTATGCCCATGTCGGGCGAACAGACAAAAAATCCCGCCTTCCTAAGTTGGAGGACGGGATTTTAATTGTCTGTTAGATTGAAATCTATACCAGGCACACTTCATGTTCAGCAGGAGACCAAATGCCTAATCTGAGCACATCGTCAATTTTGCAGATGGTTTTCAGACTGAGGTTTTCGTGTCCTTTGAGAATACGCGATACATATTGCTGTGTACAGCCCAAACGTGCGGCAAGGTCGGCTTGCGACATGCCGAGTGCTTCAAGTCTGTCAAGCATCATAAGGGCTATGCGCCGCGACTCTCGCCGCCACGCTTCATTTTCCCTTCTTTCTTCCGCCTTTTCGCGCCAGCGACTGGGTGTGGCGGACGGGAATTGCTCCAGTTTCTTTACAATTTTCTCGTTCATAGCGGATGGTTTTATGTTATACTTGCCGGTCTTCAAGGAAGGAGTCTGCATCGAAAACTTGCTGCTCCATCAAGAAGGCTCTCATTTTTTCCAAATTTTGCAGTTCACGGCGTGTATGTTCCCTTTCGTCCATATGGAAGGTGAGTTTGATAGCACCTCCCGTGATGAGATATACATACCCTTATCCAGTTTGATGGCATAAAGGCGAAGCCAGGACGGATGCCGCTCCTTGCGCCCGGGACGGGCTTTCTCCTTGCCAAGCAACATTTCAGATGTGCGGAAATTTTCAAGCGGCTTGAAGAGTGCATCCAAGTTGTCGTCCGGGCTGAGGTCCAGCAGGAGGCATTCCAACGTATCACGGTCTTCCATGGTGTCAAGAACCGCTTGGTTGATGCTTGTCACCTTAAAATAGCCGACAAGGTCATTGAAATGTTCCTTGAAGAATGTGCGCAGCCATTCAGCGTCATCCCACTGGTCAAACAGACGATAGAGTATATTGTCTGAATCGCCATCGTACCTGACAGCCCATAGATTTTTGTCTTGTGTGATGCAATCGAAAGTCATTGTCGGTCTTATTTGATGCAAAGGTAGGGATTCTTTTGTATCATACAACTTATAAGTTAAGTTTTCCGCTATAAATAGACTTTCAGCCCATCAATCTCAAAGAGCGTGATGTCCCGGAACTCGCGGATCCCCCCGAGAGCGGGATGCGGATGCGATGCGTGCCGCCGCGCTGGTGCGCTCCGCAGCAGACCGCACCCTTGTAGTGGAGAATGTCGCCTGTGGAAATTTGCCAAATATGAAATTTCTATTCATATATTCCTCTTTTGTAATTCATTAGATATTGGGTAAAAGTCTTGCCTGTTTCTTTTTTGAAAAAACGCATGAGGTGACTGGGGTCAGAAAAGTGGAACTCGTCTGCCAGTTGGCTCACATTCAGATTGGAGAACAGTAGCTCATTTTTCAGCTCTTCCAAAAGACGTTGCTTGAGTAAGTGAATGGCTGATACACCAAATTGCGCCATGACAGAATTATTCAAGGTGATACGACTTACCCGAAGCATATCAGCATATTCTTGAACGCGCTGTGTCGTTCGGATATGTTTTTCGAGTAAGTCCTTGAATTTGAATGCGTAATTGTTTTTTGGCACTGCGACAGGTAGACGATAAGTTTGAGCGTATGCCCGGTTGATAATTACCAGTAGATAATAAAGCACTGACACAATGAGGTTGTAAGTGTCTACCACAGGATGTTGTAGTTCTTGTTTTATCTTTTTTAAGAGGCGCATATATTCCGTCAGCTCCTCCGGCTCGGCAAACAAGTAGGGCGGTGTATCAGTCTGATAATAATACAACAGCCGATATACGAAGAACTTGTCAGCAATGAATGTGCGCATAAAGTCTTCGCGGAAAATAAGAAAAGTGTAATCCAGTTCTACCTCGTTCACGTGCCATTCCTGT
>SFPC01000104.1 GCA_004552195.1 Bacteroidales bacterium | reverse complement strand
CTTGTGAAGACTTGAAAGAGCAAACCTTCACACTTTAACCGCCTGAAAATCAGGAAGAAAAAGCCATTGTGTGAAGGTGTGAATGCTTTTTTTGCGGATAAAATGCGTATAAAGGAGGGGGATTGTTGGGGCGGAAAAGGCGATTTGTTCCGTTTCCTTTTTTGCAGGTTGTTTTCCAATACTTGATACTTCAGTAATAAATTAAACCCTTATTCCTCATTCATGAATTTGAATGGCTTCCCCTTTTGTTTTTTCACTCAAAAAAACTATTTTTGCCCGCAGCTTTTTGTTCAAAACGTATTTTTATGAAAATCAAGCATATATTCCTTACCGTTTTTTCTGCTTTCACCGTGAGCGTGGCCGGACTGGCACAGACGGCACGACAGGTGCTCGACCAAACAGCCTCCAAATTGAAAAACAGCGGAGGCATAGAAGCTACGTTTGAAGGAACCAGTTTCAAGGGCATACAGGAGGAGTCCACCACGTCGGGACATATCTATGTACAGGGAGGAAAGTTCAAAATCTCTTCCGACGCGCTGACCACCTGGTTCGACGGACACACCCAGTGGACGCTGCTCTCGGGCAGCGATGAGGTGAACGTGAGCAACCCCACTCCGGCCGAACTGCAACAGATCAACCCTTACACCTTTGTCAATCTCTACAAGGAAGGATATGCCCTGAAGTTGGGCAACCTGAACTATAAGGGCAAGGTGTGCCATGAAGTGCGCCTCAATGCCCAGAACAAGGGCAACGCTATCCAGTTGCTCATCGTGGTGATAGACAAACAGACCCTCTTGCCCCAGTCGGTGCGCATCAAGGACAACCATGGCAACTGGACACGCATCCGCATCCAAAGCCTGCGGACGGGGCGACGCTGGAAGGATGCCACCTTTAAGTTTGACGCAAAGCAACACCCCGGCATCGAGGTGATTGACTTGCGGTGAGGAACCATACCTGCTCCACAACAAGGTCTGTACTAAAATTCAAAACCAACTACATACAAAATTCCATGATTTCCTGTTTGATTCTCGGTTCCGGCCCTGCCGGTTATACCGCAGCTGTTTATGCAGGCCGTGCCGGCTTGCAGCCCGTTGTGTATGAAGGCTTGCAGCCCGGCGGACAACTCACCATTACCACAGAAATTGAAAACTTTCCCGGTTTCCCCGAAGGCATTGATGCTAACGAACTGATGGATGCCATGCGCAAGCAGGCCGAACGCTTTGGTGCGGAAATCCGCACCGCCACATGTGTCAAGGCCGATTTGTCAAAAGCCCCCTATACGTTATGGTTCGACGACGACACGTGTGAGCAGTGCCAGACGCTGATCATCGCTACCGGCGCATCGGCCAAATACCTGGGGCTGGACGACGAGAAGAAATACCAGGGGCAGGGCGTGAGTGCCTGTGCCACGTGCGATGGCTTCTTCTACCGCAAGAAGAAGGTGGCCGTGGTGGGCGGCGGCGACACGGCCTGTGAGGAGGCTACGTATCTGGCCGGCTTGGCACAGAAGGTATATCTCATCGTGCGCAAACCTTTCCTCCGCGCCTCGAAAGCTATGCAGGACCGCGTGATGCAGAACCCCAAGATCGAGGTGCTGTTTGAAACCAACACGCTGGGCCTTTATGGCGAGGGTGGGGTAGAAGGTGCCCACCTGGTTCACCGCAAGGGTGAGGCCGACGAGCGCCGTTACGACCTGCCCATCGACGGCTTCTTCCTGGCCATCGGTCACAAACCCAACAGCGATTTGTTCAAGGAATGGGTGAAGACGGATGCCACGGGCTACATCATGACCGAGCCGGACAGTCCGTGCACCGGCATCCCCGGCGTGTTCGCCGCCGGCGACGTGGCCGATCCTCATTACCGTCAGGCCATCACCGCTGCCGCCAGCGGCTGCAAGGCTGCCATCGAGGTGGAGAGGTATCTGAAAAGCCTGGATAAATAATGTATAATTCAGGTTTCGCAAGTTGCGAAACTTATCGGTTATTTGGTTAGGGTCGCTTCGCTTCCTGTGTTATGAGGTTATAAAGTTACTACTGTAACTCGGTTATCAGGTTATGGGGTTACAAGGTTACTATTGTAACGCCTGAATACCATCCACTCAAATAGTAAATTTGCATAAGATTGGCTGAGCTCGGCATAGCTCAAGCAAGCTTGGCTCTGCTCTCACTGGCACAATCTTTATAACCTCATAACCTTATCCCTCATAACCTCAGCAATTACATTGACATGGTTGCCGAACAGCATCCTCTCCGTCCTTTCCTGCCCTCGGGAGCCCGCATCCTGATGTTGGGCAGTTTTCCGCCGCAGCGCAAGCGGTGGAGCATGGATTTCTTTTACCCGAATATGCAAAACGACATGTGGCGCATATTCGGGCATATCTATTTTGCCGAGCGCGAATATTTTGTGGACAAGGAGCACCGCCGGTTCGACCAGCCCCGGCTGGAACTGTTTCTGGAACAGCTCGGCGTGGCACTCTACGACACTGCCTGTGCCGTGGTGCGGTTGCAGGACAATGCTTCCGACAAGTACTTGCAGGTGGTGGAGCATACCGATGTGGATGCCCTGTTGCGCCGATTGCCGCTTTGCCACGCCGTGGTGACCACAGGCCAGAAGGCCACCGACACCCTGCGGGAGCATTGGGCGGTGGCGGAACCCAAGGTGGGCGAAAATGTGACATTCTCATTTGAAGGGCGGCCCATGCGTCTGTGGCGGATGCCCAGCAGCAGCCGGGCCTATCCGATGAAGCTGGAGAAAAAAGCCGAATTTTACGCACGGATGTTGCAGGAAGAGGGGTTGTTGACAAAAATATAGGAAAAACAAGAGGAAATGGTCTTTGTGTTATAGAACCGTTTTATATTTTTGCACCTGTTAAGTAAACAGGCTATTATTCTTAATCAGTTGACAGGTTTTCAGGATTTGCCAACACAAAAACACTAAGACTATGCAGAAGTTTAAGAGAAAGTGGCTCATTTTTATGCTGCTCACCACCGTGCTGTGTTTGAGCGGTGCCGTGATGCCCGACAGTCCGGAACTTTGGATGCCCGATGCCGCCGTCGACACGGCCGATGTGGCGTGGATGATAACCGCCACCATCTTCGTGTTGATGATGACGCCGGGTCTTTCTTTTTTCTATGGCGGCATGGTGGGGAAGAAGAACGTCATTTCCACCATCCTGCAAAGTTTCATGGCCATGGGCCTTATCAGCGTGGTGTGGGTAGTGGTAGGTTTCAGCCTCTCCTTTGGAGACGACATTGGTGGCGTCATCGGCAATCCCCTCACCTTCCTGATGTTCCGGGGCGTGGGCGCACAGACCCATCCCCTGTTGGCTCCCACGATACCGTTGGCACTTTACGCCCTGTTCCAGATGAAGTTTGCCATCATCACCCCTTCGCTCATCACCGGCTCCTTTGCCGAGCGTGTGAAGTTCTCGGCCTATCTGGTTTTCATGGTGCTGTTCTGCCTTTTCATCTATTGTCCGCTGGCCCACTGTACGTGGCACCCCGAGGGCTTGTTCCGCCAGTGGGGCGTGGTGGACTTTGCCGGCGGCATTGTGGTTCACGCCTCGTCGGGTGTGGCCGCTTTGGCCGGAGCCATCTTCCTGGGGCGCAGGGTGCGCAGGGAACATTCCGACGCGCCGGCCAACATCCCCTATGTGGTGCTGGGTGCCGCCATGCTGTGGCTGGGATGGTTCGGGTTCAATGCCGGGTCGTCGCTCCATGCCGATGCCATTGCGGTGAAGGCGTTTCTCAATACCAATACCGCTTGTGCCACTGCCATGCTCACCTGGATATTCTTCGACACCGTGATGGGACGCAAGGCTTCGGCCATGGGTGCTTCGGTGGGAGCTGTGGTAGGTCTGGTGGCCATCACGCCTTCTGCGGGATATGTCAGTGTGGGGCAGAGCCTTTTCATCGCTTTCATCACCACCATCATTTGCAACTGCGCCTGCCATTGGAGTGACCACTCACGCCGGCTTGACGATGCGTTGGACGTCTTTCCCACGCACGGCACCGGCGGCATAGTGGGCACGGTCCTCACGGGCATATTTATCCAGGAGGGTTTGCTCTCCGGCTCTTGGGAGGGTTTCGTGGTGTTCCTGTACCACCTTTTGGCCATCGTCATCGTTTTTGCCTATACCTTTGCAATGAGTATGTTCCTCTATTGGATAGTCAACAAGATGATACCCATGCGCGTCAGTCGCGAGAGCGAACGCATCGGTCTGGACGTGAGCCAGCATGGCGAAACGTACAACTTTGCCGATGTGGAGGACGTGGACGACCAGGGCGAGATGAGCTACTGAGAAGGCGTTCTACTAATGTATAATTGTTTAATGAATAATGAATAATTAGGGCTGCGCCGATGGTGGCGGCGGTTTTGCTTCGTTCTGTATGTCGGTCGTAGACCTGATTATTCATTATTCTTTATGGTTACAGTGAAAGGTTGGAAGTACGTGTTACTAGTCAATCCAGTGCGGAGACACCTCTTTCCTACGTCAAGATGACGAGAAACGGAATAAACTCATACAGAGTGTATCGTGAGAGGACCAGTATATGGTGCAAGGCAATATGATGACGGAGAAATATACATCCTGTGCGGTCAAAACCAAATCTCTTGGTTTGATGTCAGAAACATTCCAAGCGAAATTGATTTGATGACCGAGGAGGATTTGGATAATTATGATCTGTCGCAAGAAAATGCGGATGCAATAATCGATATAGGCATGTGAAACAAGGGAAAGATGCTGAAAAGACAGTGAATAGTGGTGGTTTCGATAGAAAAACGCCTATATTATGTAAATTTTACGCAAAATGTTTTGTTGTTCAAAATTAACACATTACCTTGGCGGCGTAATTATAACACATCAAGAATATGACCAAAAAAGTACAAGACTTCAATGGGTGGCATGATACCAATGAAGAACATGAAGAAAAAGTGCTTATGTCGAGATACACACCCAATTTCGACCAAGAACCATGGAAATATCACGGGCTGGAGATATTAGGAGCAGAGTTTAACTGGAGATAATTACAAACCAAATCACATTATTATATTATGGAAAGAAAAGATTATACAACAACCATTCAAGATTTGCTGGAAGGAATTGACAGTGAATTTGACAACACGAGTCGACGCTGCATAAAAATGCTTCGTCATGCGGATAGCCGTACTAAACTGGGCAAGGAGGAAGAGCAAACAAAGCTGTTTATCAATGGTAATCCGTTCCCAACCAATATTACAAGCATATACGCACTTTACGTGTATCGCAAAGATCTCTTTTTGCAATACCAAAGCGAGCAGTTAGCCCGTAATATGAGGAAGCATTTTTATGCA
>SFPC01000031.1 GCA_004552195.1 Bacteroidales bacterium | reverse complement strand
ATGACAACGATGGCTGCTACCACTGCTAGTAATGCCGCACCGCCAAAGAACATCTGCTTGAGTCCCTCAAACTCAATACAAGCTACAGCAATAGCGACTATAAAGTCTATATGGGCAGTAGCTATTGGGGGAAAAATGCAACATTTAAATTCAAGACTGACATGAGTGCACTGAACGTGGTATTGGAAAACGGCGATGTATATGTCTATAAGAAACAAACCGCACCACCGTCTGCTACCACATGTTCCTTAATCCGGGGAAAAAGTTCAAGCAGTGGTAGTGGCTCTTATACATCCTCTTCCTCTCCAACCTATCAGAACTACAATCCCACCTATAACCCCTCTGGTGGCAATAACAACAGTGGCAACTCCGGTGGTAATAGCAATACCAATAGGAATAATAATAACAAACAGCGTAGCGAATGTTCGCTCTGTCATGGCAAAGGGCGCATTGTTCGAGACAGCCCTGTTCCCGTATATGGCAATGACAGTCGCGTAAGATGTAATGAGTGTGGCGGATATTTCATGGCAAGTACTGGGCACAGCCATATAACCTGTACGCAATGCCATGGGAAGGGATATGTCGAATATTGATTTCAACATGCTCTACCATATCCTCATTGACCGCTTTGTCCCCGCCCAATCCTCCAAGAAAGGGCGGGGATACAAGGGCGGAAACCTGAAAGGCATCCTCAGCCAACTCGACAAGCTACAGGCTATGGGTGTGACGGGACTGCTGCTGACACCCTTTGTCAAAGGGAAAGCCTACCACGGCTACCACACACTGGACTTCGCGACAGTCAATCCGCATTTCGGTTCTTGGCACAGCGTGGACGAGCTGGTCGATGAGGTCCATCGGCGCGGCATGACCATCTATGCCGACTTTGTGGCCAATCATTGTCATCAAGACAGTCCGATCTTCCAAGAGCATCCGGAATGGTTCAAGAGAAACAAAGACGGCTCATACAGCGCATTCAACGGCATAGACTATCTGCCCCAATTTGATTTGGACAAAGCCGCAACACGCCACTTCATGACTGAGCAGGGGCTTCTGCTCTGCCGGCACGGCTTCGACGGGCTGCGACTGGACTACGCCAAAGGGCCGAGCATTGACTTCTGGCGGTATTTCCGCAAGCATATCAAGGCCACATACCCCGATGTGCTGCTCATCGGGGAAGTGTGGGGACGACCTGCGGGAAAACGGCTGCCTTCGGCCTTGGCACAAGCCTTCCGAAACGAGAGCATGACTGAAAAGGAAGTGTGGCAGAAACGCTACGCCGAAGTCTTCGACGGCGTGCTTGACTTTGCCTTTCAAGAAATGCTCACGCATACGGTGAGCCGAGGCGAACGCATCTTGGAAAATGCATCCTTGCGCAAAGCGGTGGCGCAACATTTTGCCCACTATGCCGATTGCCCGGACTTCAAGCTTTACCTCTTTCTGGACAATCACGACACGAACCGATTCCTCTACGATTGTCAAGGCAACCTCAGCCTGCTACAGGAGGCCGTCGACTTCTGCCGCGAGCTGCCGATGCCGTACATATTATATTATGGAACGGAAAAGGGCATGACGAACCATGAAGACATCTTCTGCGGCAAACCTTATGCTGACGAAATGGTACGACAAGCCTACGACCCGCACGTTCCCGACGTTCTCCGTTTCTAACTGGTTTCACACAAAGGAAAACGCGTTTTTCTTTTGCTCTGCTCTCGCCTTGCACTACTTTGCTGCGCCAAGATAGCCTAACTTCAACGCTAAGTGGCGGATATTATTCTATTTGTCAAGCTGTTTCGTTTTGAAAAATTTCGCGTGGGTACTACGTTTTTTTTCGGGAGGAGGATTGGAGGGTTGAATGTGATAACTCCTGAAGGGCTGGGGGTGTAACCGAGGGCGCGGTATAGTTCGGCTGCGCTATCTGTAGGGTCGGAGCAGAGGCGTATCTCCACCTGTTCGCCCAAGGCAATGTCGGCCTCGGTGGTGCATCCTGTCATGTTCGGGGCTGAATCGTGTGACGGAGGTGAAATACATGCCCGCAAAGTTACGACATGTTTTTGATAGGTGTGGGTATTACAAAGGCATCCAGAGAGGACTTTTCAGAATGCCATCATTGAGAATCAACGAGTTGCGAGGATGGAGGACTAAAAACAGGTTGAAAATTTATTGAAAAAAGTTTTTGGCGTTGAAGTTGGGCTAAGGGGTACTGCGGTATTCCCTAAGGGGACAATGGCAAGCCCCTACCCCGAGGACATTTGCAGGCGGTCCGGCAACCGCTGCGGCGTTGGCGGGGGTCGCCGTTTGAGGGTCGAAAAAAGGGGTTCCAAGCGCGCAGAAGCGAAAAAAACGGCCTTTTCGGGCTTCTTGCCGCCCCGAGTCATTACTTTTTTGAACTTTCAAACTTGGGCAAAGCACAAAAAGGCGTACTTTTGCAGCGGTCAGGCGTAGAGCGGCACTTACAGCCCCTTCACCACGCCTGCCATACGGCAGATTTCCATCATAAGTTTTAACGACAGAGCAACAGGCCCCAGACAAGGACGGACAGGACGCTTCAACCGCCCACCCCAGCCTGCCACGCCGTACTCTGTCCGATTGACAACCTAATAGCATGATAGCAGAAGAAGACAGAATCATCAAAGTGAACATCGAGGAGGAAATGAAGACTTCCTACATTGACTACTCGATGTCAGTCATTGTGGCGCGCGCCCTGCCCGACGTGCGCGACGGTTTCAAACCCGTTCACCGACGCATCCTCTACGGCATGATGGGCCTGGGCATCACACACGACAAACCTACCCGAAAGTCGGCCCGTATCGTGGGCGACGTGCTCGGTAAATACCATCCGCACGGCGACAGTTCCGTTTACGGTGCCTTGGTGCGTATGGCCCAGCCATGGAACATGCGCTACACATTGGTGGACGGACAGGGTAACTTCGGCTCCATGGACGGCGACTCTGCCGCTGCCATGCGTTACACGGAAGCTCGACTAACCCAAGTGGGCGAGGCCATGATGCAGGACCTCGACAAGGAAACGGTGGACATGGACCGCAACTTCGACAACACGCTCGACGAACCCACCGTGATGCCTACGCGCATCCCCAACTTCCTGGTGAACGGTGCCAGCGGCATTGCCGTGGGTATGGCCACGAATGTGCCCACACACAACTTGGGAGAAGTGATTGACGGCTGCGTGGCTTTCATCGATAATCCGGACATTGACACCGAAGGGCTGATGCACTACGTGAAAGCACCCGACTTCCCCACGGGAGGTTACATCATGGGTATGCAAGGCGTGAAATCGGCCTACGAAACGGGACGCGGAAGGGTGGTCATGCGGGCCAAAACGGAAATTGAAACCGGACCGCAACACGACACCATCGTGGTGCGTGAACTGCCCTACGGACTGAATAAGGAGGAGCTGGTGAAATACATCGGACTGCTGGCCGCCGAAAAACGCATCGAGGGCATATCGAACGTGAACGACGAGAGCGACAAGGACGGTATGCGCATCGTCATCGACGTGAAGCGCGATTTCAACGCCAACGTGGTGCTCAACAAGCTCTTCAAGATGACGGCGCTGCAAACCTCATTTGCAGTGAACTGCATCGCTCTTGTTCACGGCCGCCCCAAACTGCTGACGCTGAAGGAGTGTATCGCCTGCTTCGTAGAACACCGTCACGATGTGGTGATACGCCGCACGGAATATGACCTGCGCAAGGCACGCGAGCGCGCCCACATCCTGGAAGGACTCATCATTGCTTCGGACAACATCGACGAGGTGGTGCGCCTCATCAGGGCATCGAAAAACCCGCAAGCGGCCATGGAGGCGTTGATGGAACGCTTCGGACTGGACGACCTGCAGGCAAAAGCCATCGTGGATATGCGCCTGGCACAGCTGACGAACATCCAGCAGGAAAAACTGCATGAGGAATACGAAGAAATAGAACGACGCATTGCCTGGTTTGAGCAAGTGCTCTCCGACGATGCCGTTTGCCGTCAGGTCATCAAGGATGAGCTGCTGGAAGTAAAAGAAAAATATGGCGACGAGCGCCGCACGGAAATCTGCCTCTCCTCCACCGAGTTTAACCCCGAGGACTTCTATGCCGACGACGAGGTGGTGATCACCATCTCTCACCTGGGCTACATCAAACGCACGCCTTTGGCAGAATTTCACGCACAAGGCAAACGGGGCATCGGCTCGAAGGGAGCCAGCACACGCGACGCTGACTTCATTGAACACATCTACCACGCCACCATGCACAACACCATGCTGTTCTTCACGGCCAAGGGACGTTGCTACTGGCTCAAGGTGTACGAAATTCCCGAAGGCACGAAGAGCTCGAAGGGCCGCGCCATACAAAACATGCTGAATATCGAACCGGACGATGCGGTCAACGCCTGTCTGCACATCCGCCGCCTGGCCGACCCGGATTTTTGCCAAACCCATTACGTGATATTCTGCACGCATCAGGGCATTGTCAAGAAAACTTGTCTGGCCGACTACTCCCGCCCGCGCGCCAACGGCGTGAATGCCATAAACATTCGTGAGGACGACCGCGTGGTGAGCGTGGCACTGACGAACGGCACGGACGAAATCGTGGTGGCCAACCGCAACGGACGGGCCATCCGCTTCAACGAGGACACGGTGCGCGCCATGGGACGCACGGCGACGGGCGTACGAGCCATCCGTCTGGACGAAAACGACCCGGAAGACGGCGTAGTAGGCATGGTTTGCGTGAACAATCCGGACAAAGAGACCGTGTTGGTAGTAAGCGAAAAGGGCTTCGGCAAACGCTCTGCCGTTACTGACTATCGTGTGACGAACCGTGGCGGAAAGGGTGTGAAGACGCTCGACATCACGGAAAAAATCGGCAAGGTGGTAGCCATCAAGGCTGTTACTGACGAGGAGGACTTGATGATTATCAACAAGAGCGGCACAACCATCCGCCTGAAGCTGAAGGATGTGAGAGTACAAGGCCGAGCCACGCAAGGTTCACTCCTCATCAACCTGGAAAAACGCGGCGACACGATTTCAAGTGTTTGCCAGGTGCCTACCGAAGAGGAGGAACAAACAGATGAACTGACTACCGAAACGCCTGAAGAGGTTTCCGACATGACCACGGACGCTCCCGTAGTTCCCGGCACGCCCGCTGAAGAAACTTCCGAAACTCCTGCGGAAGAAGTTTAAGTTTAGCAATTACTGACCGGTTCCTGCGGTGCAGCAAGGGTAGCCTTTACGCACGGCTGCACCGAGGAACCGGCATCATTCCCTTATCTGAAAAATAAACCTTTCAACCCTATCTATGATGAAAAAGTTTTTATTCAGTCTGGCTCTGTTTGCTCTCTGCGCAAACGTGAGCAACGCCCAAGCCCCTGCTTCCAAGCCGGGCTCATGGAAAGCCTACGACAAAATCCAGAAGGCCGACAACCTGATGGGGCAACGCAACAGCGAAGCCTTTGAACAGGCTCAAGCCATGTATGCCGAAGCCGAAAAAATCCTGAAGGAGGAAACGGCCAAGGCCGAGGCGGAACAGAAGAACGACAAGCTGGCCCTGCTCTACCTGCAAAGCGGACAGTTGCAGGACAAACTGTTCAACGTGGTGCTGAACAACGCTCAGCAGGGTCTGCCCTTTGACACGCTGCAGTTCTGCCAACGGGTGGACAACATCATCGGCTTTTACAACGCTGCGGCAGCGTACAACCACAAGCCCAACGCCAAGGGCAAGGTGAAGGCCGACCCGTATGTGGACCAATACTGCAAACTGCGCAGCCTGGGAGTCACGACGCTCTACTACAACTGCGGCGCGTTCATGGATGCCATGGGCAAGAAGCAGGAGAGTGTGGACTACTTCCAGAAGTTCGTGGAGATGCCCAGCAAGTCGGCTGTCTTCACGCCGGCCGAGGTGGACTCCATCTACAAGGCCGGTGCCAAGATTTACAGCACGGCACGCTTTAACCTGGCCCTGCAAAATTATCACCTGAAGAACTGGGACAAGGCTATTGCCTGCTGCGACGAAGCATTGAAGGACACCGTGGGCATCCACGACCTGTACCTCATCAAAATCAATGCCTACGGCGAAATGAAGGACTCCGCCGCTTGGCAGCGCACACTGGTGGAGGCTTCGCAGCGCACGGGTAAGGCTTCGTACATGCAGAACCTGATGTACTACTACATGCAGAACAAGAAAATCGACGAGGCTACGACCTTGGCCAACAAGCTGACGGCTGACTACCCGAACGATAAGATGGCGTGGTTCATGAAGGGTGCCATCGAGCTGAACGTGAAGTCTGACTATGTCCAGGCTCGCGAGAGCTTCGGCAAGGCGCTGGCCATCGACCCCGACTTTGAAGAAGCACTGTTCAATATGGGTACATGCTACATCAACGACATTTACGACCAACGCCAGTCGGGCAAGTTCAAGTACATCGGTACGAATCGCCGCATCGAAGGAAAGGGCGAAGCTGCCTACAAGAAGGAAAAAGCTATCTACGACAAGGAGCTGGCCACGGTGAAGGAGTACTACGAAAAGGCACGCCCCTACCTGGAACACCTCCGCGAACTGACACCCAACGATGCCAAAAGATGGGCTTCGCCCTTGCAGATGGTTTACTCCAGCCTGGAAATGAAGGAAAAGGCACAGGAAATGGACCAACTGCTGGAAGAAGCCAACAGACAATAAGCACATTGTCCGACTTCAGGCTATGAGATTATGAGGTTATAGGTCATGAGGTTATCTGGTTATTAGGTTATAAAGTAACTCACGGAGCGGCGGAAATTGTATCCGTTTTAACAGTCACTTCATAACCTCATAACCGGGTAACAAAGCGACCATAACCTCATAATCTCATAACCTAAAACCTCATAAGCCAATAACCTAAGACCTTCCCACCAACCACCTAAACTAAACGTCTGTGTTGAAATTATTTATTCCTCTTCTGTTTATCATATCGCTGCCGATGGCAGCGCAACGGGCATTCAAACCTGTGAATACCGCACTGAAAGCCAAAAACTATAAAGAGGCGGTAAATCAGGTGAACAAACTCAGACAGGACTCGCTGTACAAAAACGATGCCCAACTCTGCCTGTACAGCATGGAGGCTTACAAGGGCCTCAACGATGGTGAAAACACGAAACTTTACCTAAAACGGAGCTACGACACGGTAGCTTTCTTCAACACCACCCTACAGATTGTGCAAGAAGCTGCCCGGTTAGACTCCATCAGGCGCAACCTGAAACAGGAAAACAAAAACGCGCCGGCAAAATGGCAAAAGACATCTGTCAGTTATCTACAACGCTATTTTCCTAACTTACATCCCGGGGCCATCTTCTTTTACCAACGGAAGAAATATCCGGAGGCCATGAGTTACCTGCGCACTTGCATCGACTTGCCGCAAACGGAAACGGGCAAAGCTGCCCAGCTGACCAACCGGCTGGCCGTCATCCAGTCAAGCCTCTACCTGACGGCAGCCTTTAACTGCAAGAACTACGCCGAAGTTCACCGATACGAACAGCAAGCGTTGGAGGACAGCGCATCCAGGGCTACGGTGATGGAATGTTTGACCTACACCGCCGAAGCGGAAAACGACACGGCGCAATATCGCCATTGGTTGCAAGAGGGAATGGCGGCTTACCCGCAACACACTTTGTTCTTCACCCGCCTGGCCGACCTCTACGCTTCCCGACGCGACTTTACTTCCGTTCTGCACATTGCACAAACTCAGCTCGAACGGGACTCGGCCGACGTGTCGGCACTCGCAGGTCGCTGTATGGCTCAACTGAACTTGGTCCGACTGGACGACTGCATCACAACGGGACAGCTTCTGTTGCAGGCAGACAGCACGAACACCGAAGCACACTACTATATCGGCGCTGCCTATGTGGGGAAAGCGGCACAGGTGGAATTGCCCCTTGGCGTTTCGACCAACAAATACCGCAAGGCTTTACAACAACAGCAATTGCTCTACCGACAAGCAGAAACTTATTTGGAAGCATACCGCAAACTGGCTCCGCAAGCGCAAAAGCGATGGGCTCCCCTATTATATAAGGTGTACCTGGCCCTGAACGAAGGCGACAAATTTGCTGAAATAGAAAAAATGCTGCAATGGCTGAATGAATAAACGCGGGGCGAGATGAGATGATAGGATGATAAGGTTTCCACATTCGCTTATCAGATGGGGTAAACCTCTCCCACTCTCCCCCTCTCTCCACTCCTTACTTTCCATCCCCCACTCTTTACTTTTCCACTTCTCTTTTCCCTATACAACATGATACAAGATTTCCTATCCTCACAACTC
The DNA here is from genome assembly GCA_004552195.1 of Bacteroidales bacterium. The sequence goes on along the minus strand of SFPC01000031.1, from coordinate 11,220 downwards.
CTTGACGACCAGCAATGGCAACTGGCACTGAAAGAGGGATTTCAACTGCCGGCTTGCGAGCAGGAACCGCATGAACGCCTACGCAACTTGATAAAACAGGAAACAGACAAGGAGATGGAAGAGGTGGAACGCATAGCTAACAATCCGGAAGCTCCCACGTTTGAGAATACGATTGTTGCACTCGAACATTCTGGCCAAGGTTTGGAACGCGCCACCACCGTGATGTACAACTTGCTTGATGCAGAAACAAACGACGACCTGGACAGTCTGGCCGAGGAAATGACTCCATTGCTGTCCGAGCACAGCAACAACATCATGCTGAACGAAAAGTTGTTTGCCCGCGTCAAAGCGGTTTACGACAATCCGCCGGCCCACTTGACTTCGGAAGACCGCAAACTGTTAGAAAAAACTTACGAAGGCTTTGAACGTTCCGGTGCCACGCTGGACGCTGCGGGAAAAGCGCGTTTCCGAGAAATATCCCGCCAACTGGCAGCCGCCACCATCCGCTTTTCAAACCACCTATTGAAAGATACCAATGCTTTCTTCCTGCACCTGCAAGAAGAACAGGCTCTTGAAGGTATTCCGGAAATGCACCGTCAAGCTGCTGCTCAAGAAGCAACGGACCGAGGGCTGGACGGATGGGTGTTCACGCTCCATGCACCGAGCTTTATCCCTTTCATGACTTACGCCGCACGCCGCGACCTGCGCGAGAAAATGTATCGAGCCTATCATTCGCGGTGTACGCACCAGGATGAGCAGAACAATTTCCAAACGGTGCGCGACTTGGTCAACCTGCGCCGGGAACTGGCTGCATTGTTGGGCTATCCGCACTTCGCAGCTTACGCCCTGCGCCGCCGCATGGCAGGAACTACCGAAAAAGTGTACAACTTGCTCCACGAGTTGACCGACAGCTATCTGCCTGAGGCCCGTAAGGAAGTGCAGGCCGTGGCAGAAAAGGCACAAAGCCTGGAAGGAAAGGACTTTGTGCTCATGCCCTGGGATTTTGCTTATTACTCCCAACTGCTGAGGAAGGATTTGTTCGATTACGATCCGGACATGCTTCGCCCCTACTTAGAACTGGGCAGCGTGAAACAGGGTGTTTTCAACCTGGCCACCCGTCTTTACGGCATCACGTTTGAAGAGGACCGCAGCATACCGGTTTACCACCCTGACGTTACCGCCTACCGCGTTTACGACCGTGATCACAGCCTCTTGGCCGTGCTGCTGACCGACTTCTTCCCGCGCAAGGGGAAACAGGGAGGAGCATGGATGACCAACTACCGCAGCGAGCACTGCGACCTGCCGACGAACGAAACTGTTACGCCGGAAAACTCTGTACGCCCCGTCGTAAGCATCACCACCAACTTCACCAAGCCCGCAGCCGACACACCGGCCCTGCTCTCCCTCGGCGAGGTAGAAACCTTCCTGCACGAGTTCGGCCATGCGCTCCATGGCATTTTCGCCATGACACACTATGAAGCGCTGAGCGGAACCTCTGTTTATTGGGATTTTGTGGAACTTCCCTCCCAATTCATGGAAAATTATGCCACTGAGCCGGAGTTTCTACATACCTTTGCCCGTCATTATCAGACAGGTGCGACACTTCCGCAAGAGTACATTGACCGCATCCGTCGGGCTCGTACCTTCCAAGCCGCCTACCAGTGCATCCGTCAGGTCAGCTTCGGCTTGCTCGACATGGCTTGCTATACCTTGCAGGAAGCTTTTCCCGAAAACGTCAAAGCATTTGAAGAACAGGCTTGGGAAGCCGTGCGATTGATGCCACAGGTGGCGGACTCCTGCATGGCCGTGCAATTCAGCCACATCATGTCGGGCGGATATGCCGCCGGATATTACAGCTACAAATGGGCCGAAGTGCTGGATGCGGACGCATTCGCCATGTTCCGCGAAGAGGGCATCTTCAACGAAGAAACAGCCCGCCGATTCAGAACGTGCATCCTGGCTCCCGGCGGAACAGTTCACCCCATGGAGCTTTACCTGCGCTTCAGAGGACGCGAACCTCGCATTAATGCCTTGCTGGAACGCGACGGAGTGAGTCCAAAGCAGGATTAACTCCCAGGATTAAGGGTTTCACTTACCCATTCCCCTCGCGCCACCTTTCCCCTCTCCGGTGAAACGAACAGCCTCTTCCCTTTTCAGCATTCACTTATGAACAAAGCTTCACTTTTAGATTGCCGCTATTTGCGCATGGCACGCATTTGGGCAGAAAACTCTTATTGTACACGCCGCCAAGTAGGGGCTTTGATAGTCAAAGGCAATATGATTATCAGCGATGGCTACAACGGCACCCCCTCCGGCTTTCCCAATGTGTGCGAAGGGGAAGACGGACTGACACTGCCCTACGTATTGCACGCCGAAGCCAATGCCATCACAAAAATTGCCCGCTCCGGAAACAACTCTGACGGTGCCACGCTCTACGTTACCGATGCGCCTTGCATAGAATGCGCCAAGCTCATCATTCAAGCCGGCATCGTGCGCGTAGTCTACGCCCGAAGCTACCGACTGACGGACGGCATTGATTTGTTGAAGAAAGCCGGTATTGAAGTAGAGCATATCGAATTGGAAGAATAACGAGGCTGCTTCCCCCATTCCTTTTCCAAACTATCCATAAGCTAAAGAGCACTTATTTATACAGTTTCACAGCAACTTCACACTCATGTCGCAAAATAAGAGTTTTGTACCATTGTTCATCTCCTTGGGAGTGGTGGCCGGCATCCTGACCGGAAGTTTTTTTGCCAACCACTTCTCCGGCAACCGGCTGGCCATTATCAACAATTCCAGCAACAAGGTGATGGACCTCTTCCACCTGATTGACGACCAATACGTCGACTCCGTCAACATTCCGCAGTTGGTGGAACGTTCTTTGCCCCAACTGCTCAAAGAGCTCGACCCCCACTCCACCTATATCCCCGCCGAAGAGGTGGAAGCCTCCACACAGGAACTGCGAGGCAGCTTCTCCGGCATCGGCGTACAGTTCACCCTCTTTCAAGACACCATCCGCGTGGTGAAAGTCATTAAAGGCGGCCCTGCCGAAAGTGTGGGTTTACTTGCCGGCGACCGCATCGTGCGCATCAATGGAGAAACGTACATTGGCGATACCATCACCAACGACGGAACCATGAAAAGGTTGAAAGGCCCCAAAGGTACGGAAGCCCGGTTGGAGGTAAAAAGAGCCGGAAAGGCCACTTTGCAAAGATTCAACATTATCCGCGGCGACGTGCCCGTTCGCACAGTTGATGCCGCCTATATGGTAACGCCCACCACCGGTTACATCCGGATAAGCAGCTTTGGCGACACCACCTATGCCGAGTTCTTGGCCGCGCTGGCCAACCTTCAGGCACAAGGATTTGAACAGCTCATGATAGACCTGCGCGGCAACCCCGGCGGTTACATGGAAACAGCCACGCAAATCGCCAACGAGTTCTTGCCCAAGAACGCCTTGATTGTTTATACGGAAGGTCGTAAGTCGCCCCGCCACGAATACCGCACCGACGGTAGAGGAACTTATCAAACCATGCCCTTGGTGGTACTGGTGGACGAAACTTCTGCTTCGGCCAGCGAAATCTTTGCCGGCGCCATTCAGGACAACGACCGAGGCACCATCATTGGCCGCCGCTCTTTCGGCAAAGGTTTGGTGCAAGTGCCCATTGAGTTTCCCGATGGCTCCATGATACGCCTGACCACTGCCCGCTACTACACCCCCTCCGGCCGCTGCGTGCAAAAGCCATACAAACCAGGCGAGGAGGACGAATACGAAGCCGACCTGTTGCTGCGTGCCGAACACGGAGAATACTATTCGGCCGACAGCATCCGCAACTCCGGCAACGAATATAAAACACGTTTGGGCCGAACGGTCTATGGCGGAGGCGGCATCGTGCCGGATGTCTTCATTGCCCGCGATACAACCGGCATCACCTCCTACTTCAAAGACGCTTACTTCAACGGGCTCATATTCCAATACGCTTACGATTTCGTAGACAAGCATCGTAAGCAGCTGACCCAATGCGAGGACTTGCCGTCTTTGGAAAAAGTGCTGAAACGCAAGGGATTGGTTGAAGACTTCGTCAACTTTGCCTCCAAAGCCGGGCTGAAGCGCAGAAACCTGATGATACAGCGTTCGCACAAACTGCTCTACAGCTACATCTCTGCGGCCATCGTGGCAGACATTCTGGACGAGAATGAAGCAGCTGCTTATGTCAACCAAACAGACCCGGCCGTAAAGCAAGCCACTTTCGTACTGGAAGCAGGAAAAGCTTTTCCACAAGTGGAGAAAAAAGGGAAAGAAAAGAAGCAAGCACTTTCTGCATTCCGCACCCGCTGGTTACAAACCACCTTCACGGCTTCTGTTCCTCGACCCGTCCAGGCCGCATGGCAAATACATACCTTTGCCATTGACGAAGAGAAAAAGCCAAAATGGAAATGGCGAAGTTGAAAATTTGAAAAGTTGAGGAATTGAAAAGTTTAGAGATGACCATTTGCGCAACCTGCGCAAGCATCCACCAAACTATTCAATTCCTCATTTTTCCAATGCAGATACCATCACTCTTCCACCCCTCCTCCCTTCCTATGTTGCATAAAACAGACCTCCGCAAGCAGATCAAGCTACAAGTGGGTGCTTTGTCGCTCCAAGAAAAGGAAATGCTGTCAGCACAGGCTTTGGCCAAACTGGAGCTGCAGCCTTGCTTTCAAGAAGCCCGCACCGTCATGCTGTTCCACTCGTTGCCCGATGAAGTGAACACCCACGCCTTCATCCAACGCTGGGCCGGACAGAAAAATATTCTGCTGCCCGTTGTACAGGGCCGGGAGCTGGTAGTGCGACGTTACCAGCCGGAAACCGCCATGCGCCAAGGCGCCTTCCACATCGAAGAACCTGCCGGCGAGGACTTCACCGACTATGCCGATATCGACCTGATTATCGTGCCGGGCATGGCCTTCGACAGGCAAGGCCACCGTTTGGGACGAGGCGGCGGCTTTTACGATCGTTTCCTCAGCCACCCTGCGCTGCAACACACCTGCAAAGTCGGCATCTGTTTCCCTTGTCAGGTAGTCGACAGCATCCCCACAGAACCACACGACCTGCCCGTAAGCCAAGTCATTTCAGCGTAAACCGCCGGGGCCGTCTCCTCCCATCTTTCCACGCCAACAGCCCCAAAAGGGCTGTAAACTGTTCAAAATATTTTTCTTTTTAAGAAATATATATATTTTTGCACACAGGCAAATCATTTTTTTCATGACCCAACCTTTCAACCATAATCAATTAACCATCACTTTTCCCTCCTACCCCGACGAACGGGGCACGCTGACCGTAGCCGGCCTGAACCGCTCCGGAATACTTCCCTTCAAGGTGGAACGGGTATTTTGGATAACCGGCGTTCCCGACCATGCCATTCGGGGCTGCCACGCCCACAGGCGATGCCACGAAGCACTCATTTGCCTCCATGGTAGTGTAAAAGTGAAAGTTGACAATGGTTGCGGCCAATCTTTTACCACCACCCTATCCTCCCCGGACAAAGGTTTATTGATACCTCCCATGGTGTGGTGTGAATTGTCCGACTTTGCTCCCGGCACCGTCTGCCTCTGCCTGGCATCGGGCGACTACGACAAGGAAGGCTATTTGGGCAGCCTTGAAGAGTTGAAAGCAGCATTATTGTAACGTCAAAGTATGCAGTGCAACTTGGTGAAATATGACAAGGCGTGGAAAGAAGCGTGGAATGAAGCCGTAGAGCAGGCGCGCCAATCTTCTTTCCTATTTCTGCGCGACTTCATGGACTATCACAAAGAACGGTTTGCCGACCGCTCTTTGCTTATTTTTGACACCCATGGTCAACTACTCGCCTTGCTGCCTGCCTGCATCGATCCGCATTGCCCCCGGCGCATCCTTTCCCACGGAGGGCTGACTTATGGCGGCCTACTGCTCCTGCCCCGAGCCACCACCGTCCTTGTGGGAGAAATCATGCAAAGTATCATCAGCCATTACGCCGCTGACGGGTTTACGGAAATGATTTACAAACCCCTGCCCTACATCTACCATCAATATCCAGCCGAAGAAGACCTCTACTGGCTCTTCCGCTTCGGTGCCCGGCTCACCGGACGCACCGTTTCGTCCGCCATCAGTCTGCCACATCCCTACCCGCTCTCCACCCTGCGCCAGCGGAAAGTCCGCAAAGCCTCGCGCACGGAAGCCCTTCGGATAGACGATAGCACCACGCACCTGCCGGAGTTTTGGCAGATGTTGCAAGCAGTGTTGCAGGAGCGCCATCACGTCAACCCCGTGCATTCGCTTTCCGAGCTCCGGTTGTTGGCCGAACGTTTTCCCCGACATATCCGCCTGTTGACGGTTCACCTTTCCGCCGACGAGCATCCGGCAGACGCTCCCAACCATATCGTTGCCGGCAGTCTGCTCTTTATCACCTCCACTGTGGCCCACGTGCAGTACATCGCCGCGAGCGATGAAGGATGCCGCCTTTCGGCACTCGACTGGCTGTTCAGCCAACTTCCCACATGGCTTTCACACCATGCGCCGGAAGCAAAGTATCTCGACTTCGGCATATCCACCGAACAAGGTGGGAACTATCTCAACGAAGGCCTTATTTTTCAGAAAGAAGGTTTCGGAGCCCGCGCCGTCTGCTACGACCTTTACACCCTTCCCCTCACTTTCTCCGGCTCTTCTCACCTCCAAGTTTCTGCACAATCATGATACCCTATCTCCCCCTCCAACAAATCTCTGCCACCTTTGAGCCGGCTCTTTCCGAAGCCGCCCTGCGCGTTGTCCGCAGCGGACATTATCTGCTGGGACCGGAGACAGCAGCTTTTGAAAAGGAATTTGCCGCCTACATCGGAGTGGACCATTGTGTGGGAGTGGGCAATGGTCTGGATGCCCTCACGCTCTCTCTGCAAGCCATGAGCCGGCTTTACGAATGGCCGGCCGGGAGCGAAGTGATTGTGCCGAACATGACTTTCATTGCCACGGCTGAAGCGGTTGTTCGCGCCGGCCTTGTGCCCGTTTTGGCCGATGTCGACTGCCATGCACTGCTCACTGTGACCGAAGCCGAAAAAGTGCTCACCCCCCTGACGCGGGCAGTCCTCCCCGTCCACCTCTATGGCCGGCCGGCCCCGGTTGGCGACCTTGCCCGCTGGGCCGAAGCCCACCACTTAGTGTTGCTTGAAGACGCGGCCCAGGCTCATGGAGCTTGCTGCGAGGGGCGCAAGGTGGGAGCCTGGGGTAAAGCCGCCGCTTTCAGTTTCTACCCCGGCAAAAACCTTGGGGCACTGGGCGATGGCGGCGCAGTGGTAACCAACGACGGCGAACTGGCTGAACAAGTGCGCATGTTGGCCAACTATGGGGCCAAGCGCAAATATTACCACGAAGCTCCGGGCAGCAACAGCCGGCTCGACGAGCTCCAGGCGGCCATGTTGCGTATCAAACTCCGCCGTCTCGATGCCGACAATGCGAAGCGGCAGCGCGTGGCCCGGACTTTTGCCGAAGGCATCCGCTCTGAACAGGTTGTCCTACCCTATGAAGGCGACACCTCGCAGAGTGTCTTCCACATCTACCCATTGCGCTGCTCGCAGCGCGATGCTTTGGCTCGCCATTTGGCGGAACGGGGCATTCAGACACTCATCCATTATCCCTTCATGCTCTCTGAACAGCCCGCTCTCGCGCCCTTCCTGCATTGCCCAAAGCCGGAAGCGACTCCATGGGCTGAAACCTGGGCGCGCGAAGAGCTCAGCCTGCCCATCCACCCCCTTCTCTCGCCTGAAGAAACGGATTGCATCTGCCAAGCCGTCAACCAATTTCGGGAAGAATAAAAGGGGACAGTTCGGATGAAAAGGTATTCTTCCACATAGGTACAACGTGACCTTTGAATATATAAGCTGCTGCTGTCGACTCCGACCTTTCCCCACCCGCCGGGGAAATAAAGAAACTCATCAACTGACAACTCAAATCTTCATTCCATGACGCTCGATATTCTCATCTGTTCACTCAACAAAGGCATAGTACGTGTGCAGGATGTGTTGCTTCCGCCGCAAGAGGGTGTACACTATGTCATCTCTTACCAATATACGGATGAACGCTATTTGGAGCTCATCCCTCAAAACCTCACCACCCGCTCCGACGTTTCACTTTACAAATACAAGGGCCAGGGCTTGTCGGCCAACCGCAACTTAGCGCTCGACAAGGCCACGGGCGACATCATCATGTATGCCGACGATGATGCCCGACTGCTCCCTGAAACGCCGCGCATCATCACCCAAAAGTTTGAAAACGACCCGCAGCTCGATGTGGCCTTCTTCTGTGCCTCCACCTATACCGGTAAGCCGTTGAAGAACTACCCCACCCGTGATTTCGAGGTGCTGGCCATGCCTACCGACTACACCATCTCCGCCCTGGAAATGGCCTGCCGCCGCCAAAAGGTGCAAGGCCGCATCCGTTTCGACGAGCGTTTTGGACTCGGCACACAGTTTCTCACTTGCGGCGAGGAGGAAGTGTGGTTGGAAGATGCTTTACAAGCCGGTTTGAGTATGCACTATTTTCCCGAAAAGATAGTAGAAACGAGCACCATGCTGAAGAAATCGCTCGTCTATGTCGATGCCGGCGTGCAGCGCAGCCGTGGTGCCATTGCTTACTACCGCTACAACGTGCGGGCCTGGTGGATATGCTTCCAGTTTGCCTTCCAGAGTGCGCGCAAAGGCTACTGCCATTTCCTGCCCATGATGCGCCATTTGATGGAAGGCATCCGCTACATGAAACGCACCAGCCGCTGAGCTATATGTAGGTGTTTAAAATACTTATCATCCGTCATGGAAATCGAAATACTTATCTGCACCCTGGGCGAAGGCATCCGGCGCGTGCCGGAAGTATTGATGCCTCCCATGAAAGGCTTGGGCTATCTGGTCTCCTGGCAAACCGGCACCCTGCCCACCACCGGCGAAGCGGCTACCATGGAAATACCGGATGAACTGCGCCACCGTCCCGACGTACGGGTGGTACAACAGCCCAGCACCGGACTTTCGCGCAACCGCAACCATGCCTTGGCCCATGCCCGGGGCGAATGGCTCGTCATAGCCGACGACGATTGCCGCTACACGCCCCAACTCATCCGCAACCTGCAAGAGGCACGCAGCCGCCACCCCGAAGCCGACATCCTGCTCATGCAGGCTCACGACTACAACGGCAACCTCCTGCACCCCTACCCCTCCCAACCCTACGAATACAAGCACCGTCCGCGCGGCAGCTACGTCTCATCCTGGGAAATATCCATGCGCCGCACAGCCCCGCTGCCCCGGTTCGACGAACGCTTCGGACTGGGCGCATGGCTCGGCTGCGGCGAAGAGGAAGTGTTTGTTCACCAAGCCTCACAGCGGGGACTGACCATCTGCTACGAACCATTGCCGTTGGTCATCACCGCAGCCGGCACCACGGGCACAAAGTTTGCCGTCTCGCCCGCCGTGCAGCGCGCCAAGGGCGGCGTACTCTGCATCATCCACGGTCCCATTGGCGCAACGCTGCGCGGACTTAAATTTATAGGCTTCTCCCCCGGACTCTCTCTATGGCAACGTTGCTCGGCCGGGCTTGAAGTCATGAAAGGAATTTACCATGTTCTCACTCATCATCCCCTACCGTAACCGTCAGGACTTCCTGCCGCGCACATTGCGCAGTTTGCAGTCGAGCAGTATGCTCCCCCGGCGTATCTATTTGGTCAACAACAACAGTACGGATGGCTCAGAACAGCTTTGCCAACGCTTTGCCTCGGACCACCCGAACTGGCCCATTGTGCTACTTTCCGAACCCACCCCGGGTGCTGCGGCGGCCCGCAATGCCGCACTGCGGTTGGTCGAAACGGAATGGGTCTATTTTTTCGACTCTGACGATGAGTTGTCCTCCTGTTTCTTTGAAGAGGCACTACGCAAGCTGCGTCAGAAACCGGCTACCGACGTGGTGGCTTGTGCCACGCGCATGCACTTCCCCGACGGTAGCGAAAAGGTGCGCAACGTGATGTACAATGCTTCGGCAGCTGACCAGATACTTGCCTCACAGCTAAGCACACAAGGCATGTTCTTCCGCACCGAATTTCTGCGCCGGATTGGCGGCTGGAACGAGCAGGTGTTGGTGTGGAACGATTGGGAACTGGGACTTCGCGTCCTGCTGAACCGGCCCCGCATTACGTGGCTCACGAGCCGGGCTTACCACCACCTTCACCAACACCCAGACAGCCTCACATCTAACGGCATGGCCCAACGCCTGCCTTTGGTAATGCCCGCATTGGAAGCTGCCCGCACGTTGCTCAACGACCACCCGAAGCTGCTGCCGGCATTGGCCGCGCGTTGCGCCATCCTGCGCGGCCGGCTGAAACTTGAGAAATCCGATGCTGAAGCCGACCAATTAGCAGCATGGATGCGCCAATCCTTTCAGGACCGGATGACGGTTCCTCTTAGCCTGTTGTTCAACATACTCTATCATTATGCGCGTCTCGGAGGACGCGGTGCGTGGCGCATAGCCCGCTTTTGTCTGAAGACATCCTGCTAACTGCTGTGAACACTTCAAAATCGCTTGTTCTCTTACGTTTTTTTTACCTTCAAAAAAGCATTCACCCATTCACGCAATGGCTCTTTCTTCTTGATTATCAGATGTTTCAAGTGTGAAGGCTTGGCTTTTCAACCATTCACAGCGTGAGGGGCGTGAATGCTGCTTTACCTCTGATTTCCAACAGTTTTACTGTGTGAAGGATTGAGAAATCAACCCTTCACAGTCATTTTGCGGCCCGTGTGAACACTTGGAAAAGCAAGCCTTCACACGGGAAACCTATGAAAATCAGAAGAAAACATACAACGTGTGAAGGGGTGAATGCTTTTTTCGGGAAATCAAATACGTATACACGCGCGCGCATGATGGGGCAAATCCATGCCATGAGCGTGAATAGGGAGGTTGCCTTCACAAGTCGGCGATTAGTTTGTTCTACTCGCCGAGTTGTTTTTCCTAATCGCCGAGTTCTAAAACCAACTCCAGGACTTGTTACACCCATCCGACGAAATTTTTTTTGCCCTTTAGGCCGCCAATTTGCAGAAACTGTGCAACTCAACGACACTCTATTTGCAAAGAATAATCTGCCGCTGTAATTTTGCAGCGTCATCAGACAAATTCACATTATTCATCATCCCGAAGCTTCACCTTGAGGCTTCCGAAAAACACATCACATTTGC
>SFPC01000002.1 GCA_004552195.1 Bacteroidales bacterium | reverse complement strand
ATATTGATGTTGTGCTGTTGCTTTTTACTGAAAGCTGCTACTAACGACTCATAAATCTACCCTTAATCGTGTATTGGATGATAGTTGCGGATTTTAGGGTAAAACGAAAACCGACCTATTCTGCTCCTTGGGCAAATTGGTCGGGAATGTAAGAAAACAGGCAGGATTTTACAGTATATCCTGCAACACCTCCATCAGCTCACGCGCCGTAACGTCTAGCTGCGTGGGCGTAACGGCCACGTAGCCATGGGCCAGGGCCCAACGGTCGGTGTCGGTGGCTTCGGGCTCCAATTCGACGTTCTCACCCACGAGCCAGTAGTAGTCGGCTCCCCAGGGGTGGCGGCGGTGCTCCACCTCTTTCTGCCAGCGCGAACGGGCCATGCGACACACCTTCACACCCTTGAAGCGGGGTGCCAAAGGGAAATTGATGTTCAGACAAGTGAACGGCGGCAAGCCCACGGCTATGGCCTTGAACATGAAGTCGACGAGATAAGGCCGCAAAGGTGAGAAATCGGCATCCTCACGGTGGTCGCACAACGAGAAGGCTACCGAGGGATAGCCCTGAAGCGCACCTTCGATGGCCACGCCCATGGTTCCGGAATAGTGGGCGTTGACCGAAGAATTGTCGCCATGGTTTATGCCACCCACCACGAGGTCGGGCTTGCGATCGGGGAAGAGGTTGAGCGCCATCTTCACGCAATCGGTGGGCGTACCTGAGCAGGCGCACACGGTAAGCCCCTCTTCACGGCGCAACACGCGGTAAGTGAGCGGATGGGCGGCGGTGATGGAACAACTAAACCCCGAACGGGCTGAATCGGGAGCCATCACCAGGAGATCGGCGTAGGGACGGAGCGTTTCGATGAGGAAGTTGAGCCCCGGGGCCTGCACCCCGTCATCATTGGACAGAAGAAGATATGGACGCATCGCGAATTAAAGTGCTATTCAGGAGGAGGCTGAAAATACAACGGTCGGCACGGATTTGGGTTTCGTGCAACCAAACCGGTTTTTCATACACTCCATATACATTATTGAGGCGGCAAAAGTACAAAAAATAGTTTAGTGCCGTAGATTTCGCTGAATTTTTATACCTTTGCCTCGCTAATTGTGCGGACCTGCACAAACGGCCGCCGAGAACCGCCCCTCCGGGTGCAGCACCGGCCGAGAGCCACCCCTCCCAGCAGGGCGGACGGCAAAAGTGCGGGCCCTGTTTTCTAACCAACCCACAACTTATGGGCAAAATCATTGCTTTGGCCAACCAAAAGGGTGGTGTAGGCAAAACTACTACCTCCATGAACCTGGCCGCCTCGCTTGCCACGCTGGAAAAGCGCGTGTTGCTCATTGACGCCGACTCACAGGCCAACGCCTCGTCGGGATTAGGCGTCGACTTGAGCAAGGTGGATTGTTCTATCTACGAATGCGTTATCAACGGTGTGGACGTTCACGAAGCTATCTACACCACGGACATCGAACGCCTGGATGTAATACCTTCAAACATCAACCTGGTGGGAGCGGAAGTAGAGATGTTGAACTTTGAAGGACGGGAACGCATCATCAAAAACATGCTGGCCCCGCTCCACAATGAGTATGACTATATCCTCATTGACTGCTCGCCCTCACTCGGCCTCATCACGGTCAACGCGCTCACGGCGGCCAACTCGGTCATCATTCCGGTGCAATGCGAGTACTTCGCGCTGGAAGGTATCTCCAAGCTGCTCAACACCATCAAGATTGTAAAACGCAAACTAAACCCGGAACTGGAAATAGAAGGATTCCTGCTCACCATGTACGACAGCCGCTTGCGACTGGCCAACCAAATCTACGACGAGGTGAAGCGCCACTTCCAGGAACTGGTGTTCAAAACGGTGATACAGCGCAACGTGAAACTTTCCGAGGCTCCCAGCCACGGACTGCCGGCCATCCTCTACGATGCCGACTCTACCGGCGCGAAAAACCACTTAGCCCTGGCCAAGGAAATCATCAACAAAAACAAAGCATAAGGGGCGGCGCAACGCTCAACCGCCGAAACGAAACAGCCACGGCAACCGATGCACGCACTCCTTACTTATAAATACAGCAAAGACACATGGTAGCTCACAAGAAATTTCCGGCTCTGGGTCGGGGACTGGATGCCCTGATTTCAACTGAAGAGGAAGTACACACCAGTGGCTCTTCCAGCATCAGCGAGGTGCCGGTGTTTAAAATAAAAGCTAACCCCAACCAGCCCCGAAGGGAATTTGCCACCGAAGCACTCCAGGAACTGGCCGAAAGCATACGGCAAATCGGTATCATTCAGCCTATCACGCTCCGACTCATGGAGGACGGCACGTACCAAATCATTGCCGGAGAACGCAGGTGGAGGGCTTCGCAAATGGCGGGCCTCACTTCCATACCGGCCTACGTCAGAACGGCCGACGATGAGAACATGATGCAAATGGCACTCGTGGAAAATATCCAACGCGAGGACCTCAACGCCATCGAAATTGCATTGGCTTACCAAAATCTCATCGAGCAGTATGACCTGACGCAGGACAAGCTCTCGGAAAAGGTGGGGAAAAACAGAGCAACCATAGCCAACTATCTCCGACTCCTCAAACTGCCGGCACAGGTGCAGGTGGCCCTGCAAAACAAAGAGATTGACCAGGGACATGCCCGCGCACTGCTCGGACTGGACAAGCCTTCGCTCCAAGTGAAGCTCTTCGGCGAAATCAAAGAGAAGGGCTACTCCGTCAGACAGGTGGAGGAGATGGTGAAAGCACTCAACAGCGGCGAAACACTCAAAAGCGGCCGGAAAACACTCAAAGCGGCGGGCAAAAGCTTGCCCGAAGAGTATGCCGAACTCCGCAACCGCCTCGCACAGGTGTTCAGCACCAAGGTGCAAATGACTTGTTCACAACAAGGGAAAGGCAAAATAACCATCCCCTTTGGCTCGGAGGAGGAACTGGAACGCATCATCGCTATGCTCGACAAAATCTGAAGCGAACGGAAGCTCGTCGTGCTACCGCACTTTCAACCTACGGAAACTCCATGCGCTCCCTTCACTGCTCACAAACCACTAAAGAAGTTTGATGAATTGGCATTATATCTGGCATTTCCTCATCTGGACTATTGCCTGCGCCGGCCTTGACGCACAGGCTGCCTTGCCTGAACGCTCCACCGCCGGACATTCGGCAAAAACTGTGGCCCAAGCCTCAAAAGTCGAAGCCTCCGAAAGGGCTTCGGCTTTACCCGTTTTTGCAAACGACATGCCGGACAACGCATTTCTTCCTCCAACGGAACAGCCCGACACATTGCCTCCCCGTGAGCTCCGACCCAACGAAACAACGGCAACCCATGCCGACACACTCCGGGACCGGACGAACGAGAAGCTGGCTTCGCTCAACGACTCCGTGAGCCGCAAAGTAGGAAAGCCCAAACTGCCGCGGCAACGTTTCGTGCCGAACCCCAAGAGGGCTTTGTGGCTCTCGCTGGTGCTGCCAGGCGCCGGACAGATATACAACCGCAAGTACTGGAAGTTGCCCTTCATCTACGGAGGTTTCCTGGGCTGTACCTACGCCCTGATGTGGAACCAGCAGATGTACCGCGACTATTCGCAGGCTTACCTCGACATCATGGACGACGACCCCCGCACGTGTTCCTACCTGGAGATGTTGCCGCCACGCTACGACATCACGGGGCGGGAGGAGCAGTTCAAAAAACTCTTCAAGCGGAAGAAGGACTTCTACCGGCGCTACCGCGACCTGAGTGCCTTCTGCTTCGTAGGGGTTTACCTGCTCTCGGTGGTCGACGCTTACGTAGATGCACAACTCTCGGAGTTTGACATCTCTCCCGACCTCTCCATGAGCGTGCGCCCCGCCGTGATGGAGACACAAGGCATTTCGACGGGCCGAAACACGGCCTACGGCGTCGGATGTTGCCTCACTTTTTAGTTTTCAACCTACATCTTTCAAGCCACGACTGATGAATAAAATAAAAACCCTACTCTTTTCGCTGGCAGCCGGCTTCATGACGGCCACAGCGCAGACTTACGAAACGGAAATTACCGTTCACGATGACCAAAGCGGCCGCGACGAGGTGATTGACCTGCCCGAGGGCATGACACTCAGCTGCGACTCGCTTCTGAACGAGTGGATGGCCAAAAAATATCTCTATCCCGACACCACCTGCGTCGACCCGAACACCAACCCGGAATTCTCGGCCGAAGAGTACCAGAACCGTCTCCGACGGCTACCGGTGGTGATGGAAATGCCGTATAACAATGTGGTGCAGAAGTTCATCGACCAATACTGCACCCGCCTACGGCGCAGCGTGTCGTACATGTTGGGCGCAGGAAACTTCTATGTGCCCATCTTCGAGGAGGCCCTGGACTACTACGGGCTGCCATTGGAACTGAAATACCTGCCCTTCATCGAGAGTGCCCTGGAACCGAAAGCGAAAAGTCGGGCAGGAGCCGTGGGACTGTGGCAATTCATGCTCGCTACTGCCAAACGCTACGATCTGACTGTTAACAGCCTGATTGACGAACGGCAAGACCCGTACAAATCTACCTGGGCTGCGGCACGCTACCTGCGCGACCTGTACAAAATCTACGGCGACTGGAACCTGGTCATTGCCGCTTACAACTGCGGACCCGCCAACATCAACAAGGCCATCCACCGCGCCAACGGCTCTCACGACTACTGGACCATCTACCCCTACCTCCCGGCAGAAACACGGGGCTACGTGCCGGCTTTCATCGCCGCCAATTACGTGATGAACTACTACTGCGAGCACAACATCTGCCCCATGAAAACGAAGTACCCGGTGACGACTGACACCTTGCAGATTAGCCGCGACCTCCACATGGAGCAGGTGGCCGCCCTGACGGGTATCGACATGGATGCCGTGCGTGCGCTCAACCCGCAGTACCGCACGGATGTCATCCCGGGCTCTGTGGGCACCATGTCGCTCTGTCTGCCCACCGAAGCGCTGACTGCGCTGATCGACCTCAAGGACTCGGTGTACAACTACCGGGCGGATGAGCTCCTCACCCGCCGCGCCACGGTGAGCGTGCCCGAAGTGGCATCGACGCGCCGCACCTCCACTTCCGCTTCGCGTTCCTCCCAAACCTCCGGCAGGGCAAAAAGCAGCCAAAAGGCATCACGCAAATCGAAAACCAAACAACGCGCCCAAACCACTACCGTGCGTAGCGGCGATACCTTGAGCGACATTGCCAAACGCAACCACACTACGGTGAAAAAGCTACGCCAGCTGAATGGCATCAAGGGTAATCTCATCAATATAGGACAGAAAATCCGCGTAAAATAAACCTCTCTCTCCGTTTGGGAGCGGACAGAGTGGCAAGCAAACGAGTGACATTTGCTTTCCTCCTCCGGAAACTTCACTTCCTTGCTTACCACTCCGTCTGCTCCCTTTTTCAATCACCACTTCGCGACTATCGTTACACATTCCTCTAACCTTATCCAGCTTCCGAAACGGCCGGTTACTCTTTCGAGCAGGGCTTGGCCTTACAGTTAACATTCAATCCACATTAAAAACAAAAGACAATCACCATGGACGAACAAAAATCACACACCCAGCTTACCACGCAGGAACAGAAAGATGAAGAGATGATTAACGCAGCTTTTCAACACCTGCTCGACACTTACCTTGCCACCAACCACCGCCGCAAGGTAGACCTCATCACGAAAGCATTCAACTTTGCCAAACAGGCTCACAGAGGCGTGCGCCGCCGTTCGGGAGAGCCTTACATTCTCCACCCCATCGCCGTGGCGCAGATTGCCTGCGGCGAAATCGGACTCGGCTCCACCTCCATCTGTGCCGCACTGCTCCACGACGTGGAGGAGGACACGGACTACACCAACGAAGACCTCTCCAATCTCTTCGGGCCCAAGATTGCCAACATCGTAGAAGGCGTAACGAAAATTTCGGGCGGCATTTTCGGTGAAAGAGCTTCCCTTCAAGCGGAAACTTTCAAGAAGTTGCTGCTCATGATGAGCGATGACATCCGCGTCATCCTCATCAAAATCTCCGACCGTCTGCACAACATGCGCACCCTCTCGTCCATGTTGCCCTCAAAGCAGTACAAAATTGCAGCCGAAACGCTGTATATCTTCGCGCCCATAGCCGACAGGCTGGGACTCAGCCGCATCAAGACAGAGCTGGAGAACCTCAGCTTCCGCTACGAGCACCCGGAGGAATACGAAGCCGTGTTGGAGAAAATAGAACAGTCGAAAATCGAACGCGACGACATCATTGCACGCTTCACACCGCCCATCAAGGAACGCCTCGACGCTCTCGGCGTGAACTACACAATCAAGGCACGAGTCAAAAGCCCTTACTCCATCTGGCTCAAGATGCAGAAAAAGCACATCCCCTTTGAGGAAGTTTTCGACATACTGGCCATCCGCATCATCTTCACTCCGAAGGACCGCCAGCACGAGAAGGATGAATGTTTCCGCATCTATTCGGCCCTGACGGAGATTTACAAGCCCCATCCCACCCGTTTCCGCGACTGGCTCTCCAACCCCAAGACCAACGGTTACCAAGCCCTGCACAACACCTTCATGTCGGCCCAAGGCCAGTGGGTGGAAGTACAAATCCGCTCGGACCGCATGGACGACATCGCCGAAATAGGTTTCGCGGCTCACTGGAAATACAAGGACAAGGGGGCTGCCTACGACGAGACGGAGCTGGACCGCTGGCTGAACTCCATCAAGGAAATCCTCGACGACCCGCAGCCCGACACGCTCGACCTCCTCGACAACATCAAGCTCAATCTCTACGCAGCGGAAATCATGGTGTTCACCCCCAAAGGCGAACTCAAATCCATGCCCAAGGGAGCCACCGCCCTCGACTTCGCTTACGCCATCCACACCACCCTGGGCTCACACTGCATCGGGGCCAAGGTGAACCACCGCTTGGTGCCCCTCAGCTACCAGCTACGCAGCGGCGACCAAGTGGAAATACTCATCTCGCGCAACACCCAAGTGCATACCGACTGGTTGGAATATGCCACCACAGCCAAGGCACGCGCAAAAATTCAGGCATCGCTCCGTAAGCAGGCACGCGACAATCAGTCACGCGGACAGCAGTTGCTCAAACAGTTCCTCGAAGAGCAACAGCAACCCGCCGACGAAGCCATGATTGACCGCATCCGCAAAACGCTGCGCCAGCCTTCCATAGAACAACTCTACCAACGCCTCGGCGAAGGCACACTGGTGCTGTCGGCCACGCTGTGGCAGCAAATCAAAGAGCAGGAAGCGGCAAGCAGCGGCCACGGACAGTCGCGCTGGCGTCGCTTCATTCCCTTCATGGCCAACCGAAACGCCAACGGGAACAAGGATACAGCAACGGCGGACGACGACAACATGACCGAAGCCAACGAGCAGTTCGGACCGGACTGGGCTTTGAAGCTCAACCGAAAGGAAACGCTCCGCATCACCGACGAAGTGCTCGGACACTGCGTCATGGCCTCCTGTTGCCACCCTATTCCCGGCGACGACGTTATGGGATACATCGCGCCGAATGGAGAACTGCAACTGCACAAACGTAGCTGTGAAACGGCCTTGAAGCTGAAGTCACGCTACGGAAACAACATCATTGCCACCGCATGGTGTACCCACCGCACCCGACTCCACAATGTGAACATCGCCATCCGGGGCATCGATGCACAAGGCGTGCTTTACTCCATCGCAGACCTGCTCCACAAACTCACCCACTTCAATCTGCGCCAAATCAACCTCAACACGAACGACGGCATCTTCGACGGCACTCTCACCATCGCCGTTTACGACACGTCCGACGTAGAGGCGCTTTGCACCCGACTGAAGGAGATAGAAAATATCACCGAGGCAACACGGGTATAGCCCTTGCTGTCTATCCTAAAGCGGACGTGGCTCCCACCACTCCGCTTTTTTCATATACTTTACGTATCTCCTTTCTGAATATTCCTCCAATCACTCCGTCCGCTTCTCCTTTCCGGCAATCCCTGCTGCTTATTCCTGCACCTTCAATCTAATTTCCGAAATATGAAAAAGACTTTCCTGCCGCTACTCTCCCTGCTGTCGCTCCCGGCTTGGGCACAAAACGTGAAACCCAACATCATTCTTCTCGTGGCCGACGATTTGGGATATGGCGATTTGTCCTGCTATGGAGCCACGCGCATCCAAACGCCCGCAGTAGACAGTCTGGCCCGCCAAGGTGTGCGTTTCACCAACATGCACGCCTGCGCCTCCACCTCCACCCCCTCGCGCTACGCCCTGCTCACGGGACAATATCCCTTCCGCCGGACCGGAACGGACGTGGCGGCGGGCAATGCGGGCATGATTATCCAACCGGAACAAACCACCCTGGCCGACCTCATGCACCGGGCGGGATACGCCACCGCCGCCATCGGCAAATGGCACCTGGGACTGGGCAGCAAAACCGCCGCGCAGGACTGGAACGGACAACTCGACCTCTCGCCCCGCGACTTGGGCTTCGACTATCACTACATCATGGCAGCCACAGCCGACCGCGTGCCTTGCGTTTACATAGAAAACGGACGGGTGGCGAATCATGACGCTTCGGCACCCATCGAAGTGAGCTACCGACAGCCGTTCGCCGGCGAACCCACCGGACACACCCATCCGCATCTGCTCACCAAGCTGCGCCCCAGCCACGGCCACGACCAGAGCATCGTCAACGGCATTTCGCGCATAGGCTACATGAAAGGCGGCGGCAAAGCTCTGTGGACGGACGAAAACATTGCCGACAGCATCCTGGCGCACGCCGTTTCGTTTATCGAAGCCCACCGCTCGGAGCCTTTTTTCATGTATCTGTGTACCAACGACGTACACGTGCCGCGAATGCCCCATGAGCGTTTTCGCGGAAAGAGCGTCATGGGACTGCGGGGCGAGGCCATCCTGCAATTTGACTGGACGGTGCAGCAGCTCACGGCGGAACTCCGCCGACGCAACCTTGACCGCAACACCTTGATTATTATCACGAGCGACAACGGTCCGGTGCTCGACGACGGCTATGCCGACCAGGCCATAGAACTGGCCGGCTCTCACCGTCCGGGTGGTCCGTGGCGCGGCGGGAAATACAGTTCGTTCGAGGCAGGTTCGGCAGTTCCCTTCATTGTCTATTGGCCCGGCGGTGTGAAAGGCGGACGTACCAGCGATGCCCTGACCTCTCTCATCGACGCCCCCGCCACCCTCGCCGCCTTGGCCGGCATCGAAGTGGAAGAAGGAGCAGCCCCCGACAGCGAGAACCACCTCTCCACCTGGCTGGGGCGCGACAAACATCCGCGCAAATACGCTTTGAGCATGGCGGCCAACCGCAACGTGGTGCTACGTACGCAACGCTACAAATACATTGCGCCCTCCGACGGCGAACCCATCATCACCTGGGGACCGAAGATAGAAACGGGCAACAGCCGGGAGCCTCAGCTCTACGACCTCTCCCGTTCGTGCTACGAGCAAGACAATCTGGCCAAAAGCAAGCCCAAGGTGCTGCACCGACTGCAACAACTCTGGAAAGAAATATGCCGATAATCGGCACAACCCATTGCACTCGCTGCCACGCTCCATTTCCTTTTCTCTGAAGACGACAACTTAGACAACAAAGGACAACTTTTATATCTCCCACCCGCCAATGACGCAAACCCAGACAACCTCTTTCCCGCAGCTGTTGTCCGAGTTTTTCACCACATCCCGGGAACAACAAGCAGAAAGTTGTCCTTTGTTGTTTCTGTTGTCGTCCTCATTCCCCAAGTCCGCCACTTGTAAAAAAAAGTCCTGGACTATTTTTTCCTACTCGTCGACTTGAAAAAAATAGTCCGGGACTTTTTGTCGCCCATCCGTAATCAGGTTTTTCACCTCCCGCACCCCACCCTTCCGTCCCCTATCCCAGCTTTCAGAAAAGTTTTATAAAATCAGGCAGTTCGGACAAAAAACATAGGATTTTTTATATTTTTCTTTCATTTAGTCATTTTCTTTTTACCTTTACGCCGCGATTTGGCTTTACGCCTCGCACACATCGAAAGCCTCTGCTTTTCTCTTCGCACCAACCTGCGGCTGGACTTCAAATCATGGGAATAACCAACCTAACCCTTTTGATGGTATGAAAAAATATTTGTTTATAACCCTCTCCCTCATCATGTTAATGGGATGGACGGGATGTGATAGCACAAAAACGTCGGACGAGCTCTACAACGAGTGCAGCAGCGGTGTGGTTATGGTAGTAAATCAGTACTACCACAAGATAACTTTACCCACCGGCAAGGAATGGTATTTCTCCGACTTCGATGAAGATGGCGACCTGAAGGACTGGACGATGGACAAGAACGAAATTCTCGAAAAGCGCCAGGTGCTGACGGGCACAGGCTTCTTCGTGTCGGACAAAGGGACCATCCTGACTAACAACCACGTGGCCAATCCGCACATAGCCGTAAAGGATGCCAAAAACTCCGTGCGCCGCGTGTTCAGTGCCATGGGCGAAATCCTCAACATCGCCATGCAGGAACTTTCGGACAAGTTTGACACGTTGGAACAGTCCAAGTCGGACTGTGTTCAGTACAACCCCTTTTTACAGGAGTACTATGTGGATGAAAACAAACTGAACGAAATCAAAGCGGAGCAAGCGCAGCTGAAAGAGCAGTACGACGACTACAAGGAAACCAAGGAAGCGCTCAAGACAATGGACCTCTCCGACCTCAGCGTGGAAACCATCTGCGAACTGGGCATTGCCTACAACGACACCTACGTCACCAAATTTTCCGACCTCGTGCCTTGCGTCGTCATAAAAGTATCAGACAAAGAAAACATTGACCTGGCCACACTGCAACTCAAGAACAAACAAACCCCGGAGGGCAAACACATCTTCGCTGTCAACGAGGAGCAGGACGAATCCTTCCTCAACAAAATCAAGAACCTCTTTTCCGATGATGACGCCAAGGAAATGAAAACGGGACAGAAGCTCTACATGATTGGCTACAACGCCGGCTTCACCGTGTCGAACACATCGCAGGGAATAAAGGCACAAATCACCGGCGGAACCATCTCACAGATGCCCGACGAGGACAAGATGATGTACACCATCCCCAGTCTGCCCGGCTCAAGCGGCAGCCCCGTGCTCAACGAATACGGACAGTTGGTGGCAGTCAACTTTGCGGGCATCAGAGATACGCAGAATTTCAACTACGGCATACAGCTGAAACGTGTACAGCAATTCTTTGCACAGTAGCAGCAGCAGAGGGCAACAGCAAGGCGAACAGCAGCAAGCGTTTCCTACCCCGCCTTCGGTTGAAGTTTACACCTCACCATTTCACTTCAATACTTTTCAACATTTCTTCTGAATTCATATCACAAAATTTCTCAAAAAAAAATCCTTAAACACGGTTTGGTGGATTTTTCAACTAACAAATGTCGGTTTTTCAAAAATAATGTGCATCTTCGCCTGCAGAAGAACGGTTACAGCCCGTTTCTCCCATGGCGAAGATGCCACTTTATGTATGGATGCTTGTTCTTCCCTGAACGCAGCCGGACACTTGTCCGTGGCCTCTTCCCACACCTCAAACGCTAATCCTACTGATACCACCATGACCTTCTTCAATTTTTACAACAAGCCCAATCGAGGCTCCAACAGCCAGCGCAACTCGCACGATGCCGGCAACCGTAACGCCCAATCCGACCACGACCCCAATCGTCCGGCGCGCACGGCCATCATCTACCAAAGTGAGCTGGACTACATGTCCCGTTGCATCCTCGACTATACCGACATAGAAACAGGAGGTCAACTCTTTGGTTTCTGGACCGCTACCGGCGTACCCGTTGTGGCCTATGCCATCGGTCCGGGCCGCCATGCCATGCACCACCCCACCCAGTTCATTCAAGATCAGGACTATCTGCAAAGCGTGGGGCGGGAGTTGCATCGGCGCTACCGCCTGCAACACATTGGCGAGTGGCACTCGCACCACCAGCTCGGACTGGCACATCCCAGCGGCGGCGACGTCAACACCATGCAGTACGGTGTGGGCAAACCGGGCTTCCCCCGCTTGTTGCTCTGCATCGGCAACTGCACCCGGACGCACACCACGGTCAACCCATTCAACTTCCACGAAAACATGCCCCGCGACTACGTGCAGGCGGCCTGGGACGTGGTGGGAATGGAAAGCCCCTACCGCAAGCTCGTCGACAGGGATTTAGCCCACATGCTCATTCACCCCTACACGAAGCACGCCTCGCACGGCTCCATCCGCACCGTGAGCCAAACGGTCAGGGAAACGGCCAACGTGAAGGTGCATTGGCTCACCGAAAATGCGGAAAACGTGGAAGTGATGAAGGCATTCGTGTCCATGGTGGCGTCCATGTTGCCCAACTACGCCGTGAAAGCAGAAATCCTCGCCACTGGCGAACCGCAGATTGCCATCAAGGGAGCCGGCGTAAACATCAAATTGCCCTATGGCTTCCCCTCGAAGGGCCCGGTGCTGCAAGACCAGTCCGGCCAGCAACTGCCTGACAACGGAACACAGCCTTGGGAAATCGGAGAAGAACACCTCACCGCCACCTTCGGCCGATGGGTGGCCGAACGCTTGGCCTATCTCATCCCAAAGCCGGAACCTGTGGCACCAAGCCTCGAACCGGCCGAAAACATCGTTGCCGCCGCACCCACAACTGCCGAAACGGAAACGGAAGAGGACCTTCGCGAACGCCGACTCGCCGAACTGACGCAACAGGTCGACGAACAACTCTCCGCCGCCCTCCCGGCCGGAATGGCAGTGCGCAACACTGAAACCCAACGCCCCACATGGGACGTGGTGGCCTACCCCTTCCACGAAGGCAGGCAGACCGTGGTGCGCATCACCCTGCCGGCAGAGTTTCCACTCACCCCACCCGAAATAAAATATGGCTGCATCGAACAATTTTCTCCCGAACGGCCTTCGCTGAAGGGTTACCCGGAAGAGATTGAATACATCAATCTGTACGAAATGTTCCACACGGCGGGCGAGGTCTACGTAGATTTGCTCCAATGGCGCAAAGACACCCCCCTACTCAAGGCATACCTCGTGGCATGCGTCATGACAGGCTACCAGAACAAAGCCCTGCGCGAAGGAACCGACGTAACGGACTATCTACACCCGCTGCTCGACAACGAACACATGCTGGCCAAACTCTTGCTGCAACTGGAACAAAAAATAAAGGAAACAAAAAATCAATACAATGGATAATCAACGCAGACAGCTCGAAGAGCAAGTTATCAGCCACTACATGGGTGGCACCAAGTCGTTCGTTTTTGGCGACCTTCACACCGACACTCCTTATCTCCGCATCGCCGCCCGCACCAACAGCGGCAAGGTGTACGTCCTGCGCATGGAGCTGGATAACTATCCCGCCAAAAAACCCAATGCCTACGTCGAGTGTATGCTCCGCGACTGCCATGGCAACCCCATGAACGAGCCCAGCAGCGCCAACCACACGCTCTCGCCCCACGTCAACGGCTGGACGCAAATCTGCCACTACCACCCCGATGCCTGGCGACCCGACATGTCGCTCTGGATGGTCTACGTGCGCTGCGTGCTCTGGCTCAACATCTACGAACAGACGCTGCGCACGGGCAAAGACATGGAGTACTATCTCCGCCACATGGGACAGCATGGAGAAACCATAGGATAACCCGCACGCCACGGCCCATATCCCCAAAAACTCCCCCAACGAATATCAACAAACCTCATAAAAACCATCTGACACATGGCACAAGAATTAGACCTCGATCAGCTGTCCGACGCTATGCGCAAGCAGCAGGAAGGACAAAACAATGGCAAAAAAATTGTTTGGGACAAGAATAAAATGACCTTTGTCGAACTGAGCGGAAACGAGCAGGTAACAGACGAACAAAGCCCCGTGAACGACGTGTCGAAGCGTCCCTTCTTCAACATCTGACACCTATGATTACAGAACCCGACTTCGGCCGGCCCGTCTACTATATCGACGGCGAAGAGCTGGCATCTTTTATGGCTTCTGCCGAACAAACCGCCACAGGTTATGGCTACCGGTGGGAGAATGAAGACGTTACGCACCTGCACTTCACCCCCCGGGAACACGCCTTCGGCGAAACCTTCCGCGTAAGCTTTGCCAAAACCGGCGCCACGCACAACGCCGACACCGGCTTGCAGGTAGACATCCACGAAGATGGCACCGCCACCACGCAAGGCACGGAAGTGACCGTCATCCCCTCGCGAGAAAATCTCTACAAGCGCAACAAGGGCCTCATCGAGTTGGACATCCTCTCCGGAAAGCGCGTGCTCATCATCGGACTGGGCAGCGGCGGTTCACCCATCGCCGTGGAACTGGCCAAAGCCGGCGTAGGACAGTTCGCGCTGGCCGACTTCGACCGCGTGGAGCTGCACAATCTTTCACGCCACGTCTGCACCCTCAACGACCTGGGTCGACTCAAAACCGACGCGGTGGCCGACGCCATCAAAGGCAAGAACCCCTATGCCGTAGTCGACAAGTTGCCCCTCGACATCAACAAAAATCTCGGCCTCTTGGAGGAAGAAATTCGCAAGGCCGACGTCGTGATGTGCTGCACGGACAACAATCAGTCGCGCTACCACACCTCCGAATTGCTTGTCAAGCATGAAAAGGTGGGCATCTTCGGCCGCGCCATCACACGTGCCGAAGGCGGCGACGTGTTCATCTATCGCCCCGGCGAACCCTGCTACTTCTGTCTGTTGGGAAGCGACTGGTACGACCAGAGCGACCAGGAAATCAGCAACGAAGCCTCAGCCCGCCGCGCAGGCCACATTCCCGCCTACGTATCGGCCGAGGACGCCGAAGCATTCGTACAGGTGGGACTCGGAGCCGACATTGAGCCCATCAGCAACATGATGGTGAAACTCGCACTCGTAGAGCTCTCCCGCGGAACCGCCTCAGGCATCACCTCATTAGAGGAGGAGTTTAAGGCAAACTACTACATCTGGGCAAACCGCCGCGAACGGCAGTACGCCAACTGGGGAAGTTTCAACAACACCGACGGAATGCCCACCATCATGAAGTGGTACGGCATACAAATCTCCCACGACGAAAACTGCACACTTTGCGGAAAGAAGGAACAGCTCGTCACCGACGAAACATTCCTCAAATCGCTGAAAGCCATGGGCTCCGGCAATTTCACCGACCTCGATCTGGGAAAAATTCCAACCGAGCCGGAACCCCAGAACGACCCCGATTAAGCACTATCAAGGGCGTAGCCACCCTCGCAACAGGATGGCTGCGTCCTTCTCTTCACCAACCGGTGTCGACACCCCGACCACGCGTGCCGACACGCCCCACACAAGTGAAAACTCACCTACAATCACCCATTTTTCAACTTTCGGAAGTATCGAAAGATTGTGCAAGGCGAGTGCAATAAGCTTGCTTAAATTGCCGAGCCGTAGCCAATCTTATGCAAAGATTGTGCAAGGCGAGTGCAATAAGCTTGCTTAAATTGCCGAGCCGTAGCCAATCTTATGCAAAGTTGAAGGTTATGAGGATATGGTCGCTTCGCTTCCAGTTTGTGAGGTTATAATAATACTGTTTGACGCAGTCAAAGTAGCCCACCAAGTAACTTTATAACCTCATAACCTTCAAACTCATAACCTCCGAAACTTGAATCCATTTTAGTTGAGGAGGTTACAAGAGATTGGCTGATGAGGATGTCAGGTTGTGAGGTTACCGTTAGAAAGCTTCGCAGCACAGAAAATGTGGCGCACTCTGACGAACTTTATTACCTCTTCGACCGGAGAGCCAAGCCACTATCAGCACATCATCCTCCACTTTCCACACCTCCGCAAACGAAATTACAACAAGCTCCAAGGTTAGATGCAGCAAATCGACTTTTCCCGTTTTTCTCCCACCACACTTCAAGCCATACAGGCGGCCGCGCAAATTGCCTCCACGGCCGGCAGCCACGTAGTCATGCCTTGCCATTTAGTGGGCGGCCTGGCCTCGATGGCAGGCGAGGAAGTGTGCCAAGTGTTGCAGCGACACGGCTACAACCCCCATGCCTCCATGGAAAGCATTGCACAGGGCATGGCCGACTTTCCCAACCTGCCCATTGGCGAAGGCATGGTGTTTCACCCCACCATCGAGGCAGTGTTTGAACTCGTGGCCTCGCAAAACATGGATGCCTCTGCCGGCATGATCATGGCGGCCCTGCTGCAACAAAACGACGAAGCCTTTGCCACCTACCTCGTTCCCACCAACTCACCGGCCCGTCCGCCACAAGCCGGGGCCGGATCGTCCATGTCGTGGGGCAATGCCGCCACCTCGCCGCAGCAACCCACAGCTTCACCGCAGCGTCCCGCCGCCGCACAGCAGCAACCCACAGCCTCGCCGCAGCAACCGGCAGCTTCACAGCCTGGAGCGGCACAACGAAACTACGAGGCCGACAACGATACCACGGGAGAAACCATCAAGAAGTTCTGTATCAACATGTTGGAGCTGGCGGCCAACGGCAAAATCCACCACGCCATCGGGCGCGACAAGGAACTGGAGCGCGTACTCCTCATCCTGGCCCGCAGCTCGAAGAACAATCCCGTGTTAGTGGGCGAACCCGGTACCGGAAAAACGGCCATCGCCGAAGAACTCGCCCTCCGTCTGCTCCAGGGCAACGTGCCCGCCGACCTGGCCCGGCTCAAGCTTTACAGCCTCGACTTCTCCGCCATCAAGTCCCTGCCCGATGCCGTAGGAGTGATGAAGAGCGTTTTGGAAGAGGCCGCAGCCGACCCACAACTCGTGCTCTTCATCGACGAGATACACATGCTCATCAGTGCCAACAGCGGTTCGGACAACGACATCGCCAACCTCCTGAAGCCCGCCATGGCCCGCGGCGAAATCAAGCTGTTCGGAGCCACCACCCTCAACGAGTACAAGCGCATTGAGAAGGACCCCGCCTTTGAACGCCGCTTCCAGAAAGTGATAGTCGACGAGCCGGACATCGCCTCCGCCATCCTCATTCTGCAGGGAGCCAAAACCAAATTCGAGCATTACCACCACATCACCATCCCCGACGAGGTGTGCAAAGCCGCCGTGGAACTTTCTGCCCGCTACATCACCAACCGCAAACTCCCCGACAAGGCCATCGACCTCATTGACGAGGCCGCCGCACAACTCCGCCTGCTCTTCTCCGACCGCGATGTGATGGAGGAAAACGATGTGAAGCAGGTTATCACAGAGTGGACCGGCATTCCCGTCAACGACCTGGCGGCCGACGACAACGACCGTCTGCAACACATAGAAGAGGAGCTCCACGCCTCGGTGGTAGGTCAGGACAAAGCCGTCAAAGCTGTTGCCGATGCCATCAAGCGGAGTCGTCTCGGCTTCAACGACCCCTCGCGCCCCATAGGCTCCTTCCTTTTCCTCGGTACCACGGGTACGGGCAAAACAGAGCTGTGCAAGGCCATCGCCAAGTTCCTCTTCAACGACCCGGCGCAGATGGTGCGCATCGACATGAGCGAGTACCAGCAGGAACACTCCGCCCACCGGCTCTTCGGTGCCCCTCCGGGCTACATAGGCTTTGAGCAGGGCGGCCAGCTCACCGAAGCCGTTTACCGGAAGCCGTTCAGCGTCATCCTGTTCGACGAAATCGAAAAAGCGCATCCAAAGATTTTTGAAACACTCCTGCAAGTGCTCGACGACGGACGCATGACCGACGGCCAGGGCAAGGTAGTTAATTTCAAGAACACGCTCATCGTGATGACCTCCAACATGGGGCAGCAAAACATACTCCGCACCCTTTGCGGCCGCGAGGCCACCGATGACGAAGTGAAGCGGTGTACCGAAGAGGTGATGCAGGAAATGCGCCAAAGAGTTGCCCCGGAATTCATCAACCGTATCGACAACATCGTCATGTTCCACCCCCTGAGCCGCGAAAACGTGGCCGAGATTGCCCAAATCGTGCTCAAGAAGGAACAGGAGAAGCTCCGCGACCGGGGCATCGTCATCGTGATCGACCCCACCGCCGTAGATTTCATCGTGGAACACGGTTACCGGCCCGAGTTCGGCGGACGCCCCGTCAAACGCGCCATCACCGACCACATCATCAACCCTTTGACCAACGCCATGGTGGATGGTGCCGTCAACAAAGACATTCCCATCTTCATATCCGCCGAAAACGGCCAAATACTTTTCAACAATGGCACTACCCCAGGGGTTTAATCCCAACAGCATGTCCTTTGGCGACCTGGCTGCCGGCAGACCCGCGTTCCGGATACCGCGCAACGGGCAACGCCCCGTCCGCCCCGCCGCCCGCACCGTACGCCGGCCATCGCTATGGGCAAGGTTCAACAAGGGCGTGACCGACATCGGCAACTGGTTCGCCGACAATACGGATAACATCATCCTCTGTCTACGCCTGCTGGCCATCATCCCCATCGTCATCCTCTACATCCAACTAATCATAGAGGAATACAACGAACATGGTTTCGCGGAGGCCATCATTTCTCTCTTTGCGTCCGTTGTTGCGGGCTATATAATGTGGAAGATTATCTCAGCCATCGTCACCATTTTGGTCAACATCATCGCATACGTCGTTCGTTTCATCTTCTGGAATGGCTGGACGTTGCTATTGGTCATCGGCCTCATTGCATACGTCTGCATAACTTGCTGACCGCCGTGGCGCGCCACAAAACCTCCCTATCCATTCATTCACTCACTGCATCTTAACAACCAACTTACGAACTATGGCACTACCCGAAGGGTTTAATCCTAACAACATGTCGTTTGGCAATCTGACTTCAGCCAGACCGGTCATCAACATTCCCCGCAACACCCAGAGCTTCACTCCACGAACCTCCGGTACGTTCCGGCGGCGCTCGCTGTGGTCAAGGTTCAACGACACGGTGGCCGACATTGGCAACTGGTTTGCGGAAAAGACGGAAGACGTGCTGGGCTGGTTCAGTTTGGCGGCCATGGTTGTTATCGGAATCGGGTGTTTGATTTTCGTGGTGAGCACATTCATTCAACATGGTATCGTAGCGGGCATCTTTGCCCTCATCGGCGCCATCATAGTCGGTGTCATCATGTGGTACATCGCCGCCTTCGCCATTGTGGTGGGGGTCAACGTCATCATGTACGGCTTCCGCCTTCTCTTCTGGAACGGCTGGACACTGCTGCTGGCCATCGGCGTGGTGGCAGGCGTCTGTGTGAGCAGCCAACATCCCGAATGGTTCGATCGCTATGCTGACGAGCCCACAGAAGTCATGGCCGACACCACCCCCACCTACGAATGTACCGCAGCCTACCTCAATGTGCGCAGCAAACCCAAGAAGACCAGCCGCGTCATCGGCACACTGAAACAAGGCGACCGCGTGAAATCTGAAGAAAGCGAAAACGGTTTCCTCCGCATCGAATACAACGGACGAACGGGCTACGCAAGCCTGAAATACCTGGAGCTTGTGAACGAAAACACCGAGGAATAAGCCATCCCCTCGCAGGGTGCGTCGGCAGCGTCGCACATTGCGCGACAAAAAGTCCCGGACTATTTTTTTCAACTCGACGAGTAGGAAAAAATAGTCCGGGACTTTTTTTCACAAGTGGCGGACTTGTGAAATGACGACGACAACTTGGACAACCTAAGACTACTTTGCGTTGCACGACTGATGCCCCCCACAGGCGTTTACGCAGAGCCCGTGCGAGCATTTCATTGAGCAAGAGATAAACATTTCTTTCAATAAACTATGAAACACAAAAAAATCCCTACCTTTGCTCTGCATTGCCTGCTGCCCGGCAGCCAGAACGAAACAGGGGCGCACCCACTGCGGCCACTGCGACACACTCGCACCGGACAGCAGCAAGAAAAGCTTGGATGTCACCTTAAAACACGCAGAATGGACAAAACGCTGAAACGCATCGCAAAACTCTTTCGAGAGATGGTGAAAAACTATGAGGATGACGGCAACCTGTGGAAAAACATAGCCGCAGGAAAAGAAGCATTCAACCTGATGCAAACACTGCCCGACATCGTGCCGGAAGAATTCAACACACCCGAAGAAAAAGCCGACCTCCTGAACAACATGCTCGAACAGATGGAGGAAACCCTCACGCCACGCTTCTGCATAGAGGTGCGCGAATACATCGAAACGTTGGCTCCGGACAACGAGCACAACCTCCGAACGCTGCAAAAACTGCGCGACTTCATCAATCCCGACCTGCCGATGGAGGAGTATTGCCGCAAATACCGCCGCTCCCTGAAGTTCGACCCCGTGGAGCGCACACCCGAATGGGAAGCGGTGATTGCGGAAGTTGAAGCCGAGTGTGCCAAGAAACTAAGGTGGCACCGCCGCGGCATGGGCTTCTGCTTCGCCTATTGGCATCAAAAGGAAACGTCACTGGCCCGCCGAGGCATCAGATGGAACAGCCCCTCGGCGATGAATCCCAGGGTGATGTTCGACTGAAACTGCTCGCCGTCCGCCCCACTCCTCCTTCTCTCTTCCTCTTCTTACGACCCCTCACCTCCATGTCGCACACCCCTGCCCCCTCTCCCTACATTTGCCGCTTCGAGGCCGACATTGACGACCAACACATCAGCACAGAGAGCCGCTATTTGGCCAATCTGTACCAAACAATTCAACGATTAGTCACGCACGACGACGATGCCGCCACGCCGTGGCCCTTCATCCTGCCCAACCTCAAGCACGAGGTGCGCGACTTCGCCGCCACGTGTCTCCGACCCGACGACCCGGCCATAGACCGCCTGCGAAAACAGTTGGCATTGGCGTGCGATATGTACGAAATGGACGAGGAGGACCTGCCAACGGTGAGAGGGGTGCTGCTGGACTGCATTCCCCTCATCCAACAGCTGGAGGTGTTGCTGCCGCCCCGCGACCTCGAAGCCGAAAGGGCGGAAATCGAACGCAAACTCCGCCTGCCGGAAGTGCCGATTGAACTGAAAATCGTGGCGCACCACGAAACGCGCGACATGTCCGTGGGCAACCACTACGCAGAGCGGATGTATGTGCCGTTTGGCGCGCTGAAAGTAGGCGAAATGCTCCCAACGGAAAGTCTGCGGTGCGGACCGCTGCGCGTGGAGGAGGTGTCGGAAACGGCCATTGCGCTGCGCAGCGGCAACGACCTCTACCGCGTGAAGATAGAAGAGAGTTTCCAAGCACCCTCCTTCTTAGTGGACAACCCGTACCTGAGCTCGGACCTCGTAACGCTGGTGTTCAGCTACTATCGGCTCACGCCCTACGAACAGGCGCGCGACTTGCTCCGGGACATCGCCGAGGTGCACGAACAAAGGCAACAGACGGTATACCGGGAGACCACCAAGGCGGAACAATGCGTGCTCGACCTCCTGAACGAGGCCATCAACGGCGGCATGGTGGAGGTGTACCCGCTCAAAGCCTTGCTCGCGGCATCGAACAACTGGGCCACAGGTCTGATTGTCCGCAGGGGACTATTCCAGAACATACTGCTCGAAGGCATAGAGAAGGGCTGCTTGGCACCGGACAAGGAAGTGGCGTGGGAATGGCTCGACACGGCGGCTGTGAACAACGACCCGACGTTTTTCATGACGGACATGGAACGTTACTACGACATTCTCTGCACCGCAGCCGAAGCGGGAAACAACATCGCCCTCAACCTGATGAACACCATTTGGGAACCGGAACAAATCATCGAGGAGGACTGACACCGGCCGGGCCGGAAACGCATACCAAACTCTCAACTGCTACATCATGAACCCCATTCACCTGAAACTGTCGCCGACCGCAGAGAAACTGCCCTGCGGCACATCCCGCTTCTGGGGCAACCCGGACTTGCCCAAAGGCGTTGATTACCCGATGTACACCGACGAGGACGGCGAAGACTACCCCTATTGCTTCGTCTGCCAGCTCAATCTGGAGGAAGTGGCCGAGTGCGACCCCGAAGGCCGGCTGCCCCACAAAGGGTTGCTCGCTTTCTTCGCCAAAATTGACCACTTCTTAGGCTACTGCACGGGGTGCTACGACATTGGCGGCACGGTGTCGGACCCTGACGCCGTGAAGGTTTTCTACTTTCCCGAAACGGACAACATGAGGGAGGTGGTGCTCGTGGACGACGACGACAACGAGCTTTCACCCCACGAACTGCAAGTGGAATTTGGCGCAGCGGCCGACGAACTCGACGACCACGCGCTCTTTGCCCCACCCACCTACCGCCCGTGGGAGACCTGGGACCCGCCTTTCGAGGACTGGCAAATCCTGTTGCAGGTGGACTCGTTCGAGGGCGACGATTTCCAGCTCAACTTCATGGACTGCGGCGTGCTGGACTTCCTCATCGCGCCGGAAAAGCTCGAACAGCACGATTTCTCCGACGTGCGGGCCATCGTGCTCTCCACATAGCCGCCCCGGCTCCGCCGACTGACAGCACATGCCGAAACGGCGAAGCACCCAATCCGCCTTTCGCCCACGCAGACAATCCCTTTGTTTTTCACCTCTCAGATTATTTTATAAACACCCCATGAAATGTCCCAAATGTCACCAGGATGTGCCCGACGGCTCCGGCTTCTGCAATCACTGCGGCAACCGGCTGAAGCGTGAAGCGTGCGTCCCCTGCCCGAAGTGCCAAAAGGATGTGCCGCAAAACTCCACCTTCTGCCCCCACTGCGGAACTCCCATGAAACAAAACGAGCCTCCGAAAGAACCCATCACCTTTGATGTGAACACCATGCGCTTCTCGCAGAACGTGGTGGAAACTTCCACGCGCCTCGTGTCGACCACGGACAACGGCCTGACGTTTGAAGTGAACGGCGTGCGCTTCGACATGTGCCGGGTGGAGCATGGCAAGTTCATGATGGGAGCCACGCCGGAACAGGAGCGACCCGAAGAAAACGAAAAGCCGGTACACGAAGTGATACTCACCAAAGATTTCTACCTCGCCAGCACTCCCGTTACCCAGGAGCTGTGGGTGGCGGTAATGGGCGAGAACCGATCATTTCATGGCCGGAAGGCCGGATCATTTGCTGGTGAGTGGAAACAACTGCCGGCGGAGAATGTGTCATACAGACACTGCCTGGAATTTATTTTCAAGCTGAACACTTTGACAAACCGCCAATTCCGGCTGCCCACCGAAGCGGAATGGGAATTTGCCGCACGAGGCGGCAACGCTTCCCGAGGATTTCAGTTTGCCGGAAGCAATGACATCAACCAAGTAGCCTGGTACGAAGGAAATAGCCGGCTCGAAACGCACCCGGTGGCACAACTGGCTCCTAACGAACTGGGACTCTATGACATGTGTGGCAATGTGAAGGAATGGTGTGCCGACCATTACAACGCCTATCAGGAAGGCACAAAATGCAACCCCCAAGGTCCGTTGTTCGGACTTACCCATGTGATGCGCGGAGGCTCGTACAGAAACGTCAGGACCAGCTGCCGCACGGCATACCGCAGCCAATGTCCATCCGTTTTGTTTGATCATTCCACCGGCTTCCGTTTGGCGCTCACCAAACGCTAACGAAAAACTTTCAGCTTTTCGTTTTGCATTGTGCTCGCCTTGCACTACTTTTAGAGAAAGTAGGCGGCGGCTCGGCAATACAAACGAAAAACTTTCAGCTTTTCGTTTTGCATTGCGCTCGCCTTGCACTACTTTTGCAAAACCAAAAACCTTAATTTATATGGCACAAGTACCCGATTTCAAGTATGCACCCATGTTCCAAGTCGGCAAGGACGATACGGAATACTACCTGCTTACGAAAGACTATGTTTCGATTAGCGAGTTTGAAGGCAAGCCTATGCTCAAAGTAGAGGCCGAAGGCATCACACGAATGATTAACCAGGCATTCCGCGACGTCAGCTTCTTGCTCCGACGCTCCCACAATCTACAAGTAGCCAAGATACTCAGCGACCCGGAAGCATCCGACAATGACAAATACGTGGCCCTGACTTTCCTGCGCAACGCCGAAGTGGCAGCAAAAGGCCAACTGCCCATCTGCCAGGACACCGGCACCGCCATTGTGCACGGAGAAAAAGGACAACAGGTGTGGACGGGATTCTGCGACGAAGAGGCCATCGCCAAAGGCGTATACCTCACCTACACACAGGAGAACCTGCGCTACTCGCAAAACGCTCCGCTCAACATGTACGACGAGGTGAACACACGCTGCAACCTGCCGGCACAAATTGACCTCGAAGCCACAGAAGGAATGGAGTACAAATTCCTCTGCGTTACCAAAGGCGGCGGCTCAGCGAACAAGACGTATCTCTACCAGGAGACCAAAGCCATCCTCAACCCCGCCACGCTCGTTCCCTTCCTCGTAGCCAAAATGAAAACCCTGGGCACAGCAGCCTGCCCGCCCTATCACGTGGCATTTGTCATTGGCGGCACGTCGGCAGAGAAGAACCTGCTCACCGTGAAGCTGGCCTCGACCCACTACTACGACAACCTGCCCACCACCGGCGACGAAACGGGACGCGCCTTCCGCGACGTGGAACTCGAAAAGCAGCTCCTCGAAGAAGCTCACCGCATCGGGCTCGGCGCACAGTTCGGAGGAAAATATTATGCGCACGACATACGTGTCATCCGTCTGCCCCGCCACGGCGCAAGCTGCCCTGTGGGCCTCGGAGTGAGCTGTTCGGCCGACCGAAACATCAAGTGCAAAATCAACAAGGACGGTATCTGGATTGAAAAGATGGATGACAATCCCGCAGAGCTCATCCCCGCAGAACTGCGCGAGGCTGGCGAAGGCGGAGGCGTCAGCATCGACCTCAACCGCCCCATGGACGAAGTGCGCAAGGAGCTCACGAAATACCCCGTCGCCACACGCCTCAGCCTCAGCGGCACCATCATCGTAGCACGCGACATTGCTCACGCCAAACTCAAGGAACGCCTCGACAAGGGTGAGGAGTTGCCCGAATACATCAAGAACCACCCCGTGCTCTACGCCGGACCGGCCAAGACTCCGCAGGGACTGCCTTGCGGCTCCATGGGACCGACCACCGCAGGCCGCATGGACCCCTACGTAGACCTCTTCCAGGAAAACGGAGGCTCACTCGTCATGATTGCCAAGGGCAACCGCTCGCAAGTAGTGACCGATGCCTGCAAGAAACACGGCGGCTTCTACCTCGGCTCCATAGGCGGGCCCGCAGCCATCCTCTCGCAGCAAAGCATCAAGAGCATTGAGTGCGTAGAATATCCCGAACTGGGCATGGAAGCCGTCTGGAAGATTGAAGTGAAGGACTTCCCCGCTTTCATCCTCGTTGACGACAAGGGCAACGACTTCTTCCAGCAAATCAAGCCCCGCACCGCGTGTCA
Organism: Bacteroidales bacterium; assembly: GCA_004552195.1. The sequence goes on along the minus strand of SFPC01000002.1, from coordinate 30,226 downwards.
AGGATAAGGCGAGAAGGCATAACAACCCTTCCCCTCTGACAACAAACACTCCTTATATATATATAGATACACCTTATTATATATAGCAACGCACCATCCGCAACGCCCACCCGGCATGTTGCGGATGGTGTTTCGCATGGGTACGCACCCCATCGACGAGCCGTGTCCACTCATCCTGAACAAGCACGTCCAAATCCTCCACTTCCCCCTCCAAAACCGCCCATATTGCATAATTGTCGCCATTTGTCCTAAAACAAAACACGTAAAGAAGCTGAAAATCGTCGTTATCAAAAATAAAGTCGTATTTTTGCCGACATCTTTAATCATACTTTTACAATATTCAGATGGAGAACATTTCCAACAACATGGAAGGTAACGACGAAATGCAGCTTATTCCGTTGCTAAAACTGTGTTACCACAAATTTGTGCAGAACTGGTATTGGTTTACGCTCTCTGTGATTGTATGCGTGGCCTTAGGTTGGATTTATCAGCAACGACAGTCGCGCATATACGAGCGTCAGTCGGTCATGCTCATCGAAGAGGCCAACGGCACGAGCGGTAGCATGTCCAACCTGCGGCGTGGCAATCGCAGCAACATGACAAGTTTGCTCGAACTCAACGGTGTGAGCGTAGGCGACAACCTGAAAAACGAAATCTTCATCATCTCCTCCAAGCGACTCATGCAACGCGTGGTGGAGAAGCTGAACCTCGACGTGGACTACCTCATCGACGAGGGGCTGCACCATGTGCCGCTCTACAAAGACGAGCGTCCCGTTGAAATCATCTTCCAGTCGCCCTACACCGAAGAGATGGCGGCCAAAGCAAAAAAGCCCTCCATCAGTTTTGAGGTGAAAAAGGTAAACGGGAACACCGTGAAACTCACCAACTTCAAGGACGAAGAAGGCAACAAGCTGCCCGACATCAACGCACAGCTGGGACAGACACTCCAAACCCCCGCGGGCAAGCTCTCCGTGCTGAGAGGTAAAAGTTTCAACCAGTGGACCAACGAAGAAATCCGCGTGGTGCGAATGCCAGTCTCCTTGGCTGCAAACGTGTACCAGTCCAAGCTCACAGCATCGGAATTTGACAAGGAAACATCGCTCATTGTCCTCACCTGTCAGGACACGCACACGAAACGAGCCGACGACATCCTCAACACACTCTACGACACGTATAAAGAAGACGTCGTGGAAAACAAAAACCGGGTGGCTCTCAGCACCGCAAAGTTCATCGACGAACGCCTACAAATCATTGGCAACGAGCTGAGCACCGTGGAAACCGAGCTGGCCGACTTCAAGAAGCGCAACCAACTGATTGATTTCAAACTGACGTCGCAGGCGGTGCTCAACGAAACGTCCACCGCACGCCAACAAACGCTGGCCATCGAAACACAGCTCAATGTGGCGCAATTTCTCAACGATTATCTCGGAAACCATACGAACGACAATGACCTCATCCCCACACTCAATTTGGGAGATGCGGCTGTCAATCAGCAGATTGCGGCTTTCAACACGCTCATGAACCAACGCAACTCACTGGCCAACAACTCCAGCGAGCAACAAACCGTGGTGCGCGAAATGGACCGCCAACTCGCACAAACACGCAAGATTATTGCGTCCTCACTCCAGAACCACATCAGCGCACTCCGCCTGCAGCTGCGTGACGCCCGCAACAATGAGAACCTCCTCACGGGACAAATTGCCGGAGCACCCGACATGGAGAAACAGGGCATTGACATCCAACGCCAACAGGCACTCAAGGAAACGCTCTATACCTATCTGCTCAACAAACGCGAGGAAGTGGCGCTCCAACAGGCCATCAACGAAGCCAACGTCCGCTTGGTGGAAGGACCCATCGGCAACAAACGGGTCAGCCCTCGCAGCATGGTCATCATGCTCCTTGCCCTCTGCATCGGCGTTGCTATACCGGCGTTTATCATCTGGCTGCTCATGACGATCGACGTCACCGTCCACTCGCGCAAGGACATTGAAAATGCCACCACCATCCCCTTGCTGGGCGAGATTCCGCACATGAAAAATGCCACCGGCAAGACGCTCATCAACGAACTGCCCAACGACGCGCCCTTGGTGGAGGCTTTCCGCATCATGCGCTTCAGCCTCAACTACATACGCCACGCCACCCAGGTCATCATGACCACTTCGACCACCCCCGGGCAGGGTAAGAGCTTCATCTCGCGCAACGTCTGCATCACCTTTGCCATGATGGGAAAACGCACCCTGCTGATTGACGCCGACATCCGCAAGCGTACGCTCAGCTCCCACTTCGGCCACCATCTGGGCCTCACCGCTTACCTCTCGGACGAGCTGACGAAGATTGAAGACATCATTGTGAAAGACGGACTGACGGAGGGCGTTGACTTTATACCGGCCGGCTCGTTGCCCCCCAACCCTTCGGAACTGCTCATGAGCGAACGTTTGGAAGAACTCATCGAAAAGTTGCGCGACCGTTACGACCAAATCATCATTGACTGTACCCCGATGTTCTCAGTAGCCGATGCAGGCATCGTCAACCGCGTGGTGGACATCACCTTCTTCGTTGTCAGGGCCGGAGTGCAGGAGCGCGATTTCCTGCCCGAGCTGGAACGCATGTATCAGGACGACCGTCTGAAAAACCTCTGCATCGTGCTCAACGACGTCAAGGAGAGCGGAAGCCGCTACGGCAACAACTACGGTGCAGGCTACGGCTACGGTTACGGCTACGGACGCTCGCAAAAACGCAAGTCGGGCATTCTCAAACGCTTGCGCCACTAAACGATTTTTCTCACACACCTCATCAAGCAGCAACGGGATTTCCGTTGCTGCTTTTTGGTTGCAGACCGCCGCAGGGAGCAGGCGCAAAAGGAAGCGAAACATCCCGGCAAAAAAGTCCAGGACTATTTTTCACAACTCGGCGAGTAGAAAAAAATAGTCCTGGACTTTTTCATCACAAGTGGCGGACTTGTGACCCCCGGTCCGCACGCCCATGGGAACAGCCCACCAAACGGATGGCCCAGCGCCGCTCCGCCTGCCACTTTCCGGCGCTGGATAGCGTCCAACGTTCTTTTACATTCTTTCAAACCCGAGGTTGCTCTTTTCCCTTACTATATAGGAACAATTAAACATTTTTCAGTAGTTTTGCATCCATGGATAAAAGCCGCATTCCCCACATACTCATCATCTATACCGGCGGTACTATCGGAATGATAGAGAATCCGGAAACCGGTGCGCTTGAGAACTTCGACTTTGAGCAATTCCGTCTCTATGTGCCAGAGCTAAAGCGTTTCAACTATCAAATTGATGCGCTGGCATTCGACGCTCCCATCGACTCAAGCGACATGGAGCCGCGCTATTGGGTGAAGATGGCACGCATCATTACCGAACACTATGACAATTATGACGGTTTCGTGCTGCTTCATGGCACAGACACGATGGCATTTACCGCCTCCGCACTCAGTTTCATGCTTGAAAATCTGGGCAAGCCCGTGGTCATCACCGGTTCGCAGCTGCCCATCGGCCAGCTCCGCACCGACGGTAAAGAAAACCTCCTGACCAGTATCGAAATCGCTGCTGCGCGCAATGCCCAGGGCCACCCCATGGTGCCAGAGGTCTGTATTTTCTTTGAAAGCCGCCTCATGCGCGGAAACCGCACCACCAAAATCAACGCAGAGGGCTTCAATGCTTTCCGGTCCTTCAACTTCGCACCGCTGGCCCAGGCCGGCATCCACCTGAAGTTCGACCACCACCTCATACACCGCCCCAAACCCTACGAGGCGTTCAAACCCCATTTCCTGCTCGACAACAACGTGATGATTCTCACTCTCTTCCCCGGCATAAGGAAGGAGGTGGTCGACACGTGCTTCGCCGTGGAAGGACTGAAGGCAGTCATTCTCAAAACCTACGGCTCCGGCAATGCACCGCAAAAGCCTTGGTTTGTCGAACGCATCCGTCAGCTCGTGGCCAAAGGCATCATCGTGGTCAACATCTCCCAGTGTTACAAAGGAACCGTCGAGATGCACCGTTACGAAACGGGACTGCAACTCCTGCAGGCCGGAGTAATCAACGGTTACGACGCTACCATGGAAGCAGTGGTAACCAAACTCATGTTCCTCCTGGGCCACGGCTATACCCACGAGGAAATCATCCACAAGATGAACACCAGCATCGCCGGAGAGATAACAGTGTGAATACAGCTCCACGCACCGCCGACACCCCTCCTTACCCTATCCCTACCCTTCCCTTCCCCGATACGCCATGCCCTTGCTGCCCCTTCTCCTCTTGCTGTTGCTGACAGCCTGCACCCATACCCCGCCGACGGCCCACGAGCCCTCCGGAGGAACGGACTACGCTTCGTTGTTAGAAATGGAGGAAACTGACAGCTGCTGCATCGTGAAGGTGAAAGATGCCTGGCATCCCGAACGCATCCAGGCCACTTATTTGCTCATACCCTCCCATCAGCCCCTGCCGCAACAACTGCCCCCGGGCACCGTGGTGCGCACTCCGCTCCAGCGCGTCGTGTTGCTCTCGTCGGTCCACGCCTCGTTGCTGGCCGATCTCCAAGCAGCGAGCCACATCGCCGGGATGGCCGACACGGCCTATGTGGTCGGGGCACAACTCCGCCAACTGCTCGCCCAAGGCGTGTGCAGCGTGGGCAACAGCCTCAACCCCGACGTGGAAACCATCCGTGCGCTGTGCGCCGATGCGGTGTTCGTTTCACCGTTCGAGAATGCCGGACACGGCTCCTTGGAACAGTTGGGCATACCCCTCATTGAGTGTGCCGACTACATGGAAACGTCGCCACTGGGCCGGGCAGAGTGGATGCGCTTCTTCGGTCGGCTCGTGGGCCAAGGGCCTCGTGCCGACTCACTCTTCCAGGTTGTAGCCGCCCATTACTTATCACTTCGGGAAAAGGCGAGCCGGGCTCACAGCGTCCGCCCCACCGTGTTTTGCGACCTCCGCACGGGCGGCACATGGTACCAACCGGGCGGAAACAGCACGATGGGGCAAATCCTGACCGACGCCGGGGCACACTATCTCTGGGCCGACCGGCCTGAAAGCGGCAGCTTGCCGCTCGACATGGAGAGTGTTTTTGCCCGTGCGCACCGAGCCGACCTATGGCTCGTGAAGTATGGCGCCACCACGCCGCTCACCTACGACGGCTTGGCCAAAGACTGCCCCGCCTACACCCGTTTCGCCGCCTGGAAGGAGCGCCGCGTTTGGGCATGCAACACCTTGCAGGTGGCATTCTACGAAGAAGTGCCTTTCCACCCCGACCGTTTGCTCCAATCGCTCATCGGCTTGTTCCACCCCGAGCTGGCCGACTCTACGACCCGACCCTTCTACACCCCGCTCCCCGCCCCGCGATGAAAGAAAGCCCAAGCAAGCGACAGAAAGCTTTAGATCATTATAGGAAGCTATAGATAATTATAGCAAACTATAGAAATCTATAAAAAAGCGCTCGCCCTCTAATAGGAAGCTATAGATAATTATAGCAAACTATAGAAATCTATAAAAAAGCGCTCGCCCTCTAAAAAGAACTCCCCGCCTCCCCACCCCATGATAGCCCTCCTGCTATTTCTCATCCTGCTCCCCCTGAGTCTGCTCACAGGCACCGTGTCACTTTCACCGGCCGAAGTGTGGCAGGCACTGACCGATGCCGGGGCAGATCCGACCGCCCGCTTTATCGTTTGCGAGAGCCGTTTGCCCCAAGCCCTGACGGCTGTGCTGTCGGGGGCAGCTTTGGCAGCCGGCGGCTTAGTGATGCAGAGTTTGTTCACCAATCCCTTAGCCGACCCGTCGTTGCTGGGCGTCAACAGCGGCGCTTCGTTGGGCGCGGCCATGGTGTTGCTCGCTTTCGGCGGCAGTTGGTCGCTGGGCGGGGCAAGCCTCTCCGGCGTGTTGCTCACCGTGGCGGCAGCCTTCGTCGGTGCGTGCGGCGTCATTGCCCTCCTGTTGGTATGCAGCCATTTTCTGCGCGGCAACCTTGCCCTGTTGGTGGCGGGAGTGATGCTGAGTTTCGTGCTTTCGGCGGTCATTTCCCTGCTGAGCTTCTATGCCACGGCCGATGGTGTGCGTTCGTTTGTGGTGTGGGGGTTAGGCGACTTTTCCGGCGTCGGCCTGTCGCGTCTGCCGCTCTATGCAGCCCTCATCGTGCTGCCATTGGCGGCCCTGTTCCCCTTCACGCGCAGCCTGAACGCCCTGTTGCTCGGTCCGCACTACGCAGCCAACCTCGGCATCGCCGTGCGCACCACCCGCACCTGGCTCTTGCTCCTGACGGGGCTGCTCACCGCCACCGTAACCGCGCTGTGCGGCCCCATCTCCTTCGTTGGCTTGGCCGTACCACACATAGCGCGGCTGCATCTCCGCACGGCGGACCACCGCCGGCTGCTGCCCGCCACCCTGCTGTGGGGAGCCGACGTGGCACTCTTGGCCCTCGTTCTATCCCATCTGCCGGGTGAACGCGGCATCCTCCCCTTGGCCGCCATCACCCCCCTGATGGGTGTGCCGGTGGTGATATATATCTTACTGAAACGCAAATAATTATTTCAATCAAACAAATACAGCACAGCTATGTCCGTATCCAAATTTGAGAGTGAAGTAAAATTTATTCCGCAGGTGCAGCAGGTGGTTTACGACCGCTTTGCCGACCTCAACAACCTGGCCTCGCTGAAAGAACGCCTCAACGACCCTGAAGTGCAGGCCAAACTGGCCGAACAGGTTCCCGCCGACAAACTGGGCGACCTGCGCAGCTACACCGAAGGCATGACTTTCGACACCGACTCGCTGACCATTGCCAGTCCGTTGGGACAGATTACGCTGCGCATCGTGGAGCGCGACGAACCCAAGTGCATCAAGTTTGCCTCCGAAGGAGCTCCCGTGCAGCTCTACGTGTGGGTGCAACTCCTGCCCCACGGCGAGATGGAAACAAAGATGCGGGTAACGGTAGGAGCCGAGGTGAATTTCTTCATGAAGAGCATGGTGGCCAAACCTTTGCAACAGGCTGCCGACGGCTTAGCCAACATTCTCTCCGCCATCCGCTAACCCCGTGCTACCCTTGTCCGCCTCCGTTTCGGGCTGCAACGTGCGGCCACACGAAGCAACTTAGGCAATCGGAAAATTCAGGGGTCGGTTTATAGCCCCCTTCATCCATTCACCCCCTGCGGCGGCCCCCTTCCACAAAGTCCGCCACTTGTTGCGAAAAAGTCCTGGACTTGTTTTTTCTACTCGGCGAGTTGTGAAAAATAGTCCAGGACTTTTTCGATGCGATTGGCCAACTGTTTCTTCGTTACTTGGAGCAGCGCCTCCCAAGCCCCTGATGCAGTCGGCTCACAGGCGTATTCGCAGTCATTTTTTTCTTGTAGTTTCAAAAAGTGAGGGAAATATTTTGCTAAAAGCCGGAACTTGTCTATCTTTGCACCCGCAAAAACGCCCAAGTGGCCGTTTACTGCGGAAATAGCTCAGTTGGTAGAGCACAACCTTGCCAAGGTTGGGGTCGCGAGTTCGAGTCTCGTTTTCCGCTCTCACATGATTTCGAAGCGAACGCCTTTCCCGGTAGCGCAATCGCTTTCGGGCGAAAATCATCAGGACAGACAAAATTCATTGGAGAGGTGGCGGAATTGGTAGACGCGCTACTTTGAGGGGGTAGTGTCAATTGCGACGTGGGAGTTCGAGTCTCCTCCTCTTCACATGTATTTTTGCGGAAATAGCTCAGTTGGTAGAGCACAACCTTGCCAAGGTTGGGGTCGCGAGTTCGAGTCTCGTTTTCCGCTCTCAGGCGCTCGAATGGTGGAATGGTAGACACGAAGGACTTAAAATCCTTTGGCCAGAAATGGCCGTGCGAGTTCGAGTCTCGCTTCGAGCACTTCAAAACACAACGCGAAGTTTTCTTTTCAGAGAGCTTCGCGTTTGATTTTTTATATGGCTTTCCTGTAAAAATACCGTTCAGGCTGCGCCCGAAGGGATTGCCTTCGGGGCGCAGCCTGACGGCCTTGGGGGCCGATCTTGCTGAGTGGTCAATGATAATCGATAGGCTTGGGGCTTATCATGGTGAGTTGGCATGGCTTACCGCTCCTTGTGCATCCATTTCCCCAGAAAGCGTTCCATGGCTCGATAAAAGTCGAAGCGGTTTTCTTGATTTTGAAAACCGTGTCCTTCGTTGTCTTTCACGATATATTCCACTTCCACGCCCCGACAGCGCAATGCTTCGACCATTTGGTCGCTTTCGGCCTTGTTCACGCGCGGATCGTTGGCCCCTTGCGCGATGAGCAGCGGCACGCGGATATTCTCTGCGTGCAAAGCCGGCGAGGTGGCAGCCAGCTGCTCGCGGTCGTGCTCCGGATGGCCCACCTGTTCGTACATCATTTCCAGCATAGGCCGCCAATAAGGCGGTATGGTTTGCATGAAAGTGAATAGGTTGCTCACCCCCACGTAGTCTATGCCGCAGGCGTAGAGTTCGGGCGTGAAACACAGACCCGCCAGCGTGGCATAGCCGCCGTAACTACCGCCATAGATGGCTATGCGCTCAGGGTCGGCGATGCCTTGGCCGATGAGCCACTGAACACCGTCGGTGATGTCGTCCTGCATGCGCAGCCCCCATTGTCGGTAACTCGCTTCGAGAAATTTGCGTCCATAACCCGTGGAACCGCGAAAATTCATTTGGAACACGGCGTAGCCACGGTTGGCCAGAAACTGCACTTCGGAGCTGAAGCCCCAGGTGTCGCGCGCCCAAGGCCCGCCATGCGGATTGACCACCACGGGAAGCGCCCGGGCGTTTTCCAATGTGAAGCCCTGCGGCAACGTGAGGTAAGCTTCGATGGAAAGGCCGTCGCGCGTGGTGTAGCAAACGGGGAGCATTTCGTTCATTTCCTCCTCTTTCAGCCACGGTGCCAGGTCAGCCAGGTGCGTCAGCGCATCTGTCTCCACATTGTACAGCCAGTAAGCCCCGCGGGTGCGGTCGCCACCAACAAAGAGGAGATAGTTTTCCTCCGCCTTGTCGGTGTCGGCAATGCCCAGCCGGTTGTTGGGGAAATGAGCTTGGATGCGCTCGCGCAGCTGCCGTTCCTCCTCATCGAAAAAGTGGCGCACGGGATCTTTGTGGCCCGTGCAGTAAACGCTCAGCAACTTCTTTCTGCGCCGTGAGTAGCTGATGCTCTCCACGTCGTAGCGTTCGTTCTCGTAGAGCAGCTCCAGTTCCTCACACGTGGCCGGGTCCATGCGCACCAGCACCGTCTTGTCGCGCCCAATGTTCGTTGCGGCGTACACCTGGCGGTTGTCGGGTGTAAACTCCAGGAAACCCACCACGTCCTTGAAGTTCGTGGTCAGCACGGGGCTGAAAGGTTCGTCCTCTGTGTCGCGATAAAGAATTTGTGTGTTCACTCCGTCGACGATGGCCATGGCCACGCGCAAGCGGCCGTCGTGGTCGGTCATCCATCCCTGGTAGTTGCCGGGATTTTCCGCCAGCAGCGTGAGCTCACCCGTTTGCAGGTTGAGGCGATAGGGGTCGAACACTTCGGGGTTGCGCTTGTTGAGCCCCACGAGCATATAGTCCGGCTGCTCTTCGAGGTCGTCGATGATGGTGGCGCGCACACCGGGGAAAGGCGTGTAGGCCCGGAGGTCTTCGCCGTCGAGGCGCACGCCGAAGAGCTGGTAGTTCTCGTCGCCACCCGTGTCTTTGGCAAAGACAAGGCGCTCATTGTCCGCCCAAAGGTAGCCTGCCAACGAGCGCGACGTTTCGGAAGTGAGGCGCACGGCCTCCGCGTCGCTCTGGTCCAGCCTGCGCACAAACAGATTGAGGCGGTCGTTCCAAGGAGCTAAGTAAGAGATGTATTTTGCATCGGGTGAAAGTTGGTAACCCGTGCGTTCGGAATGGCGAAAGAAGTCTTCGAGCGGTATAAAAGGATGTGCTTGCATAAATACGTATTGAAATTTGCAGGAAAATGGGGAGAGGGAAAAGTTAAAAGTTGAAGCGTTGAAAGTTGAGCAGATGCCGTTTGAACTGTTTATGCCGGTATATGATAAACTCCTGAACTTTTCAACTTCAAAACTAAAGCTTGGGGCAAAGATAGTGCAAGGCGAGCGCAATAAGCTTGCTTAGATTGCCGAGCCGCCGCCTATCTTCTGCAAAGATAGTGCAAGGCGAGAGCAGAGCAAAAAGGAAAGCCGAAGGATTTGCTTTTTCTATGCCGAGCCGCAGCCTATATTATGTAAAGATAGTGCAAGGCGAGAGCAATAAGCTTGCTTAGATTGCCGAGCCGCCGCCTATATTATGTAAAGATAGTGGCTTCTGAAAGTTTAAAAGTTTATCAGTTTAAAGTTTATAGTTAAACTATGCTTTTTGAACTGCTTGTCAAAGTATAAGTTCTACTCCAAAACCATAAACTTCTCAACTAAAGCCTGCGGCATTGTTGGCATATTTGCCGAATTCTCCCTATTTTTGCGACCTATAAGTTTCTTGTCCGCCCAATGGCACCATCGTTTCAAAGAACGCCGGAGTGCTGCCCTGCGGATGTAACTTCTGAAAAACCACTCCGGAACGATGTGGTCGGCGACCGCAAGCGCTTCCCCTTTATTCGTAATACAAAAAAAAATATGCCTTTAGTTTCCCCCTCCTTGCTGTCGGCCGATTTTGGCCACCTGAGCCGCGATGTGAAAATGCTAAATGAGAGCAGTTGCGACTGGTTCCATTTAGACGTGATGGACGGTGTGTTTGTACCCAATATCTCTTTTGGTTTTCCCGTGATGCAAGCCATGGCCCAAGAGGCCGAGAAGCCGCTCGATGTGCACCTCATGATTGTGCAGCCGGAGAAGTTTGTCAAGGAAGTGAAAGCCTTAGGCGCCAAAGTGATGAATGTGCATTATGAGGCCTGTACACACCTGCACCGCGTGGTGCAACAAATCAAGGCCGAAGGCATGATGGCGGGCGTAACGCTCAATCCGCACACCCCGGTGAGCGTGCTGGAAGATATCATCGCAGACCTCGACCTCGTGATGCTCATGTCGGTCAATCCGGGCTTTGGCGGCCAGCGTTTCATCGAACACTCGGTGGAAAAGACGCGGCGGTTGCGCGAATTGGTGGACCGCACGGGGTCGCACGCGCTGATTGAAATTGACGGAGGCGTGAACCGCGAAACGGGCGCGCGGCTGGTGGAGGCCGGAGCTGACGTGCTGGTGGCCGGATCGGCGGTGTTCAAGGCGGCGGACCCCAAGGCCGAGATTGAAGCGCTGAAAAATCTCTGATAAATCTTCCGCAAATTTGAAAATCTCATTTCCTATTTCATAAAAGACTCCATCATGTCGCTTGCTCCGCTCCTTTCCGAACAAGAACTTTTCCGATTGCTGCAAACCATCAGGCAGAGCCGCCAAATAGTGGTCTGTGCCCATCGCGGCCCCGACGGCGATGCGGTGGGAGCCTCGTTGGCCTGGGCCGACTATTTGCAATCGTTGGGCAAACAGGTGCGTGTGGTGTTGCCCAACCCTTTTCCCGACTTTCTGCGCTGGCTTCCGGGCAGCCACACGGTGCAGTTTTATCAGCACCACGAAGGACAGGCCACGGCATGGCTGGCCCAAGCCGATCTGATTTTCTGTTTGGATTTCAGCTCGCCGGGCCGTTTGCAGGAGATGCAGCGAGCCGTCATGGCATCGAAAGCGGAGCGAGTGGTCATCGACCATCATTTAGACCCCGACCCGGCCATGGGGACACAGCTATATTCCTTCCCGCAACTCAGCTCCACGTGTGAGGCCGTGTTCCGCATCCTGGTGCAGCTGGGTGCCTTCGAGGAAATGAGCAAAGCCGCCGCCGTATGCCTTTACACAGGAATGATGACGGACACGGGAGGCTTTACTTACAACTCCACCAGGCCTGAAATCTACGAAATCATCTCCCTGCTCCTCACCAAGGGCATCGACAAGGATAAAATCTACCGCAATGTGTTCCACGTGTACTCTCAAGACCGCATCCGGCTGACGGGGTACATCCTCTACGAAAAGCTGCGGTTTTATGCCGGCGGCAAGGCGGCTCTCTTCACCCTGACGCGCGAAGAGATGCAGCGCTTCAATTTTATCCGTGGCGATGCCGAGGGATTGGTCAATATGCCTTTACAGGTGAAAGGCATGCGGCTGAGCATCTCGTTGCGGGAGGACACGGAACGCGACACGGTGCGCGTTTCACTCCGCTCGGTCGACGACTTTCCGTGCAACCGCATGGCCGAAGAATTCTTCCATGGCGGCGGCCACCTGAATGCGTCGGGTGGCGAACTGCCTTTCCCGCTGTCGGAGGCCGTTGAAACGGCAGAGCGGGCCATCGAGGCTTACGCAGACTTGCTGTAACAGCCCGAGGCAGGGGGTATGATACCGAATCTTTTCCCATCTCTTGCCATGAACCGATTGTTTCTCTTCCTGTTAGTGATTGTGGTGTCTTTTCCCCTATCAGATACCACAATCGCCGGTGAGTGTCATGCTCAACAAGCACCGAACTTTCCCATAGCGCACGACACCTTGCGACTTCTCACTATCGGCAACAGCTACAGCCTGGATGCCACCGTCTGCTTGCCCCAACTGCTCAACGATGCAGGCGTGGACAACCGGCAGTTTGCGGTGTATTGTGCGATGGAAGGGGGAGCTTCGCTCGAATACTGGCGCGACCAGCTGAGAAACAAGCGTAAAGTGGACAATCTTTACCACATGGGAGGAATGTTGAAGTTGCCGGAGCGCGACTGGACGCTGGAGGAGTTGCTCGGGCAGCCGTGGGACGTGATTGTGCTCCAACAGGCTTCCAAACTCTCGGACCATTTTGCCAATTACGTACCTCACGCCGAAGAGTTGCTTGAAGCCATTCATCGGCTATGTCCGAACAAGGCAGTCCGCGTGGCTTGGCACATGACGTGGTCGCACGCCATTTTCTTTGATAACGGACCTTACAGCAAAAAAGGATGGGAAGACATTGCCGCTGCCACGCGCCGACTGTGCGAAACGCACAATTTTTCCCTACTCATCCCGTCCGGCACCGCCATACAGAACATGCGAAACCTGTACCCCGACGACCTGAGGGCTTTCACGCGCGATGGCACACACATTGTTTACGGTATGGGAAATTACCTCCTGGCTCTGACTTGGTTTGAAACGATTTGCAGCCCCATCTTCGGCATCTCATTGATCGGCGTGCCGCCTTCGCAAAAGGTGTGCGACATCAATGCCGACAAAACGCCGCTTTGCGACATCAACTCCGCCAATTATCCGATTGCCCATTACTGTGTTTGGCAGGCAATCCACAATCCATACGAATTGGTTTCGACCATCCGCAACAAATCCGTCAACAGTCTGTTGCACTATTCCGGCGGCCTCCCCACCGTGCCCATCTACGACCTCTCCGGCCGCCCTGTTACCGGCAGGCCGGGAAAGGGCATCTTTATCATGGGGAACAAGAAAGTGGTGTTCTGATTGTTGAATTGGGGAATAAGGCTTCAGGTTTTGGGAATAAGGTTCTGAGGTGATGGCTATAAGGTGATAAGCTTGAAGATTAGGAGTGTGTCTCTCCGGTTTCGTTCACCGTTTCTTCTGCAAGTATTCCTCAAACTGCCGGCGCGTGCCGTTGAAGACATTGATGTCCACCTCGCCCTTGATGCCGTTCACCCGTCCGTAAGGAGTCAGCTGCCAATGGAGCAGGCGCACGTAAGGTTTGTAGGCACCGTAGCGCGCCACCCAAACATCGTGGGAGCGCAAGGCCGCCGGGGCATGGACGAGGTGGTTGTTGACAAACTGCTGGCCCACATAGAGCACCGGCTTACGGCCGCAAGCCTGTTCCACCCTGCGCATCCACACCATGACTTCGCGAAACATTTTCGCTTCGCCACCCATCTGCGCAATCTGTTTTTCCGTAGGCTCCAAGTCCAGCATGGGCGGCAGGTCGGAACGCAGCCCCGAGGCTTTTTTCAGGAAGAACCGTGCCTGTTGCTCCCCCGTGCTGCCGGGAGCAAAGAAGTGGTAACTCCCCGTGGCAATGCCGTGACGGCGTGCCTGCCGGGCGTCGGCGGCATAGTAGCGGTTCACCACGCTGCGCCCTTCCGTGGCCTTGATGTAGATGAAGGAAACGGGATAGTCCACCTTTCCTTCGACCCTGCGGCCCGGCCCCAGCCCCGTGATGCGCAACTTCTTCCAGTCGATGGCGTACCGCTTGCGGCCAATCTCATGCTGGTAGCGCGAGATGTCGATGCCGTAGACGCGGTCGGGGGTGTAGACCATCCGTTCACCCTTGAAGCGCCCGTTGTCCCACCGTCCGCAACGGAGCAACGTGTTCCCCTTGATTGCGAAGCCGTGGCCCTCCCTGCGTCCGTCCTTCCATTCCCCCTGATAGTATTCCCCGTCGTTTCGCCACAATATCCCTTGCCCCTCCGCCTCCAGCAGGTGGTTGAAAATTCCCTGATAGCGTCCCAGGGAGTCCGTGCGGGTGCCACAGGCCAGGGTGTCGGCCTGCCAGATACCCTCAAAGCGCGTGCCGTCCGGGCGCAGCAGCACACCCCAGCCTTCGCGCACCGCTGCAGAGGCGGAAGCACCGATGCGCATCAGTCCCTCGTACACACAGCTGTCGGAAAGCTGCCGGCGCACACAGCGCAGGCCATCGCGCCTTGAATCCGCCGGGCGGGGGATTTGCGCGCCCCGGGGGTGCTCCGAATCATCGGCAGTCAGCCGGCGGAGGAGGGCTTTCCCGTTTCTCCACCACCACACGGGCCAGGCACTTTCCTCGGCCAACAGCCGCGCCACGTCGCGAGAGCCTGCGCGATGCCCCCCTTGCTGCACGCCACACAGGTTGCCCGAAGGATTGACCCAAACTCCACCCTCCGAACAGGGGAATAGTGTCGCCTCGCGCTCCAACTTCTCCGCCTGCACCGAACGGGTGAGCCGGCCATAGTCGTTGAGGGCACAGAGCGTGGCTTTGTAAGCGTATGCCCCGAAGCGATAAACGGAGAAGCGCGCGGCCTCGCGGGGCAGTGAGCCGTGGCTGAGGCGGAGCAGGAGCAAACCGCCCCGGCGGCGCACCACGGCAGCGGGATAGGCCGTGGTGTCGTTGGTCCATACCCGGATGGCAGCGTGCAGCAGCACCGGTGAGGGTGTATGCTCCAAGGCTTGGCGCAGGCATTGATGCAGCGAGTCCGTTTGGCGGAAGTGTTGCAACGTCTGTTCGCGAAAGTCCATCACCTCGTTGTAGCCATCGTCCGCCACACTGTGCGTTTCGGCATATTCGTCCAGAGCAGACAGCTCATGTCGCATCCTCTCCAGTTGCCGCTCCAGCACACTGTCTGCCGCTTCCAACCGCTGGCGGGCGACATGCGCCGGGAGGGTGTCGGGAGCGCACTGCAGCAGCTTGTCCGTGGTGACCACGTGGCCTTCGTTGGAAACAAATGCTCCGGACTGCTCCTCGCTGTGCGCCACATCGTCCGCCCGGAAGGCGGCTACGCGCACACTGTCGTCCGGCACGCTGAGGTAGAGCGTATCTTTCGGCCCGAGAGGGAGGGCATAAGTGCTTTCGGCTGTCACGCGGCACACTGCCGACAGTTGCGAGGCGGTACTGCCGGGAATGAACTGCCAGAGGAGCAGTGAGGTCGCCAAGAGGATGACGGTAAGGAGAAGGGCAAAGAGGATTTTCCGTTTCATGATAAGGCAATGCGGTTGTTTTTAAGCATGGAATAATGGACCATGGGCCATGAGCGCAGGAGGCAGACTGCGCGCCTTGTTTGTCGGCAAAGTTATACTTTTCACCAATTAAAACAGTAGGCGCATGGTCTCTTCAACCAAAAAGTTTGCAAATATGCTTGTCGGGCAGCCGAAACGGCCTTCCTGATAGCATACTTACAAACTATACGTAATTTCGCCCTTGAAAAAATAGTTCAAACCTTCATACCAGCCCGTTTCCTATTGATTACCAGCAGTTTTCGCTATGAACCTTTGATTTTTCAATCCTTCAGGGCAAAGCGGCGACGGGAGGACGGAAGGATGCAGGGTTGAAGGATTACAAATTTAAACGTTCATGCTTGAAACGGCTGAAAATCAACGATAAAAAGCAGAATATGAAGGTTTAAACCTTTTTTGCGGACATTAAATCACGTATATATATATAGGAGCTGATGAGGATTTAGGTTATAAGGTCAGGGTCGCTTCGCTCTCAAGTGATAAGGTACTCATGATGCTATTTTAAGTTTCAGAGATAAAAAGAGATTAAGTGCTGTTCGATATAAGGGATTAAGTTACGAGGCCATAGGGTTGCTCCGTGCGGCAAAGTGCCGGACTTGCGCGCAACAACTCCAGGACTTGTTTTTACAACTCGCCGAGTAGAGAAAACAACTCCCGGACTTGCAGACAGCACAGCAACGGACTCGCCACCCATGGGGAAACGATAAAACAAAAGGGAAACGAAAAAATAAAAAGATTTAAGTGACCGAAAAAACAAGAAACTAAATGCGCCCAAGAGGGGACAGATGATATATGCAAACTTTGATTAACCATATAAATATAAACTAATTTTAAACACCTACTTAAGTATCGGAGGTTATGAGAGATAAGGTTATGAGGTTAAAAAGTAACTCTCTGCGGCTATCGTGACTACCTTAAACAGTATTCTTATAACCTTATAACCTGAGAGCGAAGCGACCATAACCTTATAACCTTCAACTTACGGTACTTCCGAAAGTTGAATAAAAGAAACAAAAATTTTTGGGACAAATGTTTGGTGGAGAAGAAAAATGTCGTACTTTTGCACTCGCAAACGGGAAACAACGATACCCGAGAGCGCAATGGCGCGATAGCTCAGCTGGTTAGAGCGCATGATTCATAATCATGAGGTCGACAGTTCAAGCCTGTCTCGCGCTACCTTTAGCAGTGGAAAATCAGTTTCCACTGCTTTTTTGTTTATTACCCCGTAAAAAAACGCGGCCACCATACTTCCGAAAACAAAAAAGAAAGGGATTTTTCGACAAGTTGCGTTTTGATATGTACATTTGCAAGAAGATTGACTGCCAACCAACGTTTCCGCCCTCAGAATTGCGGCATCCGAACGTTCATGGCCCCCTGCGGACAGACTTCGTTCCCCCGGTCCGTTATCAGCTCAACCATCCCCAACGCCAACATGAAAAGCCTTTTATCCCTGCCGCCCAATGCCTGCGGCGCATTTCATGAAATCACCGGCTATCCCGCCGACCAATTCTACGCCACTTCCGACCCTGCCGACTGCAAGCTGGGTTCCGGAGGCGGCACCGCCTGGCTGCTGGCCTCTGCCCACGCCGATGAAGGCGAAGGGCTACCTTTCGACCAATGGCTGGCCCGCGAAAAGCGAGTGCTGCTCCATGCCGGCGGACAAAGTCGCCGACTGCCGGCCTACGCCCCCGGTGGAAAGGCGCTGACGCCCATCCCCGTGTTTCGATGGGCAAGGGGACAACGCATTGACCAGACCTTGCTCGACCTCCAACTGCCGCTCTATCAAAACATCCTGGCCAAAGCGCCGCAGAGCCTCCACACGCTCATTGCCAGCGGCGACGTGCTGCTGCGCGCCACCGAACCGCTCCAGGAAATCCCGGAGGCCGATGTGGTGTGCTACGGCCTCTGGGCCAGTCCCAAGCAGGCTTCGCACCACGGCGTGTTCCTCATGAACCGCGAGCGACCCACAGAACTGGACTTCATGCTCCAAAAACCGGCTGCCGAGCAGCAGGCTGCCCTGATGCCTACCCACCTCCTGCTGATGGACATCGGCGTGTGGCTGCTCTCTGACCGCGCCGTGAAGTGCCTGATGCAAAAAACGGCAGCGCGCCAGGCCAACAACGCCCGCCGCTGCTCCACGCCGCAAGGCCATCTACTGACCGTGCCATCCGTCTACGATCTTTACAGCGAGTTCGGGTGTGCCCTCGGCACCCACCCTTCGGCTCCCGACCCCGACCTGGGGCACCTCAAAGTGGCGGTGTTGCCACTTCCCGGCGGCGAGTTCTACCACTACGGCACGGGGGAGGACATGATAAGCTCCTCTGTGGCCATACAGAATTTGGTGAAGGACCAGCGATACATCCTCCAAAAGGGCATCAAGCCGCAAACGTCGGTCTTCACGCAGAACACCCTGCTCACCAACCGCCCCACGCCGGAAACGGCCGACGTTTGGATTGAAAATGCTTACCTCGGTGACGGATGGCACTACCATCACCACCACATTCTTACGGGTATTCCGCAAAACAACTGGGAGGTGGAACTGCCCCCCGGCGCGTGTGTGGACATGGTGCCTGTGGGCGAAACGGACTTCGCGCTGCGGCCCTACGGTTTCGGCGATGCGTTTCGGGGCAACGTGGCCCTCGACACCACGCTCTTCCTCGGACAGCCCGTAAGCCAATGGTTGGAGAAAAGGGGCATACAGCCGGAAGAGCTCCACCGCACGGACGACTTGCAGGCGGCACGCCTCTTCCCCTCATCGGCGGACATGGATGAGCTCCAACGCCTCCTGACGTGGTTCCTTGCTGAAAGTCCCGATGCAGCCGCCACGGAGCTGTGGCGAAAGTTGCCCCGCTTCTCTGCCGACGAGCTGTCGGCCACTGCCAACCTGCAACGCCTGTTCCGACAACGGCGCGAGCTCCAACGCCTCACGCTCCCGAAAGTGGCCAACAACTGGCAGCGCAGCGTGTTTTACCAAACGAACCTGAAGGAAATGGCCCGCACGTTTGTCAGCGAGCAACTGCCGCTGCCCTCCCCGCTGCCGGCCACCGCACCGCTCATGACGCGCATCCACGACGCCATGTTCCGCTCCGAAGCCCTGCGCCCGCATCAGCCCGAGGCGGCGGCGCAATGTGAGGCGCAAGCCTTCGACCTGCTGCGCGAGGGACTGACGGAACACGCCCTGCAACGCAAGAGCCGGCCGCAACACACCACCTTCTCGGACCAAATTGTGTGGGGACGAAGCAGCGTGCGCATCGATGTGGCCGGCGGATGGACGGACACACCGCCTTACAGCCTGACCACAGGGGGCAACGTGGTGAACCTGGCCATCGAGCTCAACGGCCAACCGCCCCTGCAGGTATATGTCAAGCAGTGCAGCGAGCCCGTCATCGTGTGCCGCTCCATCGACCTCGGGGCCATGGAACGCATAGAGACGTATGAGGAATTGCAACAGTATAACAAAGTGGGTTCTCCCTTCTCTATTCCCAAAGCGGCTCTTGCACTGGCCGGCTTCATCCCCGGATTTGGCGTGGAAACGTTCCCCACCCTGCGCAGCCAATTAGAGGCTTTTGGTTGCGGCATAGAGATTACGCTCCTCGCTGCCATACCGGCGGGGTCGGGCCTCGGCACCAGCAGCATCCTGGCCGCCACGGTGCTGGGAGCACTGAGCGACTTCTGCGGACTGGGCTGGGACAAGAACGAAATATGCAACCGCACGCTGGTACTGGAGCAGCTGCTCACCACCGGAGGCGGCTGGCAGGATCAGTATGGCGGTGTGTTGCCGGGTGTGAAGCTGCTCCAGACGGGAGCCGGCTTCGACCAGAACGCCGTGGCGCGCTGGTTGCCCGACACGCTCTTCACCCATCCGGACCTCCGCCCCTGCCATTTGCTTTACTATACGGGAGTGACCCGCACGGCCAAGCATATCCTCACCGAAATCGTGCGCGGCATGTTCCTGAACAACACGCGCCACCTGCAGCTCCTCGACTCGATGAAGCAACACGCGCTCAGTGTTTTTGAAAGTCTCCAGAAGAACGACCTGGCCGGCTATGGCCGACTGGTACGCGCCACCTGGGAACAGAACAAGGCGCTCGACGCTGGCACCAACCCGCCCCTCGTGGAAGAACTCTGCCGGCGCGTCGACGACCTCTGCCATGGCTACAAACTGCCCGGCGCAGGGGGCGGCGGCTTTATGTACATGATTGCCAAAGACGCCGAAGCGGCACGGCGCATCCGCCAACTGCTGCAGGACCATCCGCTCACGCCCAACTCGCGCTTCGTGGAGATGAACGTGTCGCAGACGGGCTTGCAGGTGAGCCGCTCGTGAGCATGGCTACCCGACGTGGCGTACTTCACCTGACCTTCTCTGATTTTACAACTCCTATTTTCTCATGTCAATCCGCATTCTTCTCTCCCTCCTCACCGCCTTCTGCCTCACCGCTTCGGCACAGGTGAAAGTGGCCATCTTCAGTGTGAACGACTTTCACGCGGCTTTTGTCCGCAACGATGCCAAAGGCATTGCCGGTGCGCCGGCCCTGCTTCAGACGCTCGACTCGCTGAAACGCATTTACCCCGTTCACGTCACCGTGTCGGCGGGCGACAACTTCGGCGGCAGCTTTTTCTACAACGCCACGCAGGGAGCCCTGATGCCGGTGCTGCTCAACGACCTGGGCATCCGCCTCTCGGCATTGGGGAACCATGAGTTCGACAACGGACAACGCAGCCTGGCCGACAAATGGGCGGACACTCCGCTGCGACCCGAGGGCTGGGACATTTCCTATGTATGTGCCAACGTGCGCGATGCACGCGCCGGCCGCATCCCGGCCTTTGCCCAACCCGTAGTTTCTGTACCCCTGACGCTGCCGGGCGGGAAACAGCTGCGCGTGGCCTTCGTGGGACTCATCACCTCGTCGACCCCGGAACAGGCCAGCAAGCGCCGACTGACGGGATTGAGCTTCGACGGACGCTACGGGGCGGTGATCGACTCCGTGATGCAGCTGCCGGAAGCCTCGCTCGTGAAGGACGCACAAATCCGCGTGCTCCTCACGCACATAGGTTCCTACATGGACGGAGAGGGCGCGGCGCAATGGGACGACAAGGACGCAGCGCAGCTGCAAAAGCTGGACTCGCCACTCTGGCACGGCATTCTCTCCTCCCACACGCACCAGCGGGTGGCGGGACACGTCAACGAGGCGCGCTACCCCATCGTGCAGGGAAAATGGCACGGCGACTACATCAGCATGCTCCTTTGCACCGTCGACACGACCACCATGCAGGTGACGCAGGTGGAGCCGCAAACCATTCATGTGAGCACTAAAAAACAATTGGAGCCGGGTCCGGCGCGCCTGCAAGCGCAAATCGACTCGCTCTTGCAACACACGCGCACTGCCGGAGGCACGCCCATCGGCGAGGTGCTGGCCACGGCGGCACAACCTCTCCAACACGACCGCAACCAGCTCTACAGCCAGACGGAACTGGGCACGCTGGTGTGCCGCTCCTACGCCGAAGCGTTCCGCCAGCAGGCGGGGCTCGACGACAAGGAGGCCATCATCGGCTGCAGCCACTTCGGCTCGATACGCGCCGGACTGCCGCAAGGCGAAATCAGCGTGCTCGACGTGGGGGAAACGCTCCCCTTTGCCAACAAGCTGAGGGTGTACAGCCTGACGGGGAAACAAATGCTGCAACTCGTGGAGTTCGGACTGCACAACGAGCGCTACGGATGGCTGCAAACGGCCAACTTGCTCATTGAGCAGGATGACAACGGTGGGGTTCGGAAGCTGACGTATGAAAGTCCGCAGAAACACCGCCGGGTGCTGCAACCGAAACGAAAGTACTACTTGGTGACGGACGACTATATCACCACGGGCGGCGACGGCTACGACCCGGCTTTCTTCCCCGAAAAGCAGGCGGTCAGCATCGACGGGCTGCCCACCACGACGGACGCTTTCATCAACTATCTCCGCCAACTGGGCAAACTGTAACCCGCTCCGGCCGGCCCCGGCCGCCAAAAGGGCTGCGCGCCCCGGCACTTTCCTTTTCCCTAAAGGCTTTTCTCTCCACCTAACCCCTCTCTCTGCCCATGGCTCTCCAAGCTTCTCTCCCCACCTCTTCCCAAAACGAATTCGACCTGAACATCTTCACCTCCATCTCGCTGCCCGAGGAGATTTCCTTGGTGAAACGGCGCACGCTGGCCCCGGAGTGGATGCCGCAAAGCGGCGTGCAGCTGACGTGGCCGCACAAGGACACGGATTGGGCCTACATGCTCAACGAAGTGACCGACTGCTACCTGCACCTGGCCTTTGAAATTGCCACGCGCGAGCCGCTGCTCATCGTGGCGCCGCACACCGACGAGGTGCGCCGCCTCATCGACGAGCAACTGCCCCGACGCGCGGCAGACCATATTATATATAAGGAGTGCCCCACGAACGATACGTGGGCCCGCGACCATGGTTTCCTCACCGTGGTGAGCACGGACGGGCCGGAGCTCCTGGACTTCCGCTTCAACGGCTGGGGAGGGAAATTCGAGGCCGCCAAGGACAATGCCATCAACGCCCACCTGCGACAGCTGCTCCACGGAAAGTATGTGGACTGCCTGGACTTTGAACTGGAAGGCGGCGGCATCGAAACGGACGGGCGGGGCACGCTGCTCACCACGGCGGAGTGTTTGCTCAACCCTAACCGGCGAGGCGACCAACCCGA
The DNA here is from genome assembly GCA_004552195.1 of Bacteroidales bacterium. The sequence goes on along the minus strand of SFPC01000002.1, from coordinate 7,853 downwards.
CCGCCGGGCGGTGGAGAGCCTGCTGACGGAACGCCTTGGGGTGGACCATTTTCTCTGGCTCCACCATGGCTACCTGGCAGGCGACGACACGGATTCGCACATCGACACCCTGGCGCGGCTCTGCCCGGACCAGACTATCGCCTACGTGAAGTGCACTGACGAAACGGACGAGCACTACGCGGAACTGAAGGCCATGGAACAGGAATTGCAGGCTTTCCACACCAGGGACGACAAGCCTTTCCGCTTAGTGCCGCTCCCCATGCCGCAGGCGATATACGACGAGGACGGCTACCGCCTGCCGGCCACTTACGCCAACTATCTGGTGATGAACGGGGCGGTGCTCTACCCCACTTATGCCCAACCCGCTAACGACGCGGCGGCTGCCAAGGCCCTGAGGCTGGCTTTCCCGCACCGCGACGTCGTGGGCGTGGACTGCCGCGCACTCATCCGCCAACACGGCTCGCTCCACTGCGCCACGATGCAGTTTCCCAAAGGCGTACTGGAGGCTCCTGCCCCGGATTTGGGCTGACCTCTCCCCCTTTCTTTCCCTTTTACATCTACCACCTCTCTTCTCTTTTCCCCTTATGCCCACACCTCACACCCTGAAAGTAGGCTTGGTACAACAGACGTGCTCGGCCAACGTAGAAGCCAACAAACAGAAACTTGCACACAACATTGCCGAAGTGGCAGCGCGGGGAGCGGAACTCGTTGTGCTCCAGGAGTTGCACAACTCGCTCTACTTCTGCCAAGTGGAAAGCACGGACAATTTCGACCTGGCCGAACCCATTCCCGGACCGTCAACGGATTTCTACGGCAACCTGGCTCGCGAACACGGCATCGTGCTGGTGACCTCACTCTTCGAGCGCCGCTCCGCCGGACTTTACCACAACACGGCGGTGGTCTTTGAACGCGACGGCAGCATCGCCGGCACCTACCGCAAAATGCACATTCCCGACGACCCGGCCTACTACGAGAAATTTTATTTCACCCCCGGCGACCTGGGCTTCCGCCCCATCGACACCTCAGTGGGCCGACTGGGCGTGCAAGTGTGCTGGGACCAATGGTACCCGGAGGGGGCGCGCCTCATGACGCTGCAAGGCGCCGAACTGCTCATCTACCCCACGGCAATTGGCTACGAAAGCAGCGATACGCCTGAGGAACAGGAACGCCAACGGGAGGCTTGGATTACCGTGCAGCGCGGACACGCCGTGGCAAACGGCCTGCCCGTCATCGCAGTGAACCGTACCGGCCACGAACCCGACCCTTCGGGACAAACACGCGGCATCAGTTTCTGGGGGTCGAGCTTTGTGTGCGGACCACAAGGCGAACTGTTGGCTCAAGCCTCGAAGGATCAGGAAGAAAACAGGGTGGTGGAAATTGACATGCAACGCAGCGAAAACGTACGCCGCTGGTGGCCATTCCTCCGCGACCGACGCATCGAGGAGTTCGGCGACCTAACCCGCCGCTTCCTCCGCTGACGATTCCCGGCTCCGACTATCTTTCAAAAAAAAGACGACAACGAAGACAACATCAAACAACTTTATCAGTGTTGTCAGAGGTTGTATAAGTTGACTCTGTTGTTGTAAAAAATAAAAGACGACAACAGGGACAACATCTAACAACTTTATCAGTGTTGTCAGAGGTTGTATAAGTTGTCTCTGTTGTTGTAAAAAATAAAAGACGACAACAGGGACAACATCTAACAACCCTTTGCTAAAAACAAGTTGTCTTCTGTTGTCTTCGTTGTCGCCATCATTTATATTCTGCAAGCGGCGGCTCGGAACTACAAAGCAAAAAACTTTCAGTTTTTATTTTGTTCTTCACTCGCCTTGCGCTACCTTTAGATAAGATAGGCGGCGGCTCGGAACTACAAAGCAAAAAACTTTCAGTTTTTATTTTGTTCTTCACTCGCCTTGCGCTACCTTTGCTTCGCAATCCCATAAATTCTAACATACTATGACACTTATTAAATCCATCTCCGGTTTTCGCGGAACGATTGGCGGCCGCACCGGCGACACCCTTAACCCCGTTGACATCGCCAAGTCCGTTTCAGCTTACGCCTCTCTTCGCGAGAAAGTGGTAAACCGCACCTTCCGCCGCAAGATTGTGGTAGGTCGCGACGCACGTATTTCAGGCGAAATGGTAAGCCATGTAGTTTGTGGTACACTTATGAGCATGGGTTTCGACGTGGTGAACATCGGATTGGCATCTACTCCGACCACAGAGTTGGCTGTCACGATGGAACGCGCCTGCGGCGGTATCATCATCACCGCCAGCCATAACCCCCGCCAGTGGAACGCACTGAAGTTCCTCAACGAGAAAGGCGAATTCCTGCCCCCCGCAGAAGCCTCCGAGGTGGTACGCAAAGCCAACAGCTGCGATTTTGAATTTGTCGACGTGGACAGCCTCGGTTGCTACACCAAGAACTACAGCTACGACCAGCGCCACATCGAAATGGTTAAGGAACTCGAACTCGTCGACATCGACGCCATTCGCCGTGCCCACTTCACCGTAGCCATCGACACCGTCAACTCTGTGGGCGGCATCATCCTGCCCAAACTCCTCGGACAGCTCGGCGTAACCCAGGTGACGGGGCTCAACACCGAACCGACCGGCGACTTCGCCCACAACCCCGAGCCGCTCAAGGAGCACCTCAGCGAAATTCGTAACCTCCTCCGCAAAGGACGCCACGATCTGGGTATCGTGGTCGACCCCGATGTGGACCGCCTCGCCCTGGTTTGTGAAGACGGCACCATGTTCGGTGAAGAAAACACCCTCGTGGCCTGCGCCGACTACGTGCTCCAGCACACACCCGGCCCAACCGTTTCCAACCTCTCCTCTACACGCGGTCTGCGCGACGTGACCGAAAAATACGGGTGCAACTATGCCGCAGCAGCCGTAGGCGAAGTGAACGTTGTGACGAAGATGAAAGAAACAGGTGCCGTAATCGGTGGTGAAGGCAACGGTGGCGTAATCTATCCCGCCGCCCACTCCGGCCGCGACGCACTGGTAGGTATCGCACTCATCCTCACGCACCTCGCAAAGACCGGTATGCGCGCTTCAGAGCTCCGCGACTCGCTCCCGCAGTACTATATCGCCAAAAACCGTATCGACCTCGACCCCACAACCGACATCTTCGCCGTGCTCAAGAAGGTCAAGGAACTCTACAAGGACGAGAAGGTTACCGATATCGACGGCGTAAAGATCGACTTCGCCGACAAGTGGGTACACCTCCGCAAGAGCAACACCGAACCGATTATCCGCGTTTACTCAGAGGCGCACACCATGGAAGAAGCCGACGCGCTCGGCAAGCAAATCATGGACATCGTCTACAACATGACGCAGAAATAACAACGCGACGGACGTGCCGGTCTGACACGTCCGCCCCTTTCACTCCATCATAAGCATGCCTGTCTGCGGGCAATAAGTTCTAAGGCAATGACAAAAGCTACACTGACACGTTGTTGACCTTCACAACTTATTGTCCGCAGATTGGCATCTACCCCCATCAGGAACCTCACACTCCACTCACGCATGAAAAAAAACATCCTCCTGTTCTCGCCCCTCCTGCTGCCCGCCGTGGCCGCCGCTCAGGGACATTATAACATCGTCTACATCATGACGGACGACCACACGGCACAGATGATGAGCTGCTACGACAATCGCTTCGTGGAAACGCCCAACCTGGACCGCATCGCCGCCGATGGCGTGAAATTCGTCAACTCCTACGTGGCCAACTCCCTCTCCGGACCCAGCCGCGCCTGCATGATCACGGGCAAACACTCCCACAAAAACGGCTTCACCAACAATGAGCACGGCATATTCGACGGGACGCAACAAACCATGCCGAAACTGCTCCAAAAAGCCGGCTATCAAACGGCCATAGTCGGCAAGTGGCACCTCGTGACCCTACCCACCGGATTTGACTACTGGAACATCCTCCCTGAACAGGGCGACTACTACAACCCTGACTTCATCACCATGCAAAACGACACGGTGCGCGAGTGTGGATATGTTACCAACGTCATCACCGACAAAGCTATCGACTGGCTGGAACACCGCCGCGACCGCTCTAAACCCTTCGCCCTCTTCATCCACCACAAGGCTTGCCACCGCTGCTGGCTGCCCGAGATAAAATACCTCCGCGAGTATGAAGACAAGACCTTCGCCCTGCCCGCCACCTTCTACGACAACTACGAAGGACGCCGCGCCGCAGCAGCACAGGAGATGGAGATAGCCGACAACCGCCACATGGACATCGTCTACGACACCAAGATGTACCGCCCGGGCATGCGCACGCGCCTCACAGACAACTACCTGCGCATGATTTCGCGCCTCGACAGCGCCGACCTGCAGCAGTACAACGATGTCTACGAGCCTCTGGCACGCGACTTCTACCGCCGGGGCCTCAGCGGCAAGCAGCTGGCTGAATTCAAGTACCAACGCTACATGCGCGATTACGCCAAAGTGCTCAAGTCGCTCGATGACAACGTGGGACGCACGCTCGACTACCTGCAGAAGGCGGGACTGCTCGACAACACGCTCGTGGTCTACACCTCGGACCAGGGTTTCTACATGGGTGAGCACGGATGGTTCGACAAACGCTTCATGTACGAAGAGTCCTTCGCCACGCCGCTCGTCATGCGCCTGCCCAAGGGCCTCAAAGCCAAGGGCGACATCAGCGAACTCGTTCAAAACATCGACTATGCCCCCACCTTCCTCGAACTGGCCGGCGCACCCGTGCCCGAGGACATGGACGGCGTTTCGCTCCTCCCCCTGCTCCAGGGCAAGCACCCGAAAAACTGGCGCAAGAGTCTCTACTACCACTACTACGAGTACCCTGCCGAGCACAGCGTGAAGCGGCACTACGGCGTACGCACCGCCGACGGATGGAAACTCATCCACTTCTACCGCGACATCAACGAGTGGGAACTCTACAACCTCAACGACGACCCGCAGGAGCTGCACAACATCTACGGACAGCCGGGTACGGAAAAAATCACGCAGAAGTTGATGAAGGAACTGGTGAAACTGCAACAGCAGTACGACGACAAAGCCGCACTCCAGCTCAACGATATGCAGTAACCGCCGCGCCCTCCCCATGAAGGCTGCGAAGCCGCACGAAAAAGTCCTGAACTATTTTTCACAAGTCCAGGACTTTTTCGCACAAGTTCTGGACTTTTTCCGACCAACTCCTGAACCCTTGTTTTCCTGCTTCCCGAACGGGATGCCATTCTCCCCCTCCGCCTTCTCCCTTGCCGTTTTCAGTACAAGGGAACAACGATTTTTTTCGGAAAAATGTCCACCAAGTATTACATTTTCCTCAATAGGCTCGTAAAAAATCCACACAATTCCTCACTTTTCGTCCCAACCTCTTGCATAGCTCAAATTAAATCCACACTTTTGCAGTGCTAGAACCCCCAAGCCTCTTAACAATGCTCAAATCGGGGGTCGTTTTTTTATATACCATTTATGAGATGCTCATTCGATAAGTCTTATATGCAGCCTGATGAGATGGTAGCGCTGCTGCAACATAGAGGACTGGTAATAATAAGCCCTCAGAGAGTTTCCCATTATATACGCAACATCGGCTATTACAGGTTGAGCGCATATTTGTTTCCCTTCCTGCACCAACCTAAGAATGAGCACCGTTTCAAGCAGGGCAGCAAGTTTCAGGACGCACTAAATCTATATCGTTTCGACAAAAAACTACGCCTATTCCTATTCAACGAGATTGAAAAAGTGGAGATAGCCCTGCGCAGCACCCTTGCAAACCTTGTGGCTGCAGAAACAGGCAATATATTTTGGATGACAGACGAGACCATGTTTGCCAATAATGACAAGTTCAGACGAACGCTGGAGTTGGTGGACAAGGAACTAAGAAACTCGAAAGAGGAATTCATACTGCATTTCAAAGAGAAATACTGTAATCCTTATCCTCCCTCATGGATTCTCGTTGAGATACTTCCTCTGGGAGTTGTCACACGAATGTTTGAAAACTTGGCAAGTCACACGCTCAGAAAGAAGATTGCGGCACGCTTCGGCCTGACAGTTCCTGTATTCACCTCATGGATAACTGTTGTCACCCTGACCAGAAACTCCTGCTGCCACCACGCACGTGTATGGAACAAAGAGAATGCCATCAGTCCCATGATACCGCGAAAACTGAATGGCAGGTGGATAGGTTCCGACATCTCACCAAAACGTATTTATTTTAATATCTGCATTATCAAGTGGTTCATTGATGTAATATCACCCAACAACGATATGCTTGAGCACCTTCAGTCGCTCCTTGCTGAATTCCCTATGGTTGACATCCGTGCCATGGGATTCCCATCCGGGAACTGGCAGGATGATCCTCTGTGGAACAACCGACAAAAGGTATAGCCACTGTCAAACAACATAATTTGTAACCAATATAATTTGACTTCATCTCCCTTATATATAGAGGCTGTGTCGTAATTGCTGTTTACGGCGCAGCCTCTTTGTTTTCGCCAACTTAGGCGGCGGCTCGGCAAGGAAAAATGAAAAACCTGCGGCTTTTCTTTTTCATTGCACTCGCCTTGCACTAACTTTGTCCCCAAAAGATATTATATAAACATTAAGAACGTGAAAAAATCACACAAAACCTACGATGCGGCAAAAGGGAAGAAGGAACTGAACGTCCCAACCGGCAACGGCAACGCACATCACGCCGGACGACGATTTGCACTCACGCCGCGAGCCGCCAGATGGCTCACTTACGGGGTGGGATTTGCGGCCCTGTTCGCCTTCTTCACCTGGATTTACGGCGATGTACTGACACGCACCGAACAGGACAGCTATGTCTCTACATCACCCGACACCATGTACTACCTGCTCAGCCAACCCTGGGGTCGGCTGTGGTGGCTGATGCGCTGGCCGCTGCTACTGTTTAAATGGGCCGCCGTAGGCGGACTGCTGCTCGCCGCTGTCTACACACTGACGGCACGCTTCACCGACTATGCCCTGCGGCTGCCGCGCCGATGGGAGGGACTGGGCTTCCTACTGCCCGTGGCGCAAATCGGGTGGATGGTGTGGCAGGGCACGAACCTGTATTACAAAAACGAACCTTCGCGCTTCCTGCTCATAGCCCTGGCCTGCTTGCTCCTCACGGCGGTGCTGGCCGGCGTGGTGTGGCTGGTGCGCAGAAAAGCCCACCTACAACCGGCCGAAACCGTGCGTCCCTACGGCCTGGCCGTGGTGGTGGTGCTCGTAGCCGCCACTTCGTGGGCCACACTCCGGTTCAACGAGAACGAAATCCTCACCGCACGCCTCCAGAACCTCTGTGCCGAAGAACGATGGGACGAGATGATTGACCAGGCGCGCAGTGCGCGGCAGCCGAGCCGTGCCGTGGCTGCCTACCATGCCATAGCCCTGCTCCAGAAGGGGCAACTGTTAGACGGCGTGTTCGACATTCCTTACGACTACCCCGTAGTGCGATTAGAGAAGCACGATGGCAGTGAGGAATACGGCCTCTTCCTGACCGATTGCAGCCTCCACGCCGGTCTGATCAATGCAGGCTATCGCAATGCCATGGACCGCTTGGTGATGGACGGCCCCCGCATCTCCACCCTCAAGCAGTTGGCAATCTGCTCCCTGCTCAACGGCGAAGAGGCCCTGTGTCGCAAATACATGCACCTCATCAAAGCCATGCCTTTTGAACAGGATTTTGTAGAAAAGTACGAACCGCTCATCGGACAGCAGAAACTCATCGACGCGGAGCCGATGTTCCACGACATACTGTCGCGCTATCCCCGCGAGTCGCGCTTTGAGCAAAATTACCAGCCGCCTGCCTTCCTCGGCTACAACATAGGGCTGCAAGAAGGTTCGGA
>SFPC01000103.1 GCA_004552195.1 Bacteroidales bacterium | reverse complement strand
CCTTGTGTCCTAAAAAGCAATGGCAGGAAGAAGCAGGAAAAACGAGGAGGCATAACTATCTCCGAAGCCGCTAAGTCTTTAGCTTAGCGGTAGTTCACACGGTTTCTCATGCCTTTTTCTTCGCTGCACACTCCTCCCTGCTGCATACGCGGCTCTGCGGCCACGCGTCAGAAACGGTACATCACGCCCACGCGGCTCTCAAACGTGTTGAACCGGAGGTCGGGATGGTACTTGTAGTGGGAATGGCGGAAGTAGGCGGAGGTTTCCCAGCTCAAACGTACGTGGGGGCCGAGAGCGTATTCCACCACCGGTGTGAGAATGGTGAAAGTGGTGTTGCCACGGTCGCCCTGGGCATTGAGGTAGAGGGGATTGACGGTGCTGAGGTCCTTGCCTTCATAGCCTTTCCACGTGAAGATTTTGTAGTGCTGGAAGCCTAAGGTGAACAGGCCGACGTGACCGAAGTCGAGACAGGTGGTGCTTTTCACGCTGTAGCCACTGCCGAGGTTGTAGTTGCGGTCGATGATGTTGTAATAGTCCGTCAGGCAACCGCCCAGGAGAATGCCGCCCAAATGGATGCTTTGGCTGATGGACATCAGGTTGTGCAGGCCGGGAAAACGGTAGGCTATGCCGGGACCGATGGAGGCTGCCTCGGAAATCTTGTAGGGTATGCTGCCGGTGCCGTCGGCCACTTCCTCGGCATCGAAGTAGTTGAAATACTGGAAGAGGCCGACCATCAGCTCCATGTCGGAAACGGTGGGAAGCTGGCGGCCCCACAAACGTCCCATGAGGTTGACGCGGCTGACAAGGGGCTGGTTGCCCGAAAGGCCGAAGGTCAGGCCGAGAGTGAAGTGGTCATAGGGCTGGTTGTTCTCTGTGTCGAAGGGCGAACCGTAGATGCCGCGCAACTCTAAGTAGGGGTTGTGTTCGCCACGGAAGAGGCTGCCGCCATCGGCCAGGTAACGGTCGCCCATGCCTATCTCGAAGGCCACGGGCAGGCGGTTGTAATCATGATAGAGGTAGCTCTCGGGACGTACGCGCCAGGCTTCGCCGGTGAGCAGGCGGTTGAAGGCACGCGGCGGGCAGAAGATGCCGGCGGCCAGCTCGCTCAGGAAACGGGGAAAGCCGCGCCGACTGTCGTTGAGCAGCAGGGAGGACATACGGAAAGTGACCTCGCCCAAAGCGATACCGCCCAGGGTGGTGGCCATGAGGTCGTTGATGGCGGGTGGCTCTATCTCGGCACAGATTTCCCACATCAGGCTGCCGGCAAAGGCGTAGGGGGCGGACTCCCAGAAGTTCATGCCGCTGGAACGGGCGGTGTTGAAGTAGAGGTTGCCGTGGTAGGGATGGGCAAAGAGGTTGGTGGAGAACTGGTCGTTGTCCCACACGAAGCCGTGCTTGATGTTGTGCTTGATGGTGGAGAGGCTGATTTTGGCAAAGTCTTCCTGCATGACGTAACGGTCGAAGGCCCACACGCCGACGTTGAGCCCGAAGGTTTCGATGGCGGCACGCCACGGATGTTTGCCCGTGGAGGGAGCGAGGACGGGAGCCGATTCGACCACGGGGGAAAGGCTGTCGGTCAGAATGGTTTCTTGGCCGCAAACGGTTGAGGGAAGGAGGAGAAAGCTAAGGAACAGGAGGATGATTTTTCGCATAACGGTAGAAAAAGGGGAGGAGGATGCGATTGGGGGTTCTCAATACTTAAAAGGTGTGCCTAAGCTGTGCTAATCGTCTGTACGCCATGGGGATGCAGTCGGTTTCTTGTGCGCAAGAGAGCATAGCCTGTATCTGCCAACTGCTATGACACGTCAACGACCTAACGTCCCTGGAAGATGACGCTGACTTCTACAAGGGCTTTGCGCTCGTAGCTGGCATCGCGGTCGTAAGGACGGGTAACGCCATAGCCACCCATGGCCTGGAGGTTGAGGTGCGGGGTGACGGCCCACTCCAGTCCGGCACGTGCCTGGAGGCCGTACATGCGCTCGGGGGTGTCGGGGGCGGCATTGTCGAAGCTTTCGATGTGGGCAAAGCCGAGGTCGAGGGGCATACGCAGATGGCGCGACAGGGGGAGCAGGAGGCCGCGACGATAGTAGAGGCAGCCGGAGAATTTTTCGTCAAGCCCTATCCACTGGGTGCCGATGCCGAGCTGGGTGTAGAGCAACCGTCCCAACAGACGCACGCCGCCACCGGCCTTGGCGGTGTTGCCGCCGGAAACAACGAACTGCACTCGGGTGAGGCTGTCGATATTGACCAAACCTATCTTGCGGTGGGAAGGGCTTTTGCTGTAATTGACCAGACCTATCTGCCAACCTTTTTTGCGGTCGCTCACATTGGCCACGCCTACCTGCCAGCCGCGAAGGTTGCCGGCATAGTTGAAGACGGCGGTTTGGAGACCTCGCATTTCGTCCTGTGCTACATTGACCAGGCCGGCCAGCTGCAGACCGCCGCTGACACGGACGGCAATGTTGGCCACACTGGTAATCTGCGTACCCCGGAGGGTTTCACACACGACATTGTTGACGGTGGAGAGCTGGAGGCCGTTGTGAACAACGGAAACGTTGGAGAGTGTGGCGAGTTGGAGACCGTCGTAACGGCGGGCGGCGTTGACGAGCAGGCCGACCTGGGCTCCGCTGCCGTGCTGGCCGCCATGGTTCATCAATGCGGAGAGCTGCAAACCGCTCTGCCGACGGCCGGCCACATTGAGGAGACCGGAGAGTTGCACGCCACGGGCATCGGTCTCAACCACGTTGGACAACAATTCAAGGCCGACACCACGCTGGCTGTAGAGGTTGGACAGGAGGCCAAGATGGAAGGCGGTGGGCCCACTGTCTGCCGATTGGGACGGGAGTGTGAGGGCCAGGTTGAGCCGGTGGGTGAACCGTTTGCGCGGCTCGGCGGCACGAAGCAGTGAAACGGAGAACAGGGCGACAAGGCCCAACAGGAGGTATCTACGCATGGGGTGTTGGGGTTGCAGGATTTGGTGGGTAAGAGTTGATGGCTGTAAATTACCCGCACAGAACACATTTTACGTTATGGAACAGGCAAAAATAGATATTATCTTCCAAATCCGATAAAAACTTTTAAAAGGTATTACATTTGTGCCATCAAATATTTTGTTTCATCAAAAGTGTTCTATTGTGGAATTCACTGCCTCACCCTTTGCCTCGCCGTTGTATTTGCTGGCCAAACCGGCCGGATCGCGCTGTAACCTGGCCTGTAAATATTGCTACTACTTAGAGAAATCGCTGCTCTTCGAAAAGCATTCGCCACAGGTGATGGACGATGCTTTGCTGGAGAAGTTCATCCACGATTATATCGGGGCGCAGACTACGCAGGAGGTGCTGTTTACGTGGCACGGCGGGGAACCGCTGATGAGGCCGTTGCAGTTTTACAAAAAGGCGGTGGCACTGCAACGGAAATATGCGGCGGGACGGCGGATAGACAACTGTCTGCAAACGAACGGGACGCTGCTGACGGACGAGTGGTGCCGGTTTTTCAAGGAACAGGGGTGGCTCGTCGGGGTGTCGGTGGACGGTACGCAGGAGATGCACGACGCGTACAGAAGGGCGAAAGGGGGAGGACCGTCGCACCACAAGGTGATGCAGGGGATAAGACTGCTGCAAAAGCATGGGGTGGAATGGAACGCGCTGGCGGTGGTGAATGATTTCAACGCGGACCAGCCGAAGGAGTTTTACCGTTTCTTCAAAGAAATCGGGTGCCGATTTATTCAATTCACGCCTATCGTGGAACGACTTCTGCCGCACGCTGACGGACGGCAACTGGCGGCCGTGGAAGAAGAAGGAACGGGGGGGATGATGCCGTTTTCGGTGAGCCCAGAACAATGGGGGGATTTTCTCATCGGCATCTTCGACGAATGGGTGAAGGAGGACGTGGGGGAGTATTTCGTACAGCTGTTCGATGCTACCCTGGCGAACTGGATGGGGGTGCAGCCGGGCATTTGTACGCTGGCACGAACCTGCGGACACGCGGGGGCAATCGAATGGAACGGGGATGTGTTTGCCTGCGACCACTTTGTGTTTCCGCAATACCGACTGGGCAACCTGCGGGAGAAGTCGCTGGTGGAGATGATGTACAGCCCGAAACAACGGGAGTTCGGACGGGCGAAACAGACGGCCTTGCCGCGTCAGTGCCGGGAGTGCCGATGGCTGTTTGCCTGCAACGGGGAATGCCCGAAGAACCGCTTCGCACGAACGGCGGACGGGGAGAAGGGGCTGAACTTTCTTTGCAACGGCTATCGCCGTTTCTTTGAACACGTGGCGCCTTACATGGATTGGATGAAACGGGAACTGATGGCGAACCGCCCGCCAGCGGGCATCGTGGACTTGCTGCGAAATAACCCGAAGGCTTTCGACTGATTGCCTTTGGCTGAAGATAGAAAGAATTGAAGGGGAAAGAAGAAAAGAAACGGTTGGTCAGATTGTCCAAAGCAGCTGCATGGAAAGGTTGTTCTTCCATGAGGAGGGAATGAGCTCGGCTCCGCTGGAAATGGAGCTGCGATTGAAATAGTGGGTTACGGAATAACGCAAACCGAAGGTGAGGGTGCGAAACAGCCGGCATTGACTCATCAGGACGGCGCGCATGCCGTGATTGGAAAAGCTGGGAATAGCGGCAACTTGGAACAAACGGGGTTCGTAGGCGTAAAGAGCGCTTTCGTAATCGTCGGAAAAGAACAGAGAGGTGAAGGCTTTGAACTGAATAGTTGAAGAAACGGGCCAAGAGGTGCGTTGTGAGATCATCCAACCCTTGGACTGCTTGCCGGTCTGACGGACAGCATAGGAGGCATCGGCCTGTAAGTGAATTTCTCCCCAGACGGCAGAATGGGTCCATGAAGCACGGAGTTGATGAAGACTGCGATATTCTAACAGCTCTTGCCCGCTGATGGTTTGTTGACGGGTTTTAAAACGATAACGCAACCCCATGCGCTGACTTTGGGAGAAGTGTATTTGACATTGCAGGGTAAAGGCTGCACCTAATGCGCCAGACAATGCGGAAAGATAGGTGGGACGAAGAAAACGGTAGAGGTCAACGTAACCGGACCACTCTGTGTGTCCCATAGGGCGATATAAAGCACTGAAAAGCATGCCTTCTTCATTGGCAACTCGACTGCCTTGCCGAAGAGCATCGCCATAAAAACTGGTGAAACGGGAAGAAAAATGTCTATATTGCACCTGGGTTTGCCATTGGGTGCCTAATCTTGCCCTCCATGTATGCTCCATGGCCCAATGGCCGTGATGGTCGGAGGCCAACTCGCCTTGCAGCTGCCAACGGTTTTGGTTGAAATAGTAAGAAAGGGAAGCACACCCTCCATTGCGTCCACGAAAATAGGAAATGTTGTAAGGCCGATCCACCGGATAAACCAAACGGTCGAAATGAAGGCCGTATATATCAAAAAAGAGGCCATATCGGGTACGCGACACGCCGAAATGGGTGCCGTAAGTGAACGCGCCTACCTCTCTCCTGCGCTCAATCTCTGAAAGGGTGCGATGAAGACCGGTGGAAAGAATGGTGCGAACGGTGTCGCCCTC
>SFPC01000030.1 GCA_004552195.1 Bacteroidales bacterium | reverse complement strand
CGATTTGAGCAAAGCCCTTTTGGCCGGCACGGTGGACAAGGAGAAGCCCATCGTGGTGGAGGCCGACGGACAGCAGCTGCGTTTCCGCAACGCCTAAGCCCTACCCGACAATAAGGTCCGGGGTTACGAAGAAAAACCTATCCCATTGAACAGTCGTTCGCGATTGTTCGTGAGAGAAATGTTTGACTTCGTAACCCCGGACCTCTTTTTTGACAATTCGTCCCTACACCTTATATACACAAGGCTTGCGCGGTTTGGCCGGTCGCGGCTCTCCTTCGGCATAGCCCACGGAGAGATGGCCGATGCCCTCGTAGTCGCCCTCGATGCCTAAGGAGCGGAGCCACTCCTGCCACTCGGACATGTCGAACTCCTCGCGGGCGCGGTTAATCCAGCAGGTTCCTAACCCCAGAGCATGGGCTGCGAGCATCATGTTGCCCATGACGAGCGTGCCGTCGTAGACATGATTCTTGTTCTGCCGTTCGGCCAGCACGATGAGGTAGACCGGGGCGCCATAGAAGGGGTCGGCATCTTCGGCCACGCCCATGATTTGCGCGTTGACGCGGCGCAGGCGTTCCATCACGGCGGGTTCGGTCACCTGGATGATGATCCAAGGCTGCTGGCTCTTGCCTGAGGCGGCATAGGTGCCGGCCTCGATGATGCGGTCCAGGAGTTCCTGCGGCACAGGCGTACTTTTATATTTGCGCACGCTGCGACGGGTGAGCAGGTTGTGCATCACGATTTCGGCTTCCGGGCTTATCGCTCCACCCTGCGGAAGGGAAGGATTTTTTTCTTGCATTTCCATTGACAAATCCATAAATAGCCTCAAAGCGCGGGGCTCTGAGTGATTGAAACGACAATCCCGCAAAACCAAGGATTGACTTTGATTTTGCGGGAAGTAAACTTTAGGGTGCTTAGTGGGATTCGAACCCACGACATTCAGAACCACAATCTGACGCTCTAACCAACTGAACTATAAGCACCATGTCAAAGAGCATTTCTTTCCGAAAGCGATGCAAAAGTAGGGAGTATTCTGCAAACAGCCAAGCATTCTGCCCATTTTTTTCGTTATTCGCATAAAAAAAGCGTTCCTTTTGGCAGCCGGGAGGCAGCATTTGACTGGCAGAAACGCCTTATCGGCGCGTTTAGGCAGGGTCAGTTTCTATCATATCCAGCCCTTTTATCTCGTCGAGTATGGCCCGCGCCAACCGCTGCGTGCGCCGGTACGACAGCCATCCGCAGAAGCCGCCAATCAGTCCGCCCACCGCGCCACCGCAGAGGATGCCCACGCGATATTCCATGCTGTACTCCATCTGCTGCAAGATTTCTAACGTAAACCACGACAGCCAGACGCCTAAGAAAGGCAAGCTGAAGCGCAGCCACCGGGCGTAGAGGAGTTTCATGCGTGCCACGCGACGCCCTACCTGACGAAGCGAAGCGTTGGCTATGGCACTGCTGCCCAGTCCTCGGTGAGAAAACCAAGTGTAGCCCACAGCCAGCGCCAGGAACACGACCGTCACGACCCGGAAAAGCACAGAAAGGTTCAACATCCCGAAGGCCCAGATGCAATAAGGCATGCCCAGCAAACCGACGAGGGCTATCTGTACCGCCTGACGGTTCAACGCATTCACTTTATGGCTAACTACGCTGCGCAACATCCGTTCGCTCACAAGGGTCTGGCGGTCGAGTTTGTCCTGCAGCAGGCGCAGTTGTTCTTTCATTTGTTCTAACGTATCCATAAACATCACTTTTAGGAGTCAGTCTTTCATTTTTTTCAGTTCTTCGCGGATGCGCACCAGCCTAACCGACACATTTTTGGCCGATATGCCCACAATGGCACCAATTTCGTCGTAGGGTAAACTTTCGAGCCAAAGTAGCACGATGGCGCGGTCGAAAGGTTTCAGGCGGTGGATGCGTTTGTAGAGCAACTGTATCTGCCGTGAGTCGGCATCGGTGTCTTCATACAAGTTGATGTCCATTTCGAGCGGGATGGTGGGCTTGCGCCGTTTCTTTCGGTCGGCCGAGATGCACGTGTTCAGGGCCACGCGATAAATCCATGAGTTCAGTTTGGACTGTCCCTTGAATGAGTCGTAACCGCGCCACAGGTTGATGAGCGTGTCCTGAAACAGGTCGTTCACCTCGTCTTGGTCGGAGGCAAACATGTGGCACACGGTATAGATGGTGCTTTTATGCTCGCGTACAAGCAGGGCAAAATCTTTTTCGGTCATGAGATCGTTTTTTCTTGGCAGCGGATGATATTCCGAAATCAGCATAAAGGAAAATAAGTTGGGAAACAGAAGCGGCGGGCCCCGCCAACGAGGGTAAGACGGCACGACTTCCGACCTTCCAAGCGGACAAAATCCACAGGTATCGAGTCGGACGACATCGGCATGCTGTATGTTTTCCTCACTGAAAGGCCCTGAACGGACCGGAGGAGGCTTCGCACCGAACTTATTCCTTTGCTGTATCTATCAGACGACGACGGCTGACGATTTGCTACGCATTATTTCAAAAAAAAGGAAGAGCGGGCACAAGGTAAGGAAAATCGGACAATCCACCTCGCCGAACCGCCTCGTTCTGCCCTCCAACGTGATTTTTCAAGCTGCCCGACAGACATGTGCGGTTGGGAATGCACCCATCGACTCCTATAATATCTACGCGCGCGAGGCGCGACCGGAGGCTCCCGCGGGCAAGGCGTTTCGACCGTCAGCAAACCGCCTGAAAAAAGTCCTGGACTATTTTTCTCAACTCGACGAGTAGGAAAAAATAGTCCAGGACTTTTTTTTACGACTCCACGACTTGTAGAGACAGGATGCGGAATAGCAGGAAACAAGCCTCAACCATAGCGCCGGAAACGGGCTATCCGTTAATCATGTTGCGGAGTGTGGTCAGCGCACACTCCACGCTCGGCACGTCGGCCACCGTCATGCGGCGGTGTCCGTTGGGTTCGTCCAATTTGCAGCGATGATAGTGATTGGTGGCGAACTTCAGCAGATTGTCAAAGGTAAGACTGCGATAGAAAGCGCTGTCCGGATTGCTGACAAAGTAGAGTATCATCCGGCGGTTCTTGAGTGACAGACGCTCTGCCCCCACTTTACGCCCCAAGGCCCGCAGTGGCACAATGCGCAACAGCTCTTCACCCTCGGGCGGGAGGGGTCCGAAGCGGTCCTCCATGCGTCGGCGGAAGCCCTCTATCTGCTCTTCGCCCGAAAGACCGTCAAGCTCGCGATAGAGCATCATGCGCTCCGTGGCTCCCGGCACATAGGTTTCGGGGAAGTAAGCATGGAGGTCGCACTCCACCGTGCAGTCGTCCACAAAGAACTCTCCACTGAGCGTGCCGGCCTGTTTGATTTCCTCGGCGTAGAGTTCGGCAAACTCATCGTTCTTCAGTTCGGCCACTGCCTCCGCCAGAATTTTCTGATACGTTTCGTAACCCAAATCGGCCACGAAGCCGCTCTGCTCTGCGCCGAGCAAGTTGCCCGCTCCGCGAATGTCGAGGTCCTGCATGGCGATGTGGATGCCGGAACCGAGGTCGGAGAAGTTTTCAATGGCTTGCAGCCTGCGCCGTGCCTCGTCGGGCAGGAGGGCAAGCGGCGGCGCGAGCAAATAGCAGAAGGCTTTGCGCGGTCCGCGTCCCACGCGGCCGCGCATCTGGTGGAGGTCGGACAAGCCAAAGCAGTGTGCGGCATCGATAATGATGGTGTTGGCATTGGGAATGTCGATGCCGTTTTCCACTATGGTGGTGGAAATGAGCACATCGTAGTCGTAATTGACAAAGCCCATGATGACTTTCTCCAACTCGTCGGGCGGCATTTGGCCATGGCCCGTTGCTACGCGGGCATCGGGCACATATTTTTTCAACAAGGCAGCCAGGTTGGCCAAGGCCGCCACGCGGTTGGTCACGATGTACACCTGTCCGTTGCGACTCATTTCAAAATTCACCGCCTCGGCAATCACTTCATGGCTGAAGGTATGAATTTCCGTCTGTATGGGGCGCCGGTTGGGCGGCGGGGTTTGGATGACGCTGAAGTCGCGGGCGCCCATGAGCGAAAACTGCAGGGTGCGCGGGATGGGCGTAGCCGACATCGTGAGGGTGTCGACATTGACTTTCAGCTGGCGGAGTTTCTCCTTCACGGCCACGCCGAACTTCTGCTCTTCGTCGATGATGAGCAGCCCCAGGTCGTGCCATTTTACATTCTTCCCTATCAGTTTGTGCGTACCCACCAGGATGTTGATTTGCCCTTCGGCCAAATCTTTCAACACGGCTTTGGTCTGTGCCGCAGTGCGCGCCCGGCTCAGATAGTCTACCCTGACGGGAAAATCCTTCAGGCGCGAAGCGAAAGTCTTATAGTGTTGCAGGGCGAGCACGGTGGTTGGCACGAGCACAGCCACCTGTTTGTTGTCGGCAGCGGCTTTCATGGCTGCCCTGACGGCGATTTCCGTTTTGCCAAAGCCCACATCGCCACACACCAAGCGGTCCATGGGGCGGGAGCTCTCCATGTCGGCCTTCACCTCCTGCGTCACGCGCAGCTGGTCGGGCGTGTCTTCGTAGGCAAAGCCGGCTTCCAACTCGTGCTGCATGAACGAGTCGGCACTGAAGGCAAAGCCTTTCTCCTCCTTGCGGAGGGAGTAGAGACGGATGAGGTCGCGGGCGATGTCCTTTATCTTCTTCTTGGTACGCTCCTTGAGTTTCTCCCATGCCCCCGTGCCCAGGGTGCTCATGCGCGGCGGTTCGCCTTCACGGCCCTTGTATTTCGACACTTTGTGGAGCGAATGGATGGACACGTAGACGGCATCGTCGTTCTTGTACGTGAGTTTGATCATCTCTTGCAGCTCTCCGTCGGCCGCCGGCATTCTCACCAATCCCGCAAAACGGCCCACGCCGTGATCGATATGGACCACGAAGTCGCCGGGCTCGAACTGCATGAGTTCCTTGAGGGTCAGTGCCATCTTGGCGTCGCGTGCGTGGTCGGTTTTGAGATTGTATTTGTGGAAACGGTCGAAGATTTGGTGATCTGTCAGCCAGCATTGCCGCAAGGTGTGGTCTACAAATCCCTCATGCAGGGTGCGCTCCACGGGCTGGAAGGTCGTGCCCTGCCCGGTCTCCTCAAAAATGTGCTGCAAGCGTTCAGTTTGCTTCGGACTGTCGGCCAATATATATAAGGCGTAGCCGTCGACCTTGAACTGTGCCAAGTCGGTTTCGAGCAGGGTGAAGTTTTTATGGTATAACGGCTGGGGCGAAACGGAAAAGTGGACCACGGCATCGGCGTTGTCGGGCCGCGCCGGTCCAAAGGCCACCCGCTGCTTGCCGGCCACCCCCCGGAGAAACGAGGCGGCGGTGATGAGTTGCAACTCGCGGTTGAGCTCCGCCCGCCGGGCAGCTTCCTCCATCTCGCTCTGCGCCTCACCGGCCAACTCGGCCTGCCTGACAAAGCCTTCGGTGTAGATGCGGTCGATGGCGTCGGCCACGAAGGTCAGATTGGGCGATGCCACCACGGTGTCGGCGGGCAGATAGTCCGTGAAAGGCACCTGGCCGCCTTCGGCGCGGGCCTCTTCGGTGTCGGGCACGATGCGGGCCTCCTTTTTCCGCTCGCGCGAAAGCTGGGTCTGGACCTCAAACAGACGGATGGAGTCTATTTCGTCGCCAAAGAAGTCAATGCGGAAGGGGTATTCGGAGGCGTAGGAAAACACGTCGAGGATGGAACCGCGCAAGGCGAACTCACCGGGCTCGTAGACGTAGTCCTTACGGTGAAAGCCCAATTCGAGCAAACGTTTGGAGAGGTCGGTGAGATCATGGCTTTCGCCCTCGGCCAGACTGATGCTGCTGTCGGAAAAAGCCTTGCAGGGAGCCACGCGGCGGGCCAAGGCAGCCGGACAAGTCACCACGAACAACGCGCCATCGGCGGCGGCCTCTCCACCCTCGCACCGGGCTGAAAGGCGACCCAGCACTTCGGTGCGCAGTATCTCGTTGGCGGCATCACGCTGGGCGTATTTCACGGCCCTACGGTAGGCCGAGGGAAAGAAAAGCACCCGGTCGTCGGGCAACATCCGGGTGAGATCGTGATAAAAATAGCCGGCCGTTTCTTCATCCTCCAACACAATCAGACAGGTCCTGCCCTGTCGGCCCAGGCGCAAGGCCCAGGAAGCAAAAACCACCGCCGGGGCTGAAGCTTGCAGGCCCTCCATGTAAATAGTGTGGGTGTCAGCCTCGGAAGTCAACTTACAGAGGGCTGCAACCTGAGGATGATTGGCATAAGACGTGAGTAATTCGGAAAGAAGCATGGAATGGAGAAGAATGTAGCAGAGGTGAGAAGTGGGGATGGGGATTTTGTTTCAAAAAAAGCGGCACCAATAGTTTTTAGGAATAAGAAGCCGATGAGAAAGCCTGTTGGTGGCGCACAATTCACGGCTTGAACTGCTCCAACAGCTCCAGTGCTTCGGCGGCACAGGCGTAGCCTTCTTCGTAAAGGGCGGTCAGCTTGTCGATATTACTCTCCAAACGCCCCACTTCCAAAGGTCGCTTGGGGCGGATGGCGAGTATGCGGCCTTCGTCTTCCATGCGTTCCACCAGTTCGAGCTGGCGGTTGTAGCAGGCATGACGTTTGCTGAGCACTAAGCGGAGGCGGGGAAAACGGCGGTAGATGTAAGGCGGATTCTTGATGTCCCGTCCCGTGTCGCGGTAGCCCCTGTTGCGGGTGAGCACCACCACGTTGTAAGGATGCCCCATTTCGATGGAGCGCTCCAGGGGGATGGAGTCGACAATGCCGCCGTCGAGCATCGGCTTGTGGTCTACCCACACCACAGGGCAGACATAGGGTAAGGATGAGGAGGCTTTGGCAATCTGTATGAGCCGCTGTTCATTGCTGCGCTCCGTGAGATACTCGGCTTTGCCCGTGAGGCAGTTGGTCACGACCATCTCGAAAGTCATAGGGTTGGCAAAACACGCAGCATAGTCAAAGGGAAGCAATTCGCGGGGAAGTTTGTCGTAAAGAAAGTCGCGGTCAAGAATGCTATGCTGCGTCCAAAGATACTTCATGCCGATGTAACGATATTTTTCCAACAAGTCAATGTTCGACTTCTTGGCCCGGCCTCGCTGACGGCTCATGTAAGAAAGCCCGTTGCAGGCTCCGGCTGACACACTGGCGCAATAGGGGAAAGTGACGTGATTGTCTAAAAAACAGTCGAGCACACCGGAAGTAAACACGCCGCGCATGCCTCCACCTTCCAGCACCAACCCTGCTTCATGCCGCCGAAAAGCAGAAACAAGGTTGCTTTGCAATCTGTTAGTCGTCATAAATGAAAATCTGTTCAGTTTGTATGATTACTGATGTGTTGTCGGAAAAATGCAGTTGCCCACTCAGGTTGCGAGGAACCGGCCACCGGAAAACCAACGCTCTAAAACCACGCGCCGCAAACCGACCGGAAGCCACAAACTCTTCCACAAAAAACACAAACCTGCGGGCTGGAACCCACAAAACTCTTTGCCAAAACTAAAATACAGGGCAAAATTAGAAGTTTACCGAATTTAATATGTACTTTTGCTGCAAAAGTTGACCCGGAACAAGTGGATTTAGGCATTTTAGCCACCTTCATCGCCTCTTGTTCCCCCAAAAATCTTAATTATGTTATTCTCACAGCAAACATACGTGGAACGCCGTCGCAAGCTGCGCGAGCTTGTGGGCAAAGGACTGATTTTGCTGTTCGGCAACAACGATTGTCCCAATAACTATCCGGCCAACACTTACAAGTTCAGGCAGGACAGTTCCTTCCTCTATTTTTTCGGACAAAAACGCGACGGTCTGGTGGGCGTAATCGACGCTGACACCGGAAAAGAAGTACTCATCGGCAACGAAATCGACATTGACGATATCGTGTGGTACGGCTCGGTACACTCCGTGCGCGACATGGCAGCAGAATGCGGCGTGCCCGAGGCGCGCCCCATGGCGGCCCTGGCAGAAATCGTCGACCAAGCAGTAAAAGCCGACCGACCGGTGCATTTCCTGCCGCCTTACCGTCACGACATCCAAATACAAATCATGGACCTGCTCGGCATTCATCCCTCCAAGCAGCGCGAAGCAGCCTCACTCACGCTCATCAAGGCCGTAGTGAAGCTTCGCTCCATCAAGACGGAGGAGGAAATTGCCGAACTGGAACGGGCTTCGGCCATAGGCTACCGCATGCACACCACAGCCATGCGGCTGGCGCGTCCGGGCGTTACGGAGCAATATATAGGTGGCGTGCTCGACGGCATAGCCTCCAGCTACGGCGCACAGGTGTCGTTCCCGAGCATCGTGTCGATGCACGGCGAAATTCTGCACGGCTATCCCTCGCCCCGACCCTTGGAGGCGGGCCGCCTGTTGCTCGTTGACGCCGGCGCAGAAACGAATGAGCATTATTGCTCCGACCACACGCGCACCACACCTATAGACGGACATTTCACCAATCGCCAAAAAGACATATATAATATAGTAGTGGAATGCCACGACCTGGCTCTCACTCATGCCCGTCCGGGAGTTCGCTGGTGGGATGTACACATGGCGGTGTGCGCACTCATGACCGATCGCCTGAAAGAGTTGGGTCTGATGCGCGGCGACACCGAAGAAGCCGTACATGCCGGGGCTCACGCCCTCTTCTTGCCCCACGGACTCGGCCACATGATGGGTATGGACGTCCACGACATGGAAGGGCTCGGCCAAATCTACGTGGGCTACGACGAAGAAACGCGGCCGTCGTCACAATTCGGCACGGCTTCGCTCCGATTTGGCCGACGGCTCGAAACAGGGCACGTGGTGACGGACGAACCGGGCATCTATTTCATTCCGGACCTCATCGACCTGTGGCGAAAGGAGGGAACGAACGCACAATTCCTCAACTTTGACAAAATTGACGAGTACCGCGATTTCGGAGGCGTGCGCATCGAGGACGATGTGCTTATCACGCCCGACGGCTGCCGCTTCCTCGGCCAAGAACGCATCCCCTACCACGTAGAGGAGGTGGAACAGTTCCTCCGGGAGCACGCCGACGACAATCCGATCATCTACTAAAACCAACTAATAACCAATAACAAACCTAATCACAAAGACATGAAGAAAATGCTCCTCATGGCACTCGCAGCATGTACGCTGGTGCCGGGAACAATGGCAGCAAAGAAAAAAACAACTGCCCCCAAGGACACGGTAATCTTTACCGTGGTGAAAGAGAACCCCATCACCTCCATCAAGGACCAGAACCAGAGCGGCACATGCTGGGCCTACTCTTCTCTGGGCTTCTTCGAGGCTGAACTGCTCCGCATGGGCAAAGGCACACACGACCTTTGCGAGTCGTTCCTTGTATACAACACTTACATGGATCGTGCAGACAAAGCTGTGCGTACGCACGGTGATGTGAGCTTCTCCCAAGGTGGTTCGTTCTACGACGCCGTTTATTGCTTGAAGCATTACGGTATTGTTCCCCAGGACGCCATGCCGGCTCCCGGAACGCTCTACGGCGATTCGCTCTTCAACTTCAACCAGCTTGATGCCGTAACTTCTGCCTACGTTTCGGCGTTGGCCAAAGGCAAGCAACACAAGATTTCGCTCACCTGGAAGAACGATTTGTTCAACATCTACAAGAATTACTTCGGCGAACTGCCTAAGGAAGTGAAAGCCGCCAATGGTAAGACCTATACGCCGCAGGCTTACGCCAAGGACTACTTGGGTCTCAACCCGGACGACTATGTTTCGCTCACATCCTACACGCACCATCCTTTCTACTCCAAGTTCATCCTGGAAATCCAGGACAACTGGCGTTGGGCCGAGAGCTATAACCTGCCGCTCGACGAGTTCATGCGCGTGATGGACAGTGCCGTGAAAAACGGCTACTCTTTCGCCTGGGGTGCCGACGTAACGGAAGAATATTTCGGCCGTCGCAACGGCAAGGACTACGCTTACGTGCCCAAGAACCTGAAAGTGCGCGACCTGACCGGCAGTGACGCCGCACGCTGGGGCGGAACCATCGACACGGGTGCTAAAGTTGCTTCCGACGAAGAGCTGACTATTACTCAGGAACTCCGCCAGCAGGGCTACGACAACTGGGAAACCACCGACGACCACGGCATGGTGGTTTACGGTCTGGCCAAAGACAACAAGGGAACGGAATACTTCATGGTGAAGAACTCTTGGGGCGACTACGGTAAGTATCATGGTATGTTCTATGCCTCGAAGGCTTACGTGGCATACAAGACCATGAACATCCTCATCCACAAGAGTGCTATCCCTGCCGACATTGCCAAGAAGCTGGGGCTTTAACCTACCGAACCGTTTCTACGAAACCAAATTTTAGGGGTGTCACAGAGGGAAAGAGGTCGCCACCTGTTTCGCCTGACACCGCAAATCATGGACGTAGCCTTGGGAAAGCGATTAAAACCCGCTCTTCCAAGGCTGCTTTTTATTTATCTTTTTCACTTTTTTCTCCTTTAAACCACCGGGTTCCCGGCTTCCGAACCAACACTTCCGGTCCATGCAACTGATTACCCCCGTAGCACTTCCCTCCACCGCCATCCGGCTCACCCCTCGGTCGGTTGTCATGTGCGCAGGCTCCTGTTTTGCCGACCACATGGGCGAACGTCTGCGGCAAAGCCTGCCGCCGCAAGCGGTATGCGTCAATCCCTCCGGCGTGCTCTACAATCCCATCAGCCTGAGCCTGTCGCTCGACGCATGGATGCAGCCCTCCCCCACGCTGCTCGACGAAGGAATGTTCCAAGCCGGCGACCGCCAGTTTCGCCACTGGCTTTTCTCCACCCGTTTTGAGGCCGCCACGCCCGAACTGCTGCGCCCCATCATCAAAGAGGCGCACCAACAGGCCCACAGCCACCTGCTGCGCTCCCAAGTCCTGTTTATCACGTTCAGCACCGACCATGTATTTTTCCTACAAACACCCGACGGCAACGAACTCCCTGTGGCCAACTGCCACAAAATGCCCTCGCGGCTTTTCAGCGAGCAAGTGGTTTCCGGGCAAGCGATGCTGGAGCGTTGGCAACACACACTTCGCCAACTTCATGTCATTTGTCCACAGCTACACGTAGTATTCACCCTCAGCCCCTACCGTTACGTCAAGCACGGGCTGCATCAAAATGCACTTTCCAAGGCCCGTTTGCTACTACTCATCGACGCTTTGTGCGAAACCTTCCCTTTCGTGGAATACTTCCCCGCCTACGAAATCATCACCGACGAGTTGCGCGATTACCGTTTCTATGCGCCCGACATGCTCCACCCCTCGGAACAAGCCGTCGACTATGTGTGGGAACGCTTCCGCACCCACTATTTCACCCCCGCCCTTTCGGAGTTTGCCCATGAGCAGGCGCAGCTCCTGCGCGACGAGAGCCACCGTCCCCTCCACCCCGAAAGCGAAACATACCGCCTTTTCCAACTCCGATGTCAGGAAAGGCGCATTGCATTTGAGCAGAAATGGGGACTTCATTCTGAAATTCATTCAACAACCTCATAATCCGGAATTTTGCCATGCACTATTCTATTGAGAACATAGCAGCCCTGACCGGTGCCCGCAGGTTTGGCACCCGGAATGCCTACATCGATTGGCTGCTGACCGACAGCCGTTCATTGGCCTTTGCCGAAACAACCCTCTTCTTCGCCCTCCGTACCAAAGTGGGCGACGGCCATCGCTACATCTCCGACCTCTACCGCCGGGGCGTGCGCAACTTCGTGGTGGGCACGGTGCCTGCCGACTGGCAGACCGCCTATCCCGAAGCCAACTTCCTGCTCGTGGTCAGTCCGCTCAAAGCCCTGCAACGCCTGGCCGAGCGTCATCGCGAGGAATTCGCCGTGCCCGTCATCGGCGTTACCGGTTCCAACGGTAAGACCGTGGTGAAGGAATGGCTCTACCAGCTCCTTTCGCCCTCGCTCCACGTGACGCGTTCGCCCCGTTCCTACAATTCGCAAGTGGGCGTACCCCTCAGCGTTTGGCAGCTCGACGAGCACAGCCAGGTGGGCATCTTCGAGGCCGGCATCTCCCAGCCCGACGAGATGCAGGCACTGCGCGCCATCATACAGCCCACCATCGGCGTAATGACCAACCTCGGGCCGGCTCACCAGGAGAACTTCGCCACGCCGGAGGAGAAGTGTCACGAAAAACTTAGCCTCTTCAAGGACGCCGAAGTCGTGGTGTATTGTGCAGACGACCAGCTCATTTCTGACAGTCTGGCCATGCTCAACTACTCCGGCCGACTCCTTGCCTGGTCCGTCAACGACGCTTCCCGCCCGCTCTACATCAGCCACCGACAAAAGGAAGAAAAGGGCACTACCCTGACTTACGTTTACGACAAGCAAACTGCCGCACTTTTCATTCCCTTTGCCGACGATGCTTCGGTGAGAAACTGCATCCACTGCTTGGCCGTGTGCCTCCACCTCGGCCTGAAGCCGGAAGAAATAGCCCGCCGCATGCAACGGCTTGAACCCGTGGCCATGCGCCTCGAAGTGTTGCAGGGCGTAAGGCAGTGTACGATTATCAATGACACGTATAATTCCGACGTAGCCTCGTTGGACATTGCCCTTGACTTCCTCAACCGCCGTCCGGAGCAGGACAACAAGCCCAAGACCGTCATTCTCTCGGACATCCTGCAAACCGGGTTGCCGACAGCCGAGCTCTACGCCAAGGTAAACGAGATGCTGGAACACCGCCACGTGGACCGTCTGATTGGCGTGGGCAAGGAAATTTCCGAAGCCCACTCTGCCTTCACCATGCAGAAGAACTTCTTCACCACCACCGACGAACTGATGCAAAGCGGGCTGGTTGACCGGCTGCAAGGGGAGATGGTGCTGGTAAAAGGTGCGCGCCAATTTGGCTTTGAGCAAATCACCGCCGCCCTCTCGCTGCGCGTGCACGAAACCACGTTGCAGGTGAACCTGGAAGCCCTGGCAGAAAATCTGAACTTCTACCGTTCCTTCCTCTCACCCGACACGAAAATCACCTGCATGGTCAAGGCTTCAGCCTATGGTGCCGGCTCGGTGGAAATAGCCAAGACGCTGCAAGACCGGGGCGTGGACTACCTCGCCGTGGCCGTGGCCGACGAAGGAGCAGAGCTGCGCCGCGCTGGAATTACCACGGGCATCATGGTGATGAACCCCGAGATGACGGCCTTCCACACCCTGTTTGAGTATGACCTGGAGCCCGAGGTGTACAGTTTCAAGCTGCTCGACGCCCTCATCCGCGCCGCCGAAAAAGAAGGCATACAGGGCTATCCCATTCACCTGAAACTCGACACCGGCATGCACCGTCTGGGCTTCAACCCGCTCACCGATGTGCCCGTCATCATCGACCGCTTGCGCCACCAAACGGCTGTGGTGCCACGCTCGGTGTTCTCGCATTTCGTAGGTTCCGATTCGCCGGACTTCGACCAGTTCTCCGAGCATCAGTTCCAGCTCTTCGACGAAGCATCGCGCACGTTGCAGGCCGCATTCCCCGACAAAATTCTTCGCCACATCTGCAACAGCGCAGGCATTGAGCGTTTCCCCGAACGCCACCTCGACATGGTGCGCCTGGGCCTGGGCCTCTACGGCATCGACCCCATCGACAACCGCCGACTCCACAATGTTACCTCCCTGCACAGCACTATTCTCCAGATACGTCGCGTGCCGAAGGGCGACAGTGTGGGCTACTCGCGCCGCACGGTGGTGGAGCGCGACTCACTCATCGCTGCTGTGCCCATAGGCTACGCCGACGGACTCAACCGCCACCTTGGAAACCGCAAGGGTTACTGCCTGGTCAACGGGAAGCAGGCTCCCTACATGGGAAATATCTGTATGGATGTCTGCATGATAGACGTGACGGACGCGAACTGCGCCGAGGGCGACACGGTGGAGATTTTCGGCGACGAGCTCCCCGTGACGGTGCTCTCCGACCTGCTCGACACCATCCCCTACGAAGTGCTGACCTCCGTCAGCAACCGCGTGAAGCGAGTGTACTTCCAGTAGCTTCTCCGCATACCTCTTTCAAAGAGCCGACTGTGCCAATCCGCACGGCCGGCTCTTTATATATATAATTTAAGCTTCTGGGGTTGCGAAACTTATCGGTTATTAGGTTAGGGTCGCTTCGCTCTCTGGGTTATGAGGTTATAAAGTTACCCTCGGAGTATCGTCTTTTCTGATATGCAAAACTTCTAACAGTAACTTTATAACCTCATAACCTTATTCCTCATAACCTTTACACCCCGCGAAACTTGTATATATAATAGGTATAGGCAACACCGCCGCCCGATTGTCCACAAAGTGAAGGAATCGCCCTGGCCGCAAACCGCCCGAAAGCATGAAAATGAGCCGGCAAAAGGCACTGCCGACACTGTCGGCGATATGGCGACAAAAAGTCCTGGACTATTTTTTTCAAGTCGGCGAGTAGAAAAAAATAGTCCGGGACTTGTTCTACACAAGTCGCCGACTTTTTCCACCAAGCCCTTGCATGCTGACTTCTACCGCACCCACGATGTGAAAAAAGTAGCGAAGCTGTCCGTCCCAAGCAGTAGGAACCATGACTATCGGTCGTTTCGCCGACAAAACCGCCCCGAAGCAGAAATGAAATTCATCTAAAAAGTTAAAAAAACGGATAATATTTCTCTGTAACCGCGCCTTACCGTAAATTTGCAAGGCATTTTATGCAAGAATATATGAACCTGACAGTCGATATTGGCAATTCATCGGCCAAAGCCGCCCTCTTTGACCACCATACGCTATTGCTGCGCAAGCAGCTCGAAACAGATTGGACCAAAGAGTTGCTGCAGTTAGCGGAGGCATACGAGGTGAACGCCTGCGCGTTGGCTGTGGTGGGACATATCCCTCCCCACCTGAGAGAAGCCCTGCGCCGTGCCGTGCCCTTCGTGCTGCAAGTGGACGGACTGACGCCCACGCCGCTCGTATGCGACTACCTATCGCCCCAAACTTTGGGTGCCGACCGTCTGGCCGCAGCAGTGGGAGCTGCCACCCTCAGGCCCGGTTGCGATTTGTTGGTAGCCGATGTGGGCACTTGCATCACCTACGACTTTGTCAGTGCCGACGGGCACTATCGCGGCGGGAATATTTCTCCCGGTGTGGGTATGCGGCTGCGCGCGCTCCACGAACAGACAGCCCGGCTACCGCTGGTGGCATCGTCGGCCCCACGGCCCGAACCGCAAGCCATAGGCCGCACCACCGAAACGGCCATGCTGGCCGGCGTGTGGCAGGGCATTCAATACGAAATCGACGGATACATCAGCCGCTTCCGCGCCACGCATCCCGGAGCCGCCGTGTTCCTCACCGGAGGCAACGGACGGCGTTTTACCACCGACGCGGAGGTGATTTGCCACAACGCACTCGTGGAAACAGGGCTGAACCGTATTCTCCAACATCACTTTTCACCGTGCCACCCTGCGTAGCCCGGATTTTCCCCTTTCAACAAAAACGATGGACAACCTTTTCAAATTATGCTGTGCGACGATGCTGGTCCTCACGACCGCACTGCCCGGCCGGGCTCAGACCAACGGCAGCAACTCTCCCTACTCACGCTATGGCTTCGGCTTGCTTGCAGAGGGCGGAAACGCTTTCAATAAAGGCATGGCCGGCACGGCATACGGCATGAAGAACGGTACGGAACTGAACACGCTCAACCCGGCCTCGTATGCGGCCATCGACTCGCTCACCTTCCTCTTCGACTTCGGCCTATCGTTACAAAATGCCAACATCGGCATGGGAGGTGTGAAGACCAACGCCAAAAATACATCCGTGGACTATATCACGGCAGGCTTCCGCATGACGCCGAAACTCGGCATGTCGGTAGGTATCATGCCATACAGCACCATTGGCTACAACACCACTTCAGACCAGACCATCTCCTCCGGACACGACGAAATTACGCAAACCACCTCTTTCTACGGCGACGGCGGACTGCACGAAGTCTACGCCGGCATTGGCTGGGCCCCCTTTAAGACATTGGCCGTCGGCATCAACGCCGGTTACCTATGGGGCGAACTGAACCATACGGTACTGATGAGCTTCGACAACTCCAGCATCAACTCCTCGCGCCAGGTCTACTCAGCCGACATCCGCACTTACAAACTCGGAGCCGGACTGCAATATGACTACACGCTCGACAAGAAAAACCAGCTGACGCTCGGCATTATCTACAACCTGGGGCACGACGTGAACCGCACGGCTGCTTATTACAACCAGAAGATTCAGTCAAGCTCCACCATTGCCGGAGGCGACACACTCAAGGCCCAAAATGCCTTTGCCCTGCCCCATACCTTGGGCGTGGGACTTACGTGGACGCACAACAACTCACTGCGCGTGGGAGTGGACTATACTTTCCAGAAATGGAGCAGCGTGAAATACCCTTCAGTATATTCCTCCGACAACGGGCAAGTGTTCACGGCCACCAAGGGCAGCTTCACCGACCGCCACAAGGTCAGCGTAGGCATGGAGTACGCTCCAAACCCGGAATCGCTGAAATGGAGCAACCGCGTGCGCTACCGTCTGGGCATCTCCTACTCCACTCCTTATATAAAGGTGGACGGTGCCGACGGCCCGCGCGACTTTTTAGCCAGCTTAGGCATCGGATTGCCCATCACCAACTTCCACAACAACCGCTCCTTTATCAACTTCTCGGCCCAGTACGAAAGGGTGAAACCCAAGCAGGCCGGCATGGTGACAGAAAACTATTTCCGGTTCTGCATCGGCCTGTCGTTCAACGAGCGGTGGTTCATGAAATGGAAAGCCGAGTAAACGGCCATCCTTCCTCTACCCCACCCACACAGCTCCTTATTCCATGCGCAATTTCCTGCACATTTTGCCGGCAGCCTCCCTCATCGGGGGGCTGGCTTTGATAACCGGTTCGTGCGGCAACGAGGCCCCGCCGATGGGCAATGCGGTGACCAACCGCGACTCGCTGCCCGTGATGGTGACTCACGGCGTGAGCAAACTGATTTCCGACTCCGGCATCATCCGCTACAAGATGATTGCCGAAGAATGGCGGGTTTTCGACAAGACCAATCCGCCCCGGTGGGAATTTCCCCAGGGCATCTTCATCGAACGCTACGACGATAAGTTCAAAGTGAACCTCTACATCACCGCCGACACCGCCTGGCTCTACGACCAAAACCTTTGGAAACTCCACGGCCACATTGTGCTCCACGACAAGGAGGCACAGTCGCGACTGAACACCGAAGAACTGTTCTGGAACATGCGGACGGGAGAACTGGCGTCGGATGTGTACACCCGACTCACGGAGCCGGAACAGGAAATCGAAGGCAACTGGTTTCGAGCCACGCTGCGCAACGGCCGGCCCTCACAGTACCACGTCAGACAGTCGAAGGGTTTCATGCCAATGAACAGCTCATTCACCGATAGCCCGACAGCGCCACAACAACCCGGCGACACGGCCGTTACCGACACCATTCCCTTGCGCGAAGGCCCCACGAGCCACCGAAAAAGCCGGTAACCAACAGAAAAGAGCCGATTTTTAGATAGGATACAGCCGATTTCGGAATTTTTCCCTACTTTTGCGCGACAAATTCTCCACCAGAATAAAATCATAAAAAAACAATAATAAATTCAAATGGCAGCATTACAAACCATCCGAAGCAAAGGCGCCCTCTTGGTGGGCGTATTGGGCTTGGCCCTCTTTGCTTTCATTGCCGAAGAGTTCTTCCGGTCAATCGAGACTACGTCAGCCATGGACCGGAACCAAGTAGGCAAAATCTTTGGGGAGAAGCTCTCCATCCAAGATTTCCAGACCATGGTCGAAGAACAAAGCGAAGTTACCAGACTGCAAATGCGCTTGCAAGGACAAGATGGTAACCTCACCGACCAGCAGAGCGAACAAATCCGCGAGCAGGTTTGGCAACAGTATGTCCAAAACCAAATGGTAAAACACGAGTGCGACAAACTGGGTCTCTACGTTACCGACGGCGAAATGCAGGAAGCACTCCGACAGGGTACGGCACAGAGCCTGCAAATGATGGCCGGCATCTTCGGCAACCAGCAGACCGGCCGCTTCGACCTGGCCCAGCTCCAAACGTTCCTCAAGGACTACAACAAAACCATCCAACAGGCTCAACAGGCACAGAACGGTGAGGCCGTAGAGCAGTTGCAATTGATCAAGAAGCTGTGGGACCATAGCGAAAAGCAGCTCCGCGACGAATTGCTCTCGAATAAATACAACATGCTCTTCGCCATGGGCTTCGTGTCGAACCCCATCGCCGCACGAGCCAACTTCGACGCACGCAACAACGTGAAGACGGCCGAAGTGGCAGCACTGCCCTACAGCACCATCGCCGACAAGGACATTCAAGTGACGGACGACGACCTGAAAGCCGTATACGACCAATACAAAGAGCAGTTCTTCTCGCCCGTACCTACCCGCGACATCAAGCTGATCGACGTGAACGTGATGGCAAGTGCTGCCGACCGCGCCGACTTGATGAAGAAGGTGAAGGGCTTCGAGGAACAGCTGCGTCAAGGCAACGATGTGGCCGACGTGGTACGCACCTCCAACTCTGAAGTGCTCTACACCAACCTGCCCATGAGCAAGATGGCGTTCCGCACCATGCCCGATGTGGCTGCCAACCTCGACTCGATGGCAGTAGGTTCCGTAAAGGCTACTTACTACAACGCTCAGGATAACACCATCAACACCCTGAAACTGCTGAGCAAGCAAGAAGCTCCCGACTCTATACTCTACCGTCAGATTGTGGCTACTGCTGCCACACCGGAAGCTCGCAAAGCACAAGCAGATTCTATCCTCAATGCACTGAACGGCGGAGCTGCTTTTGCCGACTTGGCCAAGAAATACGGACAACGCTCCGACTCTGTTTGGATTTCCTCCAACCAGTACGAACAATTCGGCATGCCTGAAGAAAGCGCCGACTATCTGACCGCACTTTTCGGTGTTGCCTCGAACAGCTCGCGCGTTATCTCTAACGAGCAGGGTGCCGTAGTGGTACAAGTGCTCGACCGTCGCAAGATGGTTACGAAATACAACGTGGCTGTCGTGAAGTGCACCCTCAACTTCTCCAAGAAGACCTACGAGGACGAGCTTAGCAAATTCAACCGCTTCTTAGCTCAGAACAAAGACATTGCTTCCATCGAGCAGAACGCCGCCAAGAACGGCTATATGCTGATTGACCTGCCGGGATATAGCCCCATGCAGAACATGATACCGGCCCGCATCGGCGGCAACCAGTCGAAGGACTGCGCACGCTGGATCTTCGACGAGGCCAAAGCGGGTGACGTTTCCCGCCTCTACGAATGCGGACGCGCCAACGACCACCTGTTGTTAGTATGCGTGAAGGCTACCAACGACGAAGGCTATCTGCCTTGGAACAACCCCACCGTGAGAGAATACCTCACCACTGTGGTGAAGCAGAACAAGAAGGCAGAAAAGGCCTTGGCCATGGCCAAGAATGCTAAAACGACTGCCGACCTGCAGAAGTGCAAGGGTTGCGTAACTGATACGCTCTCCAACCAAAGCCTCGCAGGATTCCCCATGGTAAAAGGCGTGAATACTCCCGAGCCCAAGCTGGCCGGTGCCATTGCCAAGACAGCCGTTGGCAAGTACTCTTCATTGGTGCAAGGATCTGCCGCTCTCTACCTTGTGAAGGTAACCGGCCAATCGAACACCGGCAACAAGTTTGACGCAGCCGCCGAAATGGCACAATATGCTCAGACCATCGGACAACGTGCTTACCAGTCGGTATTCAACTACATGATTATGCACGAATCGAAAATGATGGATCACCGCTATCAGTTCTAATCCGTCTTTCGCCGCCCCACTCGGGCGCAACGGAATGAACCCCCTTACAGCGAGGTCGCCTTCTCCAAAGGTTACCTCGCTGTTTTTTGTGCATCAAAGCGGCAAAGAGAGGTCATCAGGCACACTTGCAAGGGGCGACAAAAGGGGGACAAACGCGAAATAGAGCCCTCTGAGAAAGGATGAATGATGAACGGTTGCTGAATGTTTGAACCGGCCAATCATTCATAAACAAAATCGCTGAAAATCAGCAAAGAAACAACCATAGATGAAGGTTTGAACCTTTTTTTCAAGGTGAAAATACGTATATATATAGGCTTCAAGTTTCGGAGGTTATGAGATATAAGGTTATGAGGTTATATCGTTACTCGCTTGGCTACCTTGATTGCGTCAAACAGTATTATTATGACCTCATAACTCGGGAGCGAAACGACCATAACCTTACAACCTTCAACTTT
>SFPC01000001.1 GCA_004552195.1 Bacteroidales bacterium | reverse complement strand
CATGATGTCGTTGAAGAGCACCGCCACGGGCAGGGCCACGAGCAGCGCCATACTGACGATGAGCAGATAGACGCGGCCGAAGAGGCGGTAGATGTCGCCCTTCTTGGCACCACATACCTTGCGAATGGCCACCTCCTTGCGGCGCGAACGGGTGTCGAGGGCAATGGTGCTATAGAGGCTCATGGCACAGATGATAAGGCTCACGACGCCGAGGATGGTGCTGACAAAGCGCATGACGTTGACCACGGACAGCGCGGCGCTGCAGTAGTCGTGGAAGTTGTGCGTCATGGGCTGCACGATGGTGGGCACCATCTGCTCGATGATGTCGTTCGTCTCGCGCATCAACCGGTCATACTCCCCCTTTCGGGGAACGAGCACGAAGTCCGTGGCCATGGCATCGGTGATGGCCGGGCAGATGGCGATGGAGAGTTGGCGGCGCTCGTAGGGCACATAGGAGATGGTGCCAGCTATGGGGAGTACCAAGTCTGCCCCTATCGGTCCGAAGCGCCGGAGGGTCAGCGTGCCGTTGAGGGCCACGCCCACGCTGCGCAGCTTGGCATAGACGCTGTCGTTCAGCAGCAGGCACGGACCCGCGCAGGCCCCCTTGTTCAGCCACTTCACCTGCAGGCCGTAGAACGAGAGGATGGTGGTGTCGGCGGTGCAGAGGAAGGGCTGGTAGTCCTGATTCTGAAAGGCCGTCATGGCACCGGCATTGCCCGTCACCTCGGGCAGCGACAGGTAGTACACCTCGTGCGGCAGCATCTTCTCCAGACTGTGCAGGCGGCCTATCTCCTCCTTGAGCACCTTGATTTCATGCTGCGCCTCGGTGGCGCCCAGAAAGACGCATTCCTCGTAGGGCGCCGTGTCGTCGGGGATGTGGTAGGGCCGCAAGACCAGTCCGGACCATCGGCTGACGGTGAACGTGGCACAGATGAAGACCGTGCTGATGGCCACCTGAAGGCCCAGCATGACGTAGCGGAACAGGTGCGAGCGGCTGCCCCGCATGTGGCCGGCCAGGCCGTGATCCGCCCGCCGCACACGCGCCACGGTCAGCCAGATGACGAGGGCGCAGACCACGAGCAGCATACCGTCGATATAGAGGCAGAAGGGGGCAAAGTTGAGAGAGAAGAAGTCCATTTCGCGGACGATTTGGGCAAACCGCGTGGTCTGTACGTTCTCCACCACCCACAGGGCCATCACCATGGCTGTGGCGGCCGAGAGCAGCACCACCAGCGCCACCTCGGTGAAGAGCAGACCGAACAGATGGCGGCGCTTGGCCCCATGGGTGATGCGCAGGGCCATCTCGCGGCGGCGCATCAGGAACAGCTGTATCTCCATGCGCAGGAAGCCGATGATGGCGGCCACGAGGATGAGCGCGCCGATGAGGTGGACCAGCGTCTGCGTGGTGATGACGCTCTGAATGTCCTCCCGGCTGACCGCCGGCGCCACCCCGGCCTCGAGGGCAAAGGGCTTCAGCCGCGCGTTCAGTTCTTCAATCAGTTGGCGCTCCGTGCAGCCCTCGCGCAGCACCATCAGCGCCGTCGTACTGTAGAACACCTCCCTATCGTTGCCATACACATGGGCCCCGAAGAGGTCGCCGTCCTGCTCTCCGAGCGAGAAATAGACCGTGTTGTTGCTGAGGGCCACCTCGTGAACGGAGAGGTCTTCAAACACATCGACGATGGTCAGCGGCAGGGGCCGCATCTCGTTGGTCTGGTAGCAGACGGCGCCCACGGGGTCGGCATCGCCAAACATGGTGGCGGCATTGCTGCGGCTGACGATGGCCTCGCCCGGTGCCAACCTTTTGATGGGCTCTCCCGTGATGGCCGAGCGCACCCCGGAGAGGTTGAAGTAGTCGGGATCGATGGGGGTGTAGGTCATGGCCGCCTTGCGCGCTGTCGAGTCGGCCATATGAAACTCCACGATGTTGCAGAAGGAGTGGCCATTGGGCATGGCCATGCGCTCAACGCTCTTCAGACCGCCGTCGCGCTTGAGGGCACGGATGACGTCGCGGGTGAAGGACGTACGGCGCCTGTCGTCGGCCTCGTTCTGATGGGCCTCGTTCTGATTGGCTGCCATAAGGCTCACGGCGCAGGTGCGGCCGTAGTATGGCTGGCTGTAGATGGCGGGGAACGTGACGTTCGACACCAAGGCGTGGGCGATGGCCAGCGTGACGATGCCGATGGCGATGCTCAGCACGGAGATGAGTGTCTGAAGCTTGTACTTCATGAGGTTGCGCCCGGCAACCTTGAGATGGTGTAGGATCATGTGCATTACGTGATGGGGGATTTGTATGTTTGATTGTGAGGCGAAAGTAGGGGATAATAAGCGTACGACCAAGTTTTCCCGGGCTTTGGCGAGCTGATTGTATGAAAATCATACATGCTCCTGTATGGTAATCATACACTTTGCCCGAAAGGGCTGCGCTTCTACTGCCAGAGCAGCCACCCGAGCCCCCGGCGGCCTCCCTGACAGGAGATGGTGGTAGCTGTGGCAAGGGCAGCGCAGCCTTCCTTGTCAGAAAACAAAACTGCACGATACACCTTGCAGTTTTTCGCAAAACCTGCACGGTGCATCGTGCAATTTCCTTCCAAATTCCTATTTTCGGGCGTTTGAGCACGGCAAGAATAAGGTTTTGAAGAAAAAATCCGCGAAAATTGCACGGTGCATCATGCAGTTTTGTGTATGTTTGCACATCAAACATCAGAAACCTATGGAAGAGTTATATTCAACCTACAGATTGTTGCTCGACAGGACACCGCTCGCCTTTCAGCGTTTCCTGCACAGCCGTATAAATTGGAATAGCCGTTTGGTCGCTATTCTGGGGGCGAGGGGCGTGGGCAAGAGTACGCTCATGCTCCAGCACATCAAGATGAAGGAGAACGTGGACGACGCGCTTTATGTGCTTGCCGATGATTTTTATTTCACCACCCACCGTCTCTATGACCTGGCATTGAACTTCTACCAGCATGGAGGAAAGGTGCTGTTTATCGATGAGATACACAAGTATAAGGGGTGGAGTGTCGAACTCAAGAATATCTATGACAAACTGCCCGATTTCCGTGTAGTCTACTCAGGTTCGTCTGTTCTCGATTTGGAAAAAGGTGGAGCAGACTTGAGTCGGCGAAAGCTTGAATACAACCTTCCCGGCCTCTCCTTTCGGGAGTATGTCAATCTCACCCAAGGATGCAATCTTCCTGCCTATTCCCTCGACGAAATCCTTCAAGGGAAGGTGGAGTATCCCTCTGAGTTGGAAAAGCCTTTGAAATTGTTCAAGACATATCTCAGCGAAGGCTACTATCCTTTCTTCTTGGAGGGGGACTATCGTCAGCGGTTGCAGGGTGTGCTGAAGCAGATGGTAGACGAGGATATTCCCAACTATGCGGAAATGAGTTTCCCTTCAAGGGCCAAACTCAGAAAACTGCTCTATGTGTTGGCACAGACGGTGCCGTTCAAGCCCAATTACTCCAAATTGGAGAAGGACTTGGGCATTAGCCGGAATGTGCTTCCCGACTATATCGAATTTCTCGAGAAGGCCGGCTTGCTGCTTACCTTGTGCGATAAGGTGAAGGGAATAAAGATGATGGAGAAGGTAGAGAAGCTCTATTTGCAGAATCCTAATCTGGCATACGCCCTTAGCGAATCTTTGCCCGACATAGGCAGTGTGCGTGAGACAATCTTTTTGGCCTGGACAAAGCCCTACCTTTCAGTTACGGCTTCGCCTGTATCCGATTTCGAGATAAATGGCCGTACTTTCGAAATAGGAGGAAAGAACAAGGGAAGGAAACAGTTGCAGGAAGCGGCAGAGGGCTATGTGATAAAGGATGACATTGAATATGCCTTTAAAGGAACTATCCCTCTCTGGCACTTTGGTTTCCTGTATTAATGAATCATGTACAATGAGGTCTACGACCGACAGGGCGGAAGATGTGGACCGCCGACCTCATGGCCGGCCGCAGGCAATTGTACATTATCTCATTGCCCACGCGCCTGCGTCATTCCAGCAGAAGCACTTCGGCATCGCCCAATTTGTCGTAGCCGCCCACCAGCACCTTGTCGCCCGGTTGCAGGCCGGAGAGGACTTCGTACTGCTGCGGGTTCTGGCGGCCCAGCTCGATGGGCGTTTTGCGTGCCGTCCGGCCGTCGTCGGGCGAGAGGCGGTATATCCACTGTCCCGCTGTGTGCTGGTAGAAGTCGCCCCGGGGAATGACGATAGCTGTTTCCGGCTTGCCCAGCTCAATCTGTACGCGGTAGCTCTTGCCCAAGCGGATGTTGGTGGGCTTGCCGGCGGTGAACACGAGATCGCAGGGGAACTGGCGGTCCTTCACCTCGGGCACCACCTTGCTGATGCGCAGGGGAAACTGCTGTTCCTGCTGACGGATGTGGGCGGCCAGGTCCGTGGTGATGCGGTCTATATAGTACTCGGAGAGGGAGGCACGCACCTTATAAGCTGTGAGCACTTTGATTTCGCCCACACTGGTCCCTGCCGCCACCTGCTGCCCCAAGCCCACACTGAGATAGCTGAGCTGGCCGGCCACAGGGGCACGCACCACGAGGTGGGCTGTACGCCCGGAAGCGCGGGACAGCTTGCGCTGCGAGGCTTCGCGGTCAGCACGCAGCATTTCCCGCTTGAGCCGTGTGGCCGCCGAATCGTGGCGGAGGCTCTCCATTTGCAGGTTTGTCCGTTGGTGCTGATACCGGTACTCCTCTTCTGCCACGTCCAGTTCGGCCTTGCTCTTGATGCCCATGCGGAACTCCTCACGGCTTTGCCGGAGCGACTTGTCGAGTGCTGCCATCTGGTGGGCGGCATCGAGTGCCTGCTGGAGCAGGGCGAGGGATTTCTGCTGCATTTCAATCTCCTGCTCCTGGTAGTTGCGCTGGCTGTTCTGCCATTCCGCCTGTTCGTCATCGATTGTGCGGAGCAGTTCGGGGTTGGATAGTACCAGAATGGTGTCGCCCGCCTGGAGCATCGTCCCTTCCTCCGCCACGATGCGCTCCACGAATCCGCTTTCCAGCGCATTGAGCTGTACGGTCTGAATGGGTTGCACGATGCCTTCCACATCGACAAACTCTCGGAACGGTGCGGCCGCCACTTCGGCCACGCGGCAGGTTTCGCTGTCAAGCCGGAGCCGGCGTGGGCTAAATGAAAGGACAATCATATAGGTGGCAAAGGCCAGAAAGGCGGTGCCGGCCAGGATGTGGTAGAAGTACTTGACGTACCAGGGGCGGGGTTTGCGGGGGATGTCCATGTGCGTGAAGTAGGGTTAGGGCTTAATCGTCGATGATTTGTCCCATGACCCAATACTTTTGGGCATGGGTGACCGGGGCATAGGTACAGAACAACAGGAGAGAGAGGAGAAATTGCCTCATTGTTTCTTGGGAGATTTGCTAAACCTGTAAACGGCATGCAGCATGGCATAGCGCGGGATGGACATGTGCCACGTTTCCGTGCGGCCTTGTGCATTCAAGGTCTGGCGTACGTTGGAGATGTTGTCCAAAATGTCAAACCCGTCCAGCATCACGGTCAGTCTGCCCTTCATGCACTTCTTGGCCACACGCAGGTTCCACACCAGGTTGTCCGTGTTGAAGGACTTGTCGGCGTAGCCTCGGCGGCAGTACATGGTGGCATCCGTAGAGATTTGCCAGCCCATGGGGAGATTGGCCGTGCAGTTGACTCCGTATTGGTACGACGCGGCATCCGTGGTAACGAAGCCGGCTCTGGGCGAAGTCTGATGGGTGT
This sequence comes from Bacteroidales bacterium, assembly GCA_004552195.1. The sequence goes on along the minus strand of SFPC01000001.1, from coordinate 53,581 downwards.
AGGTCACGGAAGCCTTTCCGCCTAAGCGAATGAAACTGATGGCATAGTTGAGGCGCAAACCTTGTGTCAAATAGGTGGTGTTGACAGCACGCTTCTGGGGATCTTGGTCGGGGGAGTCGCTGCTGAGGTCCATGCTGTGCCGGAAGGTTGCGTCAGTGTTCAGTTCGAGCTTCAGCCGCTTGTGCTTGTCCAATGGCGAGGAGAAGATAACTTTGCCAAAGAGGACATTGTTCCCGTTTACGTTTTCCGGGCGGTAAGTGTAAATACCGGTCTGCCTGTTGTAGGTATATCCCATGGCAACGTCGTTACGCGACAGTTGGTAGGAGAGGTTGGAGGAAACCATGCGCTGCCTTTCCGAACTGTTCCACACATAGTTCAACTCCCAACGGTGGCTGCTCGTCACGTGCAAGTCGTTGTTGCCGGTATAGACCTCCAGTGGATTGTCATTGGTGCGCACATCCACAAAGTAGTCGATGGACGCTGGTTGCATGGCGAACTTATAGCTCGCTTTCAGTTCGTGACAGGATAGCACCCGGCCACTCTCATCCCTGTTAATCCACTTCTTGTTCACCCACAGAGAGGGACGGAAGAGCACATAGTTTTTGGTAAGCGATGTGTCTACCAGTGCCGGGCGGTTGTAGTCCAGCCGGTTGCGGTCTATGCTGAGGGGAAGGTTGAGATTGAAGGACCATGTGTTGTTCTTATACTCATTCTTGTAAATGGTCAGGGCCACCACATGGTAATCATTTTGCTGGGTGGTGTACTTGCTGCGTTCCGGGTCGTAAGCCTGATGTTGCCAGTCGGTCACGGATGGCAGTACTCCCAACTCCGGCCAATTGTCAGCGTTGTCTGTCAGATAGTCCAGCCGATACAGGCCATAGTTGTTGCGGGAATGGTCCGCAGTGTATTCGTAGGAAGGGTTGATGAGCCAGTTGTGGCCGATGCCCCAATAGTAATAGGCAGCCTTGGCCGTGGCAGAATACCCCCGATAGTCCTCTTTGCCGTACTCGTTTCTCCTGTCTGTTGCTGCGCCCCCTTGCGGATAGTCGTAGAGTTTGTGGGCAAAGTTGTCGTGTTGCGTGTCGATGTAGTTGCCGCGTGCTTCCAGCAAGAGGTTGTCGTTCGTGTGCGGCACCTTGATGGCGGCCTGCGCTGTCATGCCCGTGGAGAGATAGTAGCCCTTTCTTTTGGCTTCCTCCGAAACACGGTTGATGATGCCTGCCAGTTGGGCGGGCGACACGTCCGAGGCAAAAAGCGTGTCCAAGGATTCGTCCCGCAAGTTGTCCCTTCCAGACTGCACCGAACGGTTGAGACTGCTGCCGCTGTTGGAGGAATAGTGAAGGTTCGGGTTCAGTTTGACGTTGACCCATTTCGTGTGGAACGTCCAGTTGTGGTTGGTGCTGAAGTAAAGGTCGTGGGCACTGTTGGCATGGCGAATGCGTCCGTACGTGTCGCCCCCTGGCAGGAAGGTCTGGGTAGCAGTCAACTCCCGTGTCCGTGTGTCGGTATGGTTCACGGTAGCCTCTCCTTCCAGTTCAAATCGGTGCAGCCGGTCGTTGACATGATAGTCTACGCCGCCGTTCTGCATGGTCCTTGTCCCATCTTCTATGGCGGGCATCCACTCGCTGCCCTTTCCCGGGCGTTGCCTGTCGTTGAGATTGTTGAGATTGGCAAAGGCGGAAAGGCGCGAATGGGTGGTATGTCTGAGTGCAAAGAGGCGTGCCAGGTAGCGTTCATCAGTGCCGCCGCCTCCCTCCACATTACCCATCCAGCCTACTCGGTATTCCTTCTTCAGCTTTACGTCCATCACCAGCATCTCGTCACCCATGTTTTTTCCCATCAGTTTACCCAGTCCTCCCATTTTGTCGTAAACCCTGATGTCCTTCACCATATAGGTGGGGAGGTTTTCGAGCATGATGGAGCGGTCTTTCTTGAAGAAATCCTCGCCGTTAAGCAGCAGACTTTCCACTTGTTTACCGTTGACGAAGATGCGTCCGTCATCCTTCAGCTCCGCGCCCGGCAACTGGCTGATGAGCGCATCCAGCATCGAACCTTCCTCCAGTTGGAAAGCATCGGCGTTGTAGACGACCGTATCGCCGCGAAGATAAAACTTCACCTTCGTGGCCTTGACGACCGCCTCGTTCAGTTTCACCTCGCGCGGGGTACGTTTCATGATAATCGGGTCGTTCAAGATGGCCACTTCGCTCTTTCTCAGTTTGTCTATTTGGTAGGGTTGCGTAACGGCTTCATACCCGTCTTTGCTCAAGCGTAGCATATATTCGCCAGCCTCCGGGAGTGGCACTACATAAACGGGGCGCAAATAGGCCACCGCCATGTTGTTGTTGATGGTCCACTCGAAAACCAATGTGCTGTCCTTGGTGAGAAGTTGCGTTTTTACGTCCACCAGTGGCTGGCGCGTCACGTGGTCCAACACTTGGCCATACAGCACATGGTATTCCTTCTTCATGAGGTCATCCTTCGTGAGCAAAGGCTTTTCTTGGGCACAGACACTCATGGATGAAAGGAGGAAGAGGAAAGCGATTACAATTCTATTCATCTTGTCTTAGTTTACACTTTCACATCTGCCTCAAAGCCCCGCCTTGATCAGCCGCTCCATCTCGGCCTTGAAGTTGTACAGGCCGTTGATGCGGTACTCCTCGCCCACGAGCCGGCCGTCGGGCGTGATGGTTTCGTAGTGCGGGATGCCGTTGAAGCGGAAGTACTCTTGCAGGCGGCTGAACTCGGTGTCCGGAATGCAAATGGTTTCCTCGTCGGCGAGCCATTCTTTCACATACTTGTGGTAAGCCTCGCTGCCCTCGGCTGTTTCTTCGCCCGCAATGAACACGAGTTTCACGTCGTCGCGCTTCGCAATCTCCGCACGCAGCTCCTTGCTGCTCTGAATGGCACCGCGACAAGGGCCGCACCCCATGCCCCAGAAGTCAATCACCAAGTAGCGGCCAGGGTAGCGCATCTGGAGCGAGCGGATGAGTTGGGCGGGCTGGCCTTGGGGCAGGGGCGAAGTGAAGGATGCCATGGCCTGACGCGCTGCGTGGAACTGTTCGGCATGGTGGCGCAGGGCTTCGTAGGTGAACGAAGATACATAGCGGGGGAACACATTGCTCAGACAGGGAATGCGTTCGGCCTGCTGTTTGCGCTCCTCAGCGCTGAGCTTGGGGTCGGCCAACACGCGGTCCTTACTGCTTTCATTTTCGCGCCACATGTTGTAGTCGCCCAACATCTCCTGATAGTTGCACATTTGCGCCATAAGGTTCTTAAAAGTGCAATTTCTCGCCAAGCCAAAGCGAGCAAGCTCTCTTTGGTCTTTTGGCTTAACGAAATCGTTATTCTTCGTGCTGCCCATCATGCCGCGCCACGTGGCATAACGCTTTTCCATTTCCTTCAGGATGCTTTCGGACGTATTGTCCCATGGGCCGTCTTCGTCCGTGATTTCCACGGGGCCGTCTGCGCTGAGCACGGGCCAGGCATATTGTATGCGGTTGAGCAGGATGTCGTAGTAGCCGCTGGCCATGAGTAGCGGATTGTCGAAGTCAATGCGGTGCAGCAGCCGGCTGTAGAACGTCGTGTCGCGCAGCGTGGCATACACGGCACTGTCGGCAGCTGTCACCAATTCCACGTTAAACCTTTTCGCCAGGGCATAGTCCATCACGCCCGTGGCATATTGCGCCTGTGCATCGGCCACAGCCAATTGCATTTCAGTCGGCGTGAAATGGTGGCGGGCGGCTACCGTCTGCAGGCGGTAGGCCGTGAGCTGCCACAACTCTTCGGCCAGTGCTTCGGCTTCCTGCGGCGTACCTTCGCAGTGATACATCCGCGAGTCTATATCCCTGAAATCCAGGCCCGACTTCAGCCATCGCTCTACCTCCTGGCTGCTGCCGCTGTGGTAGTCGCAGCGGTACAGTCCGTCGTCGCCCTTGCGTACGGTCACGTCAATGGTGTCGCCGGGGCGGGCGAATACTTCAAGATAGTTCATGCCCGGCAACTCCTTGTCCAAACGGAACGAATGCTGCTGGGGATAATCCACCTTCCATCGCTTCTCAAACGTGCCGTCGGGGCGTATGTCGGCCACCATGACAAAATCATACTTATCGAACACGCTTTTGTAGGACATTTCGAGCTGGGTGGGAAATCCTGCCTCGGCGCTGTAGCCCTCAATGCGTCCGCGAAGGGTCACGCTGTCGGTGGTGAACCAGTCGGCAAGTGAGGGGTAGGCATTCGCGCCGGCCAGTTCCTCCATCGTTTTCATCTTTAACTTCTGCTTGCTGTCGTGGATGCCCAGAAGCATGAAAGCCCTCTGTCCGTCGTACTCGATGAAGTCGAACACCCGCGTGCGCTTCGGCAGGGGTTCAAAGTGCAGCGTGAAGTGGGTGGTTCTGTCGGCGGGCGAAGTCACCCATGCGTCCAGGGTCAGCCCTTCGGCCGAGCGCACAAGGTAGCGGCGGTTGTTTTCGTCCACCAAATAGGAGGTTCCGGCGATGCGGAAAGTGGAGCCAGCGGGATAGTCCATTGTGAATTGCACCGTGGTGGCCGTGTCGGCAAACACCACTTTGCTTGCCTTCAGTTCGCCGCCCGACACATTCAGGCAGCCCAATGCCTTGGGATTTTGGATGGTGCGCTGGGCGCAAGCGGGAGCAGCCAGTACGAAGAGGCCGCAGAGGAACAGGGTCAGTAATTGTTTCATGAGTTGCTTTAGGATTATATTCTTATTATATATACACTCAAACAGGGGAAATGTAACAGAATAGGTGATAAAATAAAGTTTATGAGTAATTAGGTTATGAGATTTTAGGTTATGAGGTTATAAGATTACTATTTAAGCGGGCGATGTTCAAGCGTTACAACAGTAACTTTATAACCTCATAACCTTATTCCTCATAACCTTATTCCTGATAACCGAGTTACGCAGTAACTTAAATGGGTAATTGTTCGCACAGCGGCATGTTGTACTCAAAGTCGTAGGCCGTCAGGCTGCGCAGGGTGTAGTAGAGGTTCCAGTAGGTGCTCAGCGTGCGGACATAGCCCAACTTGGCCGCATTCTTCTCGCTCACCGCCGCATTGAGGTCGAGAATGCTGCTGCGCCCCAGGATGTAGAGGCGTTGGGCAATGCGGTGACGTTGCTCGGCCCGTTGGTCGGTGAGTGAGGCCACGCGGACCTTGCGGGCCTGCATGTTAAACTGAAGGACCAGTTCCTGTACCGTCTGCCTGAAGCCCGCCATGCCCTGCTCCACTTCAGTCTGCGTGAGGGCCAATTGCGATTGAGCCACCTTTACCCTACCCTTCCCGCGGCCCCAGTCGAGCAGGGGAATGGAGAGTGAGATGCCGGCATATTCCTGATTCATGAGGTTGCGGTACACGCCGCGCAGCTCGCTGCCCGTTTGGGAAAGGCCGAACTGCAAGTAGAGGTCGGCGCGGAAGCCCAGGTTGGCCTTGGCTTGCGACAGGTTGCTTTCACTCTCTTTCTGAATGCGCCGATAGTACTCGGGCACACTGCTGTTTTCGAGTGCGAGCTCCATGGCCTGAGGCAGGGAGACTTGGAACGGCGGTACACTGTCGGGCAGGACGATCCGCAGCTCCGCAGTGGGCGGCAGGGCGAGGAAGGAACGCACGCGCTGTGCCGTCTCCTTCAGCGAGATTTCTGCATCCATCACGTTGGTCTCCTCGTTGAGCCGGTTGATTTCGAGTTGGAGCATCTCGTTCTGCGTGATGGTACCAATCTCGTAGCGTCCTTGTGCCATGCTGTAGAGCGTGTCGGCCGCAGCAAAGTTCTGACGCGCCATGTCCAGTGTGGCCTGGGCCGTGGCGAGTGCGAAAAAGTGGTCGCAGGCATTGGCCGAAATCGTTTCGAGCATTCCGGCATACTGCTTCTTGGCCTCGCGGTAGCGGATAGGTTCGATGCGTTTGTCCCACTTCAGGGAGTTGTGGCCGAATAGGCTCTGCTCGTAGCCGATGAGCAGCGGCTGGCAACTGTAGGCCGTGGTGTGCTGCCGGTACTCGTCGATGCGGTTGAGCGTGCTCTTCAGGAAGACGCTGCCGCCCGTCCAGCTGACTTGTTGGTTGACCTTTAGCGTGAGGTCCGCGCCAAACTGGTCCTGCCGCAGGAACTGCGCCGTGCCGTCGGGCTGTGCAATCTTGTTCATCTCCTTATTGATATAAGGGGCAGAAGAGAGCGTGACGGACGGCAGCTGGTTGGCGCGGAAGTAGCGGTAGTTCCAGTAAGCCGACAGAAAAGTGTTGCGTGCGCTTTGGGCCGATGGCGATTGCCTCTGGGCCAGGGCAATGATGTCCTGCAGGGTCAGCACCAAGGTGTCGGCCTCTGTGGTCGCCATGCAGTGTGTCCAAAAGGCTGCCATAAGCCATAGTAAAACGCTTTTCTGTTTCATGGGGGAAGGGGTTTGGGGGCAAAGATAGTGCAAGTCCACGGGGCGGACAAGGCTTCGGCCTTCCTCGGGTGACGATTGTATGAAAATCATACACTCCGCTGTATGAAAATCATCCACTCTTCCCCAGCCAGTACCAGAAAACCCCACTTTGTCTTGCGGACAAGACAGAAACAGCCTATTTTTGTCCTGCGAACAAGACAAGTAAGGCATCTTCTGACTCCATAAACAAGAAAGGTATGACAGAAAACACTATCATTGCGAATAACGGTTCGTCTATCGTGCTCTATACGACGGAAGACGGCAACACCCAGCTTGAAGTGAAGTTGGAGCAAGACACCGTGTGGCTCACACAAAGCCAGATGGCCAGCTTATTCGGCAGAGACCGTACCGTCATAGCGCGCCATATAAGAAACATCTTCAAGGAGGGTGAATTGGATGAGACCTTGGTATGTGCAAAAAATGCACAACCCAAGAAATATGGTCGTAGAGGCAATCATATTCAGTTGACCGAAACGACATTTTATAATCTCGATGTAATCATATCCGTAGGTTATAGGGTGAAGAGCATCAACGGTACGAAGTTCAGAATATGGGCTTCAGCACTCATCAAGCAGTATCTCATCAAAGGTTACGCCATCGACCAGCGCCGCCTCGACCATTATGCCGAATTGAAGGAGGTGGTGCGCCTGATGTCGCGCGCCATTACCCTTCAGGACAAGGTGTCGGAAGGAGAGTATGCCGGACTGTTCAATGTGATTGCCGACTATGTCTATGCCCTCGACACGCTCGACCGCTACGACTATCAGACATTGGACATTGAGAAGACTACCAAGGAAGAACCTTTCCGTGCCACCTACGAGAATGCCATGGATGCCATCCAAGCCCTGAAGGAGAAGTTTGGTGGAAGCCAATGGTTTGCCAACGAAAAGGACGACTCCTTCAAGAGCAGCATAGGACAGATTTACCAAACCTTTGGTGGCGAAGACCTCTACCCTTCGGTTGAGGAAAAGGCTGCCATGTTGCTCTACCTCGTGGTCAAGAACCACTCGTTCAGCGACGGCAACAAACGTATTGCAGCCATGCTTTTCCTGTGGTTCATGGAGAAGAACGGCATCCTGTATGCCGCAGACGGCAGAAAGCGCATAGCAGACAACACCCTCGTGGCCCTGACATTGATGATAGCCGAGAGCCGCACCGAAGAGAAAGATGTCATGGTAAAAGTAGTCGTCAATCTCATCAACAAGGACAATCAATAGGTTCTCAGCTATGCAGGACTAAGATAATTGCTTTCGCTCGGCTATCACCGAGCAAGCTCAGATTGCCCTCAAACGGTAATTTCGCTGCCATCTACGACCATTACATTGATGATATTGCAAGAAACTAACTCAATATGAACAACTACGGCACACTGCTCGTCGTGGACGACAATCCCGCCATTCTGACGGCTGTAAAGATTTGCCTCAAGCCAGCCTTCGGGCATATCGTCACGCTCACCAAGCCCGAGGCCATTCTCACGACCTTGCAACAGGAGCATGTCGATGCCATCTTGCTCGACATGAACTTCACCCACGGCACGAACTCGGGCCAGGAGGGCATGATTTGGCTCTCCGCCATCCACCGCAAGCACCCGGACATTCCCGTGGTGCTGATGACGGCCTATGCCGATGTGAAACTCGCCGTACGCGGACTGAAAAACGGCGCGGTGGATTTCGTGACCAAGCCTTGGGACAACGACGAGCTAGTCCGCGTGTTGAAAGATGCCATCGACCACAGCAGCGAAGTGGTTCCGCTCGAACAAGTGGAGAAGGAACACGTGAAGAAAGTGGTAGACCGCTGCAAGGGCAACATGAGCAAGGCGGCAGAACTCTTAGGGATTACGCGGCAAACGCTGTACAAAAAATACCATGATAATTAAGCACAAGCCACGATGTTATACCTCATCATTCTCGCTCTCGTTTTAGCAGTGGCTCTCGCCTACGGCGTGTATCACCACCAATGCGTACTGAAAGACAGGGCGCAAACCATGCTCGATGCCATACGCCACCGCGACTTCATGTTCCGCCTGCCCACCCATGGCTTGCTCTTCGGCGAAAAGGCATTGCAGGAGGCACTCAACGACATGGGGCAGGAAATCCAGCAACTCGTGGCGCAAAATGAAGTGGAAGCCTGGCAAAGACTCACACGGGTACTGACCCACGAAATCATGAATGCCACGACCCCCATCCTCTCCATCAGTCAGGCTTACCTGCAAAGTCCCGCCATCCACGGATCGCCCCACGAGGAGGGCATCCGAGCCATCCACGACACAACGCTGGGACTGGCGGCCTTTGTCGATAGCTACCGCAAGTTCACGCAACTGCAAAAACCGGTGTTGCGCGACGTGTCGCTCCTTCCCTTTGGCGAAAGAATCGCCGCGCTCTATCCCGAACTGAGTTGGAGCATTGACATCCCTTCCGATATAATCTTCAAAGCCGATGAGGGACTGCTCCGCCAAGTATTTATCAACCTCACCAAGAATGCCATTGAGGCGGAAGCACGACGCATAGAGCTGAAGTGGGACGGCTGTCTGTACGTCAGCAACGACGGGCACACCATCCCCGACGAGGTGGCGCACGAAATGTTCATTCCTTTCTTTACGACCAAACCCTCCGGTTCCGGCATTGGACTTTCCCTTTCGCGGCAAATCCTGTTGATGCAACATCTCACCCTCAGTCTGCGCGAACATCCGCTGCGGGGCTACAACGCCACATTTATCATCGGGAACTTCCGTTTTTGATGGTCTGATGTACCGAAACCACTGTGAATGCTTCCGGATATAGGTCAAAATCCTCGCGCACACGCACGCATATATACGTGTTTTTTTTCCCGAAAAAAGCCTTCACTCGTTCACAAGGAGGCTGTTTTCCTCTGATTTTCAAAAGAAAACGGTGTGAAGGCTTGCATTTTAAACCCTTCACACTTGAAGTCGGCTCCTTATTCTCTGCGAGGCACACAGGAATGAGGCGGACGCTCTTATCCCAAATGTTCACTTACGCAGGCCAAAATCAGCTAAAACAATAAAATCATGTTAAATCAACCATCATTCACAACATGGGGGCAGTGTGAATACTTGGGGAGGCGTGTGAAGGCTTGAAACTCTAAAGCCTTCACACCTGAAACCAATGAATATCAGTCATTTTAATATACCATGTGAAAGGGTGAATGCTTTTTTTGGGAAATAAAATGCGTATACGCGCGCGCGAGTGTAAGGGCATGATGTGAAGGATTAAGCCAACCTTTCACCATTTACATTCATTCACATTTGGCTATATGTATCTCCTACCCTACCTTAATCTTCCTGACATAGGAGCAAACCGCCACTCACCACTCGCCGACTATTGCGCACAACTCGGCGAGTAGAAAAATCAACTCGGCGAGTAGAAAAAACTATTCGGCGACTTGTGAAACCCTTCTCGCCGCTTCCAAAATCAGCCGATCTGCGCCCTAAGGTAGGTTGACAACGCAGCGATAAAACAGCCACTTTTCTCGTTGGAAATGACCAAGCAAGCTCCGCTCTGTCCATCCTGTCAAACGAAACCGATTGATAAAAGTCACTAAAGATACTTACACCATACCGCTTTTAAGCATCTCATATTTGTACTTTTCAGTTCAGAATAGTTACATTTGCAGTTATGAAAAAGAGAAATAAACGAATTTTCAAGTGGATTGGTGTCATTCTGCTTTCGCCTATATGCCTGTTTCTGTTGCTGGCCATCCTGATTTATGTGCCCCCCGTTCAGAATTTTGTGGTTCACCGGGTGGCCGAAGCCATGTCGGAAAGTATGGGGATCGACTTCCGCATCGGTAAGGTGCGGCTGGCCTTTCCCCTCGACCTGGCCGTTCACGATGTGCTGGCCACCGAACAGGGCGACACGTTGCTGGAGGCACGCGCACTGAGGCTGGATGTGCAACTCCTGCCCTTGCTGGAAGGACGCGCCGAAGTGGACGGCGTGGAGCTGTACAACGTGAAACTGAACACGAAAAGTTACGTGGCCGACACGCGCATCGTGGGACACGCCAAAGAGCTGACAGCCGCAGCCCATAGCATCGACTGGAAACAGGAACGGGTAAACCTGAACCGCGTGGCCCTGAAGGATGCTGATTTTCTCGTCGTGCTGAGCGACACGGCGCAGCAGGACACGACAACAAGCACTGCGCGCTGGATAATCGACGTGGAGAAGGCTGAGATTGAGCGCAGCCAAGTGGCCTTGCGCCTGCCCGGCGACTCCATGCGCATCGGAGCACAAATAGGCACGGCGGCCCTGCGCGGCGGACATTTCGACACGGGGCTGGGCGACTATGCCGTGCACAGCCTCAGCCTGCGCCAATCGGGGCTGAGCTACGACCTGCCCCACGAGAAACCGGCCGAGGGGCTGGATGCCAACCACCTCGCGGTGACGGACCTGCAACTGGCGCTCGACACGCTGACGTATACCCACCAAGGGGTGCTGCGGGCGGGACTGCGGAGGCTGGCCCTGAAAGAAAAGTGCGGACTGGTCGTGGACCGGCTGCAAGGTTCCATTTACATGGACACCACGCGCCTGGTACTGCCGGCCTTATGCCTCCGCACGCCCCACTCGCAGGTGGATGCTCAGGTGGACTTCGACTTCCGCTCGCTGGCTGCCGGGAAGGGCGGACAGTGCGTGCTCCATGTGGATGCCCGGGTGGGCAAGGAGGACGTGGTGTGTCTGGGGAAGGGCTATGTGGACCCGGAATATCTGAACAGTTTGCCGGCAACGCCCATCACGCTGAAGGCGGACGTGGAAGGCAACATGGACCACCTGCGCCTGCCGGAACTGCGGCTGCACCTGCCGGGAACGGCCAAGCTGGAAGCACGGGGATATGCCGCCCATGTGCTGCAAAACGGACGCAGCGGCCATTTCGCCCTGAACCTCTCTACGCAGAACCTAACTCCCGTCAGGAATATGCTGCCACGGGAAACACGCCAAACGGTGACGGTGCCCGACGGACTGTCGGCACGAGGCACGGTGGACTTCAACGGGGACTTTTACCGGGCCGACCTGACGGTGGGCGCGGGACGGGGACGGCTGACGGCCAAAGCGCAAGCGAACTTGCGCTCGGAAGCGTATGGGATTACGGCACAGGCCGCACAATTTCCTTTGAACAGTTTTGCAAAAGGCATGAACTTGTCGCCCTTCACGGGCCGGCTGCGTGCCTCGGGCCGGGGCTTCGACGTGATGTCGCCCCGAACCTCGCTCTCGGCCAAGGCGAGCATTGACCACTTGGTGTATGACACTTACGACCTCAGCGGCATGGCATTGGGGGCGGAGTTGAAAGGGGGCAGGCTGAATGCTGATTTCTCCGCTGCCAACGCGTGGCTGGAAGCCAAGGGGACGCTGGCCGGCACGCTGAACAGGAAGGGGTACGACCTGACGCTGCTGACGGACATCCCGGCGGTGGACCTCCAGGCCATCGGGGTGACGCAGGATTCGCTGACCATCGGCACGATGGCCGACATCCATTTCCGCGCCAACCCTTCATTCTCGGCCATGGAAGTGAACGGCTCGCTGTGCCGCAACACGTTTACCACGCCACGCATGAGCAACATGGCCAAAGACTTGCTTTTCAATTTCGCCACAGGGGCCGACACGACCACTGCCTCGGTGGCGGCGGGCGACCTGAAACTGCAGTTGGGAAGCAAAGAGGACATGGGTCGGCTGTCGTCGCAACTGGGTGCTTTCTTGGCGGAGCTGTCACGCCAGGCGGCGGAGCATGAGTTGGACCAGGAGAAGCTGAAGGCTTTCCTGCCCGTCATGGGGCTGTATCTGGATGCCGGACAGGACAATCCGCTCTACAACATTGCCCGCATGAAGGGATATGCTTTCACGTCGGCTTTTGTCAACCTGCAGACCGACCCGCGCAGCGGTATGTCGGGACGGGCGGAAATGGGTAACCTGCAACTGGGGCAGCTGCTCCTCGACACCATCAGCTCTCGCATCCTGCAAGACAGTACGGGCGTGCAGCTCTATGGCATGGTGAAGAACGGCAAGAAAAACCCCACGCCCATGGAGGTGAGACTGAAGTCGTTCATCCTGCCCACCGGTGCCGGACTGGAAATGAAGTACCTGGACAGCGAAGGGGAAACGGGGGTAGACCTGGGCATCCAGGCCGAGATGGGCGAAGAGGGTATCAACGTGCATCTCTATCCTGAACACCCGGTGCTGGCTTACCGCAACTTCACGGTGAACAAGGAAAACTACGTGTTCCTCGGCAAGGACAAAAGCATCAAGGCGGACATTGACCTGCTGGCCGACGACGGTACGGGTCTGAAAATATACGGCGAGCCACGCGACTCGATGAACGACCTGACGGTGAGCGTGAACCAGCTGAACCTGGGCGAGCTGTCAACAGTGCTACCTTACCTGCCACGGATTGCGGGCATCCTGAGCGGCGACATCCACGTAACGGACGACGCACTGCACGAACAATTCTCTGCCATGGCTTCGATACAGGCGGAAAACTTCAGTTATGAGGATGTACCTCTGGGCAATGTGGGCATCGAAGCGCTCTACCTGCCCAAAACGGGCGGCGAACACCACGCCTCGGCCTTCATCAGCTCGAACGACGAGGAGGTGCTGGCTTGCAACGGCACTTACTTTGACCGCGACGGGGGCGTGTTTGAAGGCGATGCCCAGCTCCACGATTTCCCGCTCCACCTGCTCAACGGTTTCATGGTGGGCACGGACGTGGCACTGAAGGGAAAGGCGGCCGGCGAACTCCACGTGGAGGGAAGCGCGGAAAAACCGCTGCTCAACGGTTCGCTCGACCTCGACTCGGCCCACATTTACTCTGACGTGTACGGATTTGACTTCCGCACGGACGAAAGGGCGGTGGAAATCAAGGACAGCCGCCTGCTCTTTGACCAATATAACCTGTACTCCACAGGCAAGCAACCGTTGGTGCTCAACGGGGTGTTCGACATGTCGGACTTTGCACGGATGTCAATGGACTTCAACATGAAAGCGCAAAACTTTGAACTGATCAACACGCGCAAGAAGGCGCAGTCCATGATTTTCGGAAAAGTGTACACCAACTTCCTCGGCACACTGAAGGGAACAACGGACAACCTGTCCATTCGCGGCAAACTGGAAGTGCTGGACCGCACGGACATGACGTATATATTGAAGGACTCGCCGCTTTCGGTGGACGACCGGCTGAACAGCCTCGTGGAATTTGTGAGCTTCGAGGACTCCACTCAGACGATGCAGACCAAACCGGCGCCGGAGGGTAGCTTCGACCTGACGCTGGGCATCAGCATCAGCGATGCGGCACGTTTCCACTGCAACCTCAGCGACGACGGACAGAGCTATGTGGACCTGGAAGGCGGCGGTGACCTCACGCTGCGCATGACGCAACAGGGGGAAATGCGCCTCACAGGACGCTTCACCACGAACAGCGGCGAGATGAAATATGCACTGCCCGTTATCCCGCTCAAGACGTTCAAACTGGTACAAGGTTCTTACGTGGAATTTACCGGCGACGTGATGAATCCTACGCTGAGCATCGCGGCAAAAGAACGCACCAAGGCGGTGGTGACGGAGAACGACCAACAACGCTCGGTGGCTTTCGACGTGGGAGTGGAACTCTCTAAACCGCTTGACGAAATGGGACTGGAATTTACCATCGAGGCTCCTGAGGACCTGGCGGTACAGAACCAGCTGGCGGCCATGAGTGCCGAACAACGCGGAAAGGCTGCCGTAACGATGATGGCCACGGGCATGTACATGACGGACGAGACGATGATGTCGGGCAGCGGCTTCAAGGCGAACAATGCCCTCAACGCCTTCCTGCAAAGCGAAATCCAGAACATTGCCGGTTCGGCTCTTAAGACCATCGACATCAACCTGGGCGTGGAGAGCGGCACCAGCGAAACGGGCACGATGACCACGGACTATTCTTTCCAATTCGCCAAACGCTTCTGGGGCAACCGCATCAGCGTGATCATCGGCGGCAAGGTGTCGACCGGAGCCGATGCTACCAACTCTGCCGAAAGTTTCATCAACAATATTTCCGTGGAGTACCGCTTGGACCAAAGCGCCACACGCTATGTGAAAGTGTTCTACGACCGCGAAACGCAAGACCCGCTCGAAGGCCAACTCACCAAAACGGGTGCCGGCCTCGTGCTGCGCCGCAAAACGGACAAGCTCGGCGAGCTCTTCGTTTTCAAAAAGAAGAAATGATCAATGATTATCGAAAGCTATAGCAATCTATAGTTATCTATTGCCATCTATAGAAATCTATAGTTATCTATAGCAACCTATCACCACACAACCTATCATCTCTATGAAGTTCCAGCAATTCCTGTTACCCTCAGGCTTCATTGTCATCATATCCTCCCTCCTGCTCACCGCCTGCTCCACCACGCGGGCACTGCCCGACGACGAGCAGCTCTACACGGGAATCAAGGAAATCACCTACAAGGACGACCCGACACAAATGCGGAAGAACAAGGGCAATGACTCCACCGGTGTCATCACCGCCGTGGCCAACGCCTTCGCTGCCGTCAATGATGCCCTGGAAGGGAAACAATCGTTCAGCATCGACAGCCTGAAAATCAAGGCGCAGGCTTTGACCAAAGAGGAGAAGAAGGCCATGAAAATAGCCTGGGCAAAAAACGAAGCCGACTTTGAAGTGGCGCAGGAAGAAGTGGAGGCCGTGCTGGCCTATCCGCCCAACAACGCCGTGTTCGGCTCGTCGAGCATGAGCTGGCCTTGGAAAATCGGACTGTGGGTACACAACAGCTTTTACGACAGCAAAGGGAAAATAGGCCAATGGATACACCGCTCCTTCGGCAGCGAACCGGTACTGCTCAGCCAGGTAAGTCCGGAGATGCGCGCCAAAGTGGCCACCAACACACTCCACAACTATGGTTTCTTCCACGGGAAAGTGGATTACCAAGTCCTGACGCAGAAAAATCCCAAGAAGGCCAAGGTGAGCTACAACGTGCGGGCCGGCGAACTGTTCCGCCTCGACTCCATTGCCTACCTGCACTACCCTGCCCCAATGGACAGCCTGCTGCGCGCCCACCACAAGGAACGGTTCCTTAAAGAGGGCGATGCGTTTAGCGTGGTGAACCTCTCCAACGAACAGACGCGCATAGAAACCTTGATGCGCAACAACGGCTATTACTTCTACAACGCCGGTTACACCACCTTCCGCGCCGATACCCTGCAACGCCGCAATTTCGTGCAGTTGCAAGTGGTGCCCGTGGCGGACCGGCCCGAAAAGGCGGACCACCCTTGGTACATCGGACGCACCTTAGTGTCCATCCGCGACAAAGAGAACGCCCCGCTCACCAACCACTTGGAACGACGTAACTACTCCTACCAGTTTTCGGGCGAAAAGATGCCGCTGCGCGCCAACATGTGGCGACATGCCATCACGCACCGAAAAGGAGAGCTCTACAGCCTGAACGACCAAAAAGTAACCTTGGAAAAGCTCGGAGCCATGGGGGTACTGAGCCAGATGGACGTGGCTTACATCCCCCGCGACACTTCTGCCACTTGCGACACGCTCGACATCGTGGTGACAGCCGTGATGGACAAGCTCTACGACTCGACCTTTGAGATGAACGCCACCATGAAGAGTAACCAGCAGATTGGCCCCGGCGTGTCCTACGAGCTGGCCAAGCGCAACGCCTTCCGGGGCGGCGAAAAGGTGTCGTTCAAAATATTCGGCTCTTACGAATGGCAGACCGGAGCCGGTGCCGAAGGGCACAACTCGCTACTCAACTCCTACGAAGTAGGCACCAAACTGGCCTTACGTTTTCCCCGATTTGTCTTCCCCGGCATCAGCCGCCGGCGGATGCGTTTCTATTCCTCCACGGAATTTGCCATGGATGCCGACTGGAAGAACCGTTCCAACTTCTTCAACATGATCAGCGTGGGACTCGGTGCTACCTATCACTGGTACAAACGCGAGACATCGCAACACGAGCTTACACTCTTCAATCTGGAGTTTGACAAACTAAACCATACCACCCACGCCTTCGACTCCATCATGCAGGCCAACCCGGCCCTGTATGTTTCCATGCGCGACCAGTTTGTTCCCTCACTCTCCTACACCTTTACCTACCAAAGCCGGAGTTGGCGGCAAAACCCTTGGTGGCTGCAATTCACCGTGAAGGAAGCGGGCAACTTCACCGCCGCCTGCTATGCCCTGGCCGGACAGAAACTGAACGAACGGAACAAGAAATTGTTTGGTAACCCGTTTGCCCAATACATCAAGTTCACGGCGGAAATGCACAAGCTCTTCAAGCTCACCAAGGACACGAAACTGGCCACCCGCCTCTTCGGCGGCATCGTCTACAGCTATGGCAACAGTTACGCCGTGCCTTACAACGACCAGTTCTATGTGGGCGGAGCGAACAGCATCCGGGCCTTCACCGTGCGCTCCGTCGGGCCGGGACGTTACAAGCCTGAAAAGTCGAAATATGCCTACATGGACCAGACGGGCGACGTGAAACTGGAGGCAAACGCCGAACTCCGCTCGCGCCTCTTCGGCGATCTCCACGGAGCAGTGTTCCTTGACGCCGGCAACATCTGGACGCTCCGCAACGACCCCTCACGCCCCGGCGCACAGCTCACGGCCTCCACGCTGAAGGACATCGCCCTCGGCACAGGCTTCGGACTCCGTTATGACATGCAGTTCCTCGTGCTCCGCTTCGACGTGGGCATCGCCCTCCACGCACCGTATGAAACCTCCAAGTCGGGATTCTACAACATTGAGAAATTCAAGGACGGCCTCGGCTTCCACTTTGCCATCGGTTATCCGTTCTAAGGGCAAACCATATACTCCATGCTGACCACAACCACCTTCACCTCGCCCTTAGGCATCATCCTGCTGCAAGCCGATGCGCAGGCGTTGCTGTCTGCACAGCTCACGCCAGCCGGGAGCAATACGCTGCAGGGGTCAGAAACAACGGAACCATCTGATGTACTCGTCGAAGCGGTTCGTTGGCTGGCGGCCTACTTCGCCCACCAACCGCTACCGGCCATGCCACTCCTGCAACCCGGCGGCACAGCCTACGAGCAACGTGTTTGGACTGCCCTGCGCACCATACCTTACGGCCAGACGCTTACCTACGGCGAACTGTCGCGCCGCCTCATCCCCGCCTCCTCGCCGCGTGCCGTAGGACAAGCCGTTGGACGCAACCCGCTTTTTCTCTTCATTCCTTGCCACCGCGTAGTAGCCGCCCATCACCTTGGCGGCTTCGCCTATGGACAAGCAGCCAAGCAATGGTTGCTGGATTGGGAGAAGGAATAGGCCGAAGCAAATCGCTCAAACGATAACCAATCTACTTTTCTTCTCTTTAACTTCTCCACTCTTAAACTTACCATCTACATTTCCTCTGCTATGAAAACCGTGAAGATAACTGCCATACGGAAGGTGCAGCACACTGACCTCATGGCGCAATACGAAAACCCCATTGCCCACGCCTGCGAGGTGAGCGAGGGACAGTCGTGGCTTAGCGTAAACGGACAATGTCCCGAAGGCTTCTGTCCTGAAGCCTGGAAAAGCATCCGGGAGTTTGTCGAGGCGTTGGCACGCGGCGAAGGCAACTTCTTTGACGGATGGATGAAAAATCCCTTCAGTGCCATGCTGAGCTGCAACGACGGTTTCCGACCGGTCAGCTTCTACATTGAAACAATAGAACCACAATGAGATGAGCGCATTGAGCATCCTTTACCTTGTTCTACCGTTTCCCCTGCTGTTCGTACTTCACGAAGCGGAGGAAATCATGGTGCAACGCCGCTGGCTGGCGGCTCATCGGAACGCACTGAACGCCAAGTTTCCAAGGCTTCGCCCTTTGATAGCCCACCTTTCACGCCTCACCACCCCGGCCTTTGCCTTGGCGGCAGCGGAAGAGTGGTTCATACTGCTGATCGCCACCTGCTACGTGCTGGTTGGCGGCAATTATGCCCTACCACTTTGGTCAGCCCTCTTTATCGCCTTCGCCTTCCATCAGTTCGTCCATGTGTCACAAGCCGTAGCTGTGAAAGGTTACGTTCCCGGTCTCGTCACGTCGCTATTGCTTCTTCCCTACTCCGCCCTCGGCCTGCAAAGCATCTGGCTCGTCATGAGCGGATGGCAGCTCCTCTTTTGGGGCATCGCCGGTGTGGCTTTCATGGCCATCAATCTGCGTTTTGCCCATTGGTTAGGCATGAAAATGAGCAAAAATCCCCATAATAGAAACAAACATTAAACGATTTATCCCACTAATTTTCTACTCCCCCTTCTTATTATTAACAACTACAACTTTACTATCAAAATCGTTGTCGTACGACACAGCTAAGAAATTCGGGTAATCCGCCGAAAAGGAAAACAGGAAGAAAGCCTTATCACTTTCTTCCTGTTTGCTCTGTACACTCTCAGGGGTTCGAACCCTGGACCCACTGATTAAGAGTCAGTTGCTCTACCAACTGAGCTAAGAGTGCATACTATGCGGGAAAAGACGCTCGGAAATAAATCCTTTTGAAGCATGGCAACCATGGCAATAAGCACTTTTCCGTTTTGCGAGTGCAAATGTATGGCTTTTTGTCTTTTTAGCCAAATCTTTCTATACTTTTTTGACAAGGAGGATTTATATACTCCACAAAATTGGCAGCTCTACGATGGACAAAGCTACCAGTATGTTTGTCCGATTTCACCTTTTTGGGAAACGGGAATTGGATAAATGCTCAAGGATGGATAATTTTGCAAAACAATCAGGCAGAAGATAACAACGCTCCGTTGCTCTGCTGCATTGCTAAACAAGCATCACAACAAAAGGAGCGCAACACAATCTACTGCAACAATTAAAATCATCTATACGGGTATTTTTCATCTCTACAAACCATGACCAAAATCTACGTAATGTCCACCTGCCCCGACTGTCTGCAGGTGAAAGAACAACTGAAAGACCATCCGCAGTACCGCCTCATTGACATTGGCGAGCACGTGCGCCATTTGAAAGAATTTTTACGTCTTCGCGACACTCATCCCGCCTTTGCCGAAGTCAAAGCGCAAGGTTCAGTGGGCATACCCTGCTTTGTAACGGAGGATGGCCGGGTGAGTTTCTCACCGGACGAATTCTTGTCGGATTATGTGGCAGATGGTGCTGCGTGCAGCCTCGACGGCAAGGGGTGTTAGAAGGAAGAGAGAGGGAGCAAGAAAATCTCCGTGCAACGGCAGCAACACCCGTTCATCGCAAAGCCGTTTCGGGCCAGTTGACTAAATAAACGCGCTCTGTGGTGCGGGTAAAAGCGGTGTAGAGCCAGCGTAGATAGGATGCGCCGCCGGCATCTTCGGGCACATAACCCTGGTCCACATACACCCGTGCCCACTGCCCACCCTGCGCCTTGTGGCACGTCACGGCATAGGCATACTTCAGCTGCACAGCATTGTAATACGCATCCTGCCGAATGGCTTTCATGCGATCTTTCTTCAAGGGAATGTGGGCATAATCGGCCTGTACAGCCTCGAACAAACGGTTGCTCTCCTCGCGGGTGAGGGAGGGCGAATCGGATTGCAGCGTGCTGAGCAGCACACGGCAGTCCAGCTCAAAATCATCGTAATCGGCAAAACGCAAGGTGGCATCGGCAAAACGGAAACCGTACTGTTCATGCACATTACGGATGCGCACCACCTCGGCAGCGTCGCCATTGGCCAAGAAACCCATGGGCAGCCGTTCGTCCTTGCCGAGTTGTGCCGCCAGTTGTTCAATCCAGAAATAATTGTTTTTCACAGCCATCACCAAGTCGCCCCGCGAGAGTTCCTCTTCGCGGTCAAAGATGCGTGCCCGGATGCCTTGGTTGTACACATTGGCACGTTTATTGGAGCGGGTCACCACGATGACATTGTCTGTGCCGAACTGGTGATAATCACCTTCGAGACTCTCGATCAATTCGTTGCCCGGCATCACGCGCACCTCGCCCCGAGGATCGGTATGGATGGGAGGCACTCCCTCAAACCCTTCATGCAACAGGTTGCGCAGCAGTGTGGCACCGGCCAGCACATCGCTCTCGCGCTGTTGGCGCAACACCTGCGTCAAGTCCGCCGCACCGACCAACAGACCGTAGCGAGCCAGCACCTCGGCCTGGAGTGCGGGACTTTCCTCCTCGCCCACCGGAGGCAACTGCGCGGTGTCGCCCACCAACAGCAGGCGGCAACCTTCGCCACTGTAGACATAGCTGATCAAATCGTCCATCAGTTCGCCCGAGCCGAAGGGAGTATCCATGTAACCGCCCGTGCCGATGGAAATCATTGAAGCCTCATCCACGATAAAGAGGGCATGGCGCAACTTGTTAAAGCCCAGACTGAAGCGCGTGTTCTCCCCTTGAAATGTTTCCTGCCGGTAAATGGCGCGGTGGATGGTAAACGCCGCCGTGCCGGCATGTCGGGCGAACACCTTGGCGGCTCGGCCTGTAGGGGCTAAGAGCACCACTTCACGGTGGAGCCGCCGCATCACCTTCACCAAAGCCCCGACGAGCGAGGTCTTGCCCGTACCGGCATAGCCGCGCAACAGGCAGGCGGCCCGGTCGCGCTGCGTACAGACAAAACGGCTGAGCAAAAAGGCTGCACGCTCTTGGTCGGGCGTGAAGGGGAAGCCAAACTCGGCACGGAGCAAAGGGAGAATTTCTTCGGAGGACATGGCAGAATGGTAAACGATTTTCGGCACGCATACTTACAGACAAATGGTCAACGGAGCACGTGGCCGCACCCCGTCCCCACCCCGGCGTACTACTGCGCCCGACACACTCTCAGGGCATAGGCCCCGATAAAAAGGAAGCAGGCTAAGGGCACGACAAAAGCGGCAGCGATGGAACTGCAATCCGCAATCAGTCCCATCAACACGGGAGCTATCGCACCGCCCACGATACACATGATGAGCAACGACGAGGCCATTTTGGTATGTTCCCCCACCCCACGCAGCGAGAGGGCAAAGATGGTGGGAAACATGATGCTCTCACAGAGATAACACACAAAAAAAGCGGCGATGCCGGCCATCCCCATGCCCGTAAGGAGCACGGCCATGGCAATCGAAGCGAACAAGGCACAGCCCAGCAGGACGCGGCCCGCAGCAATGCGCGCCATGAGCCAACTGCCGCCCATGCGCCCCAACATAAAGAGTCCCATGCCGCCGAAAGAGAGGTAGAGGGAGGCCGTAGCGTTGCTCAGCCCGGCATTTTCCGTAACATAATTAATGAAAAAACTGTTGATGCCGGTCTGGGCCGCCACATACAGGAACAGGGCGGCCATGCCCCACACGAAGGGGCGGTGGCGGAAGAGCTGTCCTAGAGCGTTGCGATTGGAAGTCTCTACGGGAGCGGAGGATTCCCCGGCCACTTCGGGCAACTTGATGCGAGAGAAGAGGCAGGCCACCGCGAGCACCACGAGGCCGATGATGGCGTAAGGCGTGGAGATGTCCGCACTGCCTTCCTCGCCCATGAAGAGGAAACAGCCGCCCACAAGGGGACCCACTATCCAGCCCAGCCCGTTGAACGACTGCGCCAGGTTGATGCGCCGCTCTGCACCGTCGGCCCGCCCCAGCACGGTCACGTAGGGGTTGGCCGCTGTTTCCAAACAGGTCAAGCCACAACCGATGATGAAGAGGGAGAAAAGGAAGAAGGGGAAGGAGAGCAACTGCCCGCCGGGAATAAAGAGCAACGCACCTACTCCGTAGAGCAACAAACCGGTGAGTACGCCCGCGCGGTAACCGAAGCGACGGATGATGAAGCCGGCCGGCAATGCCATGAGGAAATAGCCGCCATAGACCACGGCCTGTACCAGTGCCGACTCCGTCTTGGAGATGTGCATACTGTCCTGAAAATGTTTGTTGAGCACGTCCAGGATGCTGTGGGCAAAGCCCCAAAGGAAGAAGAGGGAGGTAACGAGTACAAAAGGCCAAAGGTAATTGCGCCCTTCAGCGGTCTGGAACAAAGAGATACGGTTTGTTTTCATCAGCTGTAAATTGAAAAATCCGGCATGACGGAATTGTCATGCCGGATTGTTGGCGGAAAGGATAGGATTCGAACCTACGAACCGCTTTAGGCGGTTACACGCTTTCCAGGCGTGCCTCTTCAACCACTCGAGCACCTTTCCTTTTTGACGTTCTCAGCGTCTGTGGCTGTAAATCGGGTGCAAAGATAGGAGAATGCTCCTTTTGCACCAAATAAAAAGCCAAAGTTTTTTTTAACTTCTCCACATTTCTGCCTCAAAGCCGCCACATTCCTGCCGTTCGGAAGCGTTTGCAGCGTTTTTTCGGGAAATGAAACGACAAACTATAGCGAACTATAGCGAACGATGCCGCCCCCGGCTTCATTATTTCAGAGCGGCTTCCAGCTCCTCCACTTCGCGACGGAACGCTTTGTCCACACTGATGCGGCGGGCCGTCTGGTTGCAGGCATAGAGCACGGTGCTGTGGTCGCGCTTACCGAAAAGGCGACCCAGCTGGCTGTAAGTGCTTTCGGTGTACTTATGGATGAGATACATGGCCAGCTGCCGCGACTGTACGATGGACTGTTTACGGCTTTTCGACGCCAGCTCTTTTTGTTTGTGCCCGTAGCGTTTGCAAACGGCGGCGATGATGTCGTCGGGAACGAGTTCTTTTTTCTCCAGATTGACAGCCCGTGCCACAATGCGCTGCGTGAGTTGCAAATCTATCTCGCAGTTGTCCACCACGGAATAGGCCATGATAGAATTGATGATGCCTTCGAGTTCGCGCACACTGCTTTCCACATTCCGGGCGATATACTGCACCACCTCCGGTGGAATGACGAGTCCGTCCTTGCGGATTTTGGAGATCAGGATGTCGCGGCGCAACTGCGTATCGGGCTTTTCCAGCTCTGCAGTCATACCCCATTTGAAACGGGTGAGCATACGTTCTTCCATACCTTCGAGTTCCACGGGCGGACGGTCGCAGGTGATGATAATCTGGCGGTTGTTCTGCTGCAAGTGGTTGAAAATGTGGAAGAACGACTGTTGTGTCTTCGCCGTGGTTATCTCCTGTATGTCATCGATGATGAGAACGTCGATGGTTTGGTAGAAGTTGATAAAATCGTTCTGGGTGTTGTGGATGACGGAGTCGGTATATTGTGTTTTGAACACATGGGCCGACACGAAAAGCACGCGCTTTTCGGGATAAAGTTCCCGAATGCGCACACCGATGGCATTGACGAGATGGGTTTTCCCCACTCCGCTGGGCCCGTAAAGAAAGAAAGGATTAAACGTACTCTTGCCCGGGGTGTCTGCAATGCTGATACCCACACTGCGCGGCAGTTTGTTGCTGGCGCCTTCCACAAAGTTGTCGAACGTGTAACGGGGATTGAGTTGCGGGTCGATAGGTGGCAACTCGCCGGGGTGCTGCACCGTGTTGAGTGCATTTTTATGAACCGTTGCCGGGCCGGTTTTCAAGATAGGCTCATTGGTTTTGTTTTCCGGTTTGTCGGGTTTGAGCATATACTTGAGCTGTACACCGGTCCCATACACCTCTTTCATGGCCTGCACCAGGTAAACGGCATAATAACGGTCGAAATAGTCATAGAAGAATTTGTTCGGCACACAAAGCAGCAACATGCCGTCTTCGCAGCGAACAAATTCAAGCGGCTCAAACCAAGCATTGAAATGCTGCTCGGGAACCGTTTTGCGTATGATATTCAGGCATTCTTGCCAAGTGGAGGCATCGGATTGGCTCATAAAAGGTTAGCTTAGACGAGTTACGGACTACAAATTTCTATCTTTTTTCTGAAATAGCGAAGTCCCGACGAGGTCTAAATGCCAAGTAAATAATTCAAGTTTTGCAAATGAAAAGGTTATGAGGAATAAGGTTATGAGATTATAAAGTTGCTACTAAAAGTTTCCGCATAGCAGAAAATACTATACTCAGAAGGTAACTTTATAACCTCATAACCCCGGGAGCGAAGCAACCCTAACCTAATAACCGGTAAGTTTCGCAAGTTGCGAAACTTGAATAAACAAGCAAAACGGGAAGGGAAATTTGACGGATGCACCAGCGGCATCCGGGCAAATTTTCCTTCCCGGCTATATTTCGTCTAAAGAGATTCCGCGAACGTCTATTTGTCTTTTTTTCCGAAAATGGAGAAGTGGACGTAGCGTTTGGGATGAGCCTTGAGATCCATCATGAGTGAGTCGGCATGGCCCAGCGTAGCATTCAGATTGTCGTACACTCCACGATCGTTGAGGAAGAGTCCGAGCGTGTTGTCCGTGGTGCGGAGTTGCCCATCGAGGAAGCTCGTGGTGGAATTGAGGCGTTCGGTCAGCTGATGGGCACTTTCGAGCGTGGCATTCACGCTGCCAAGAGTGGACTGCACGTCGAGCGAAGCCATGTTGGCCGTAAGTTTTTCGGTGTTGGCCAGTGTGCGGTTCAGCGTCGCCAAAGTTTGTGGAATATCTTGCTGCATCATAGCGTTGAGGCGTGCTGTGGTCTGCTTCAGGTCGTTGGTGAGTTCGGCCGTGTTGTGCAGTGTCTGCACCAATGCGGGGTCGGCAGTCAGACGGTTGATGTTGTCCATGATGCTGTCGAGCTTGGGCAAGAGACGTTCGATGGCGGGCACCATGGCCTGGACTTTGTCCATGGCTCCCAAGTGCATGCCGCCCAGGATGGTATCCCCCTGCTCGATGTTGCGTGTAGGATTAGGTCCGAGCACCAGCAGCATTTTCACTCCGCCCATCAGTTCTGTCTCCAGCTCGGCGCGTGTTTGCTCCGGCACACGCATTTCGTCGTCGAGCTCAATGCCCACCACCACGTGTTCGCCTCGCTTGTAGTCATAGTCGATGGTACGCACGATGCCCACGGGATAGCCGTTGGCATATACGGGATTGGACACAGCCAAACCGGCCACGTCCTTGAACTTCACGTAGTAAGTATTCGTAGCTTGGAACACGTTGATGCCTTTCAGGAAATTGATACCGATGAAAAGCAACACCAAGGCCACAATGGCGGTAAGTGCGATTTTTGTTTCTTTCTTCATTGTTTGGGTAATCAATGTGTTTTGTTCTTCTCTTTTTCTTTTTCACGGGCTTCCGAAACCGAGACAGATTTTCCCGCCACATAAGCCACGATGTAAGCTCCTGGAATTTTTGCCTTGGCTGTTTTCAATCCTTTTTGTGCTTCGGCAAATGAGGAATAGTTGCCGTAGAAATATTTAAACAGGCTTCCCTCCTTCACACGCTGGATGGCCAAGCCCTTGAACTGACTGTCCTTGGGCGAAATATCTTTCTTTCCGGCTCCCACTTGTACGCGGTAGTTCACCTTCGACTTCGGCTGTGCCTGCTGCTTGGCTTTGCTCTCTTTTGCGGCAGTTGTCTTGCCTTTGGTCTGCGTATTTTTGGCCGTGTTCTTCGGAGTCGTTTCCGGCTGCTTGGCTTTCGTTTCGCGTGTCTGTTTGGTCACATTCTGACCTGCCGTTGGGCGTGCCGGCACGGTATTTTCCTTGCGTGTCGTTTCCTTCACGCTACGTTCCGGCTGCCGGGGCTGCTCCTCTTCGCGTGCTGCCGCCACGAGGCGTTCGGTGGGCACAGTGGCTACGGGAACCACAGCCACCTCGGCCTCATTTCCGGTTTGCGAATGAGGCTGCCAACCTTGTTCGCCCACCTTGGCAGGCAGGTTAGCCGGCAGGTCGCGAGCCGTTTTGTCGTGCTGACGTCGGTAGACCAGGAAACCATTGTAGATACTGCGACTCAGCTCGGCCACTCCCTTCTGTGAGTTGAGATAGCTCTCCTCCGAAGGCGTGGTGATGAAGCCCAGCTCGGTCAGCACGGAGGGCATGGAAGTGTTGCGTAGCACCAGAAATCCGGCCTGATGCACCCCTTTGTTGGGTCGTCCGGCCTGTGTATACTGATTTTGGATGCAGCGCGCCAAATCGACACTTTGGCGCATATACTTGTCCTGCATGATTTCAAAGATTACGTAACTTTCGGCCTTATTGGGGTCAAAACCTTCGTAAGTGCGTTGGTAATCGTTCTCCAGCGTAATCACGCCATTCTCTCGCTTGGCCACAGCCAGGTTTTCGTTGGCTCGTGCCATACCGAGCGAGTATGTTTCAGAGCCATAAGCTTGTTTGCCGTTGGGCAGCGCATTGGTGTGAATGGAAATGAAGAGGTCGGCCTTGTTGTCGTTGGCTATGTCGGCCCTGCGCTGCAAGGGAATGAACACATCCCGTTTGCGGGTGTACACCACCTTGACATCGGGACAATTCTCCTCGACCAGGCGTCCGAAAGCCAGAGCTACGTTCAGGTTGATATTCTTTTCTTTGGAATAGGCACCGAGTGCGCCGGCGTCATGTCCGCCATGGCCGGCATCAATCACGAGAGTGAAACGGTGCTTTCCACCTTCGGCGAAAGCGACAGCCACACCGAAGAACATGCACAAAAATATGGTCAATATATTCCTAAGGATTGCACGCATAAAGTAGATATGGATGAGTGAGAAACGCACCTAAGTCCTTGCGTTTCCCAAGACGGTGCAAAGATAAAATGAAATACGACAACAATAACAACAAAAGGCAACTTCTTTGCAGTCATCAAGCATTTTGCGTTTTCACTTGCGTTCTCAGGCACAGCAATGAAGCGACCAATAAGTTGTCTGCTGTTGTCCATGTTGTCGTCATACCATCCCGGGCGGTGCAAGGCAAGTGCAAAACCTCCGAGATTTTGCCCTTACCCGGAAACCGGATGAATGTTTTCAACTGAAGTTTCCGAATGGGCATAACACCGGCAAAAGGACACGGCGGAATGAACGATTTTCCGCCCCAAAAGCTCATTTTCCTATACGTTTTTTTATCCTCAAAAAAGTATTCACCCTTTCACACGAAGGCTTTTTCTTCCTGATTTTCAACAGTTTCAAGTGTGAAGGCTTGCGTTTTCAAGTATTCACAGCAATAAGGGCGATTTATACTGCTTTTCTCTTGATTACCAACGTTTTTCCGGTGTGAAGGCTTTGTTTTTCAACCCTTCACAAGCGTTCACCACCCATGTGAAGGCTTTACCGCCCGTGTGAAGGCTTTAGCCACCTATGTGAAGGCTTTATTTTCAAAGCCTTCACACTCAAAACCCATGAAAATCAGAAGGAAACATGTACCATGTGAAGGAGTGAATGCTTTTTTCGGGAAATAAAAAGCGTATGTACGCGCGCGCGAAGAGCGCATTCACCAAACAGATTACGGCTTTTTCAGCGTGGTTTACCCACCTCGACTGCCAAGCCGCACACAGCGTGAAGTTTTCTTCACAAGTCGCCAACTATTTCTCCGGACTCGGCGAGTAGGAAAAACAACTCCTGGACTTGTAAAAGGCATAAGACACCCTCATCCCACATCGCCTACGACACTTCCGTTTTTTTAATCTTTGTGCCTTAAAAGTGTGCCTGTTTTTTTTTACGGCACCGGGCTTGGTTTCCGGACCGGCGCAAGGCCCACAGTCCGACAAAGGTCAGGACGCCGTTAAGCATGAGGAGTTCGTAGCCAAAGTGGTAATTCCACCACCGGGGCGCAACGTAGTCGAGCAGGCCGCAGAGGATGGGGGCCGCGAGGCAGACGTAGGGCACGAATCGGTCGGTGGGCTGCCAACGGGTGTAGAGGCCGAAAGCGTAGAGGCCGAGCAGAGGGCCGTAGGTGTAGGAGGCCATGGTGTAGATGGCGTTCAGGATGTTGTCGTTGCCCACTGTCTTGAAAAAGACGATACATGCTGTAAAGGTAAAGACCAGTGCCAAATGTACCCGGCGACGTATGCGCCGGGCTGAAGCCGGATCGGTGTGCCCGTCCTCCACCTTCAGGAGGTCGATACATACGGTAGTAGTGAGGGCCGTCAGTGCGGAATCGGCACTGGAGAAAGCTGCCGCCACAATGCCTATGGTGAAAGGAACGATGACCCAACCGCCCAGCACGCCTTCGCTCACCAACCACGGCAGGAGTTCGTCGCTCACGGCAGGAGGCGTAATTCCCTCGCGGGCACAGAGGGTATAGAGCAAAATACCCAATGCCAGGAAGAGGGCATTGACGGGCAGAAAGGCCAGACCGTAAGTGAGCATATCTTTCTGCGCATCGCGCAAATGGCGGCAGGTGAGGTTTTTCTGCATCATGTCCTGGTCGAGCCCGGTCATCACGACGACGATGAACACGCCGCTGAGAAACTGCCGCCAGAAGGCTTGTCGGGAAGTCCAGTCCCATTCCCACACCCTGCACATGGGGCTCTCCCTGACGGTCTGTACCACACCGGAAAAGTCCAGCTCCATCGTTTGTGCCGCAGCCCAGAGTATGCCCACGGCGGCCAGGATGAGACAGCAGGTCTGCAGCGCATCGGTCCGCACAATGGCTTGTATGCCGGCCCGGCGGGTGTAGAGCCAGATGAGGCCCAGCACGGCGAGCACCGTTAGCAGGAAGGAGAAGAAGGAGTCGCCGCACAAGGGTCGTACCACGAAGCCATGGAGCACCAGACAGACGAGGTAAAGACGTGCGGCGGCACCGGTGAGCTTGCTCAGCACGAAAAACAACGCACCGGTGCGGTGGGTGGAGGCACCGAAGCGGGTGTCGAGCCACGCATAGATGCTGGTGAGCCGCAAACGGTAATAGAGGGGCAGCAAGACCAAGGCGACCACGGCATAACCCACTATGAAACCCATGCACATCTGCAAATAGGTCATGCCGGTGGACGCTGCCCAGCCGGGAACGGAGATGAAGGTTACTCCGGATATGCTGGCTCCGACCATACCGATGGCCACCAACCACCAGGGCGACTGACGGCCGGCACGGAAGAAGGCATCATTGCCTTGCGCTCCCCGACGGGCGGCACGACGGGAGATGAGGAGCAACACAAAAAAGTAGGCCACCAACGTGGCCAACATGAAAAGAGCGGACATTACGGAAAGTATATGGAAGAACAGACGGAAAGAGATACAAATGATGCCCTCAGTGCGAAACAAGCTGCTGCAATCTGCACGTGAGGGCATTTATAATCGAGAAGTCAGGAAGGGCAATGAGCCGTTACGCCTCAGTTTCCCATCAAAGTGCCGAAGCCGACCACTGCATAGTATATCATATACAGGATATTGACGGCTGCGCCGACGGCACCGGAAATGATAGCCCACTTCTTGGCATCGGCGGATGCCTTCTCGGCAGCCTCGTACTGCTGCGTCTGGTAAAGGCCGTTGACCTTGGCGGCATAGATGATGGAAACGATGCCGAAGGGGACACAACAGCAAATGGTGGAGAGGATGGCCCACAACATATAGTTGTCGGGCTTGGCCGGCGTGTAGCCGGGCTGGTTGTTATAGTTATAATTGGTTTCCATAAATAATAAAGAGCTTGGAAAATGAATAATCGGGAAAAGTGTTGCCGGCCTGCCTCTACAACAACAAAGCCATGCCGCCGTAGGCACAGAAGCTGATGAGACCAAAAATCAAGGCATACTTAATCCACTTGTCAGCATCGGCCGATGCCAGAAGTGCCTGGTCGTAGTAACCTTTATAATAGAAGGAGTTGACTTGATTGGCCTTGACAAGTGCCACCACGCCGCAGGGCAGGCAGCAGAAAATGGTGACGAGGATGGCGGCCACCAAGTGGTTGTCGGGGCAGCGCGGCCCGCCATTGTTGGCATAGGGATTGGGAGGTGTCTGACCGCCCGGCGGCGTTTGGTAACGCGGCGGTTCGGGTGGCCGCTGGTCGGAAAAGCTGGGACGGAAGAACATGCTTAACTCCGGAATGGAACCTGCGGGTGCCCAGTCGGCCATGCCGTTGCACCAAACGAGCGTTTGTGGCGTAACTCCATTTTCTGCAAATTTCTCCGGGCTGATGGGACCGTTTTGTCGGTTATTGCGATCTAAATAGAAGTAATCGTGCATACCTATAAAGTAGTTTTGTCAAAAAATATTTGCATTGTGTTGCAAATATAAGGACTTACAGAACAAGGAAAGGATTTTTGTTAGTTTTTTTTACGCTTTCCATTTTTTTGTACAGCTGATTGTCAACTGCCACACGCCACTTCCCCACCGTAGGATTTCTTACAGATGGGGATAAAGGTTGCGCACGATGCCCCAGAGGAAGAAGAGCACGATATAGGTCCAGATGGCCACTTTTCCCTCGAACACCTTGCGCCACCGCGCCTGCCGCTCTCCGCGCCACACCCACTCGGTGAGCATCACACAGAGGCAGTAGGGAATGGAGTAGATGAGAAAACGGTTGTAGGCCCAGGCTTCGGCAAAACGGCCGTGGAGGGCAGCATGGATGGCGCGCTGGATGCCGCAGCCGGGACAGTCGTAGCCGGTGATGAGCTTGGAGGGACATTTGGGCATAAAGCGATGGGAAACGGGGTCGAGCAAATAGAGTGCCAACAAGATGACCGCCACCAAACATCCCCAAAGGAGTTTGCGACGGAAGGAGGAGTCGTGCCACATGGACAAAGCTTTTTTACAAAACAGATACAGGGGAAACGGAATACAGCAAGCCGCAAACGGAAAGTTGCGGCGGAAATGCGGAAAAACTGCTGGGTGCAAGGAGCAAGCGGCCTCGGGGCGACAAAAAGCCCGGAACAGCAACGTCCCGGGCTTCGGTGGGTCGTAAGGCAGGGGCCGCCACGAAAGGCGCGCCTTATTTCTTGCCGTACATGTTTTCGTAATATTTCTGGTAGTCGTCGCCGCTGACGGCCTCCACCCAATCGTGGTGTTCGAGGTTCCAGCGGATGGTTTTCACGATGCCCACCTCGAAAGTGGTTTCGGGATACCAGCCCAAGTCTTCCTTGATTTTCGAGGGGTCGATGCCGTAGCGTTGGTCGTGGCCCAGACGGTCTTTGACGAAGGTGATGAGATCATCGTTAATCCAGTCAATGCGGATGTTGCCCTCGGCATCCTGGTCCTGTTTCTTGAGGAGCGTGCGGAACTGCGGCTCCTGCTCCATCAAATCGTGGATGGTCTTGATGATGATTTTCACGATTTGGATGTTCTGCCGCTCGTTGTGTCCGCCCACATTGTAGATGCTACCGTCGGCACCTTGGCTGATGACCATGTCGATGGCCTTGCAATGGTCCTCCACGTAGAGCCAGTCGCGGATATTCTCCCCCTTGCCGTAGACCGGCAGCTTCTTGCCCTCCAGGATGTTGTTGATGACGAGCGGGATGAGCTTTTCGGGAAATTGGTAAGGGCCATAGTTGTTGGAGCAACGAGTGATGCTCACCGGCATGTGGAAAGTGTCGCGGTAAGCGCAGACAAAGTGGTCGGCGGACGTCTTCGACGCGCTGTAAGGGCTGTGGGGGCAGAGCGGTGTTGTTTCGGTGAAATAGCCTTCAGCACCGAGCGAGCCGTATACTTCATCGGTCGAAACCTGATGGAAGCGCACACCTTTCCGCCAAGTGGGATAACCTTGTTCGTCACGGCCCATCACCCAGGCCGCCCGTGCAGCGTCGAGCAGGTTTTGCGTACCGAGGATGTTGGTGTTGAGGAAGAGCTGCGGATTTTCAATGCTGCGGTCCACGTGGCTCTCGGCTGCGAAGTTCACCACCACGTCGAAACGGTAGTCGGCGAAGAGGCGGTCGATGAGGGAGCGGTCGCAGATGTCGCCCTTCACGAAGAAGCAGCGTTCGTTGTCGATGTCGTCGGCAATGGTTCCCAAGTAACCCGCATAGGTCAGCAGGTCGAGCACGACGATGCGCACGTCATCGTATTTCTTCAGCATATACTTCAGATAATTGGCACCAATGAAGCCGGCGGCTCCCGTCACGAGATAAGTTCTCATATATAACAATTATTAAATCGGTTCGTGGAAGAAGCGCGAGGCATTGCCCCGAGCTGCTCCCTGAATAAATCGGAATCTATATAACTATAAACGCAAAGCGTTCGTTTCTATTGTGCATAATGTTGCGCAACGAGGTTGGTCAGCCCGATAAACTCCTCTACGGGAAGCTGCTCCGGGCGGCGGGTCAGCAGGGGCTGAGCCAGGAAAGCGGTGTGGTCGGGCGGCGTTACGCAGGCAGCGTCCAGCTCGGCCAGCAGCGGTTTGATGGAGCCGCGCATCATCTTGCGGCGTTGGTTGAAAGTGGTCTTCACCACGCGACGCAGCAGCCGTTCGTCGCAGCCGGGATCGGTCACCTCATTGCGCGTGAGGCGCACCACCGCACTGCGCACCTTGGGAGGCGGATTGAACACGTCAGGCTCTACGGTGAAGAGGTAGTCCACGTGGTAGTAAAGTTGCACGAGCACAGTCAGGATGCCGTAAGCCTTGCAGCCCGGCTTGGCGGCCAACCGCTCAGCCACCTCCTTCTGGATCATGCCGGTGCAGCAGGGAATGAGGTGGCGGTAGTCGAGCATCTTGAAAAAGATTTGGCTGCTGATGTTATAGGGATAGTTTCCCGTGAGCACAAAAGGGCCGCCTCCGAAAGTATTCTCCAAGTGCATCTTCAGGAAATCGTCCTCAACGATGCTGTCTTCGAGCTGCGGAAAATTCTTGCGCAGGTACTCCACGCTTTCAAAGTCGATTTCCACCACCTTCAGCCTGCGCCCTTTCGGGATGAGGAACTGCGTCATCACCCCCATGCCGGGCCCCACCTCCAGGATGGGAAGCTCGGGACAGGCATCCACCGTGTCGGCAATGGCCTGCGCCGTGGGCAAATGGGTCAGGAAGTGCTGGCCGAGAAATTTTTTAGGGCGTACGGACTTCATATAAAGTATATTGTTTAATTTTGCTTATTCTTATCGGGCAACCGCCGCCTGAAGCGACACGATGACCACACCGTTATGCCCTTAACGACTCATGGCTGTCCTTAGTGCAAGTATAGCACGCTGCGCCAAACGCTGCCAATGCCGTAATTGGCGACAAAGGTAAGCAAAAACTTAAATAATGAAACCTTTCTTGAAAATCCTCCTGCAAACCACCCTCCCTTTCATCTTGGGCCTGGGTATCCTGTGGTGGATGTACCGCGGTACAGACTGGAGCCACTTTTTCGCCTGCGTTTCCGATGAAATGCAATGGGGATGGATGCTCCTGTCGTTGGCCTTCGGCATCCTGCCCCAGTTGGCGCGTGCCTGGCGTTGGAAGATGGCGCTGGAGCCATTGGACGAACGTCCCCGCCGCTCCACCTGCGAAGATGCCATCTTCATCTCCTACGCCGCCAGCCTGCTCATCCCCCGAGTGGGCGAAGTGACGCGCTGCGGCACGCTCAAGAAGTTCGACGGCATCTCCTTCACCAAGTCGTTGGGCACGGTGGTGACTGAACGGTTCATCGACTCGTGCATCATGCTCCTCTTCACCGGGGCGGCGTTTCTCATACAGTTGCCCATGTTTCTCACCTTCCTGAAAGAAACGGGCACGAACATAGATGACATTCTCCACCGCTTCACCGGAACTGGCTACCTCGTCACCTTCATCTGCCTGTTGGCAGCCTTGGCCACAGCGGCCATACTGATGCACAAGTACGCCCTGTTCCGCAAAGGGAAGGATATGCTCCAGGAGGTATGGGAGGGCATTCTCTCGCTCCGGAAGGTGAACAATCTTCCGCTATACCTCTTTTACAGCCTGCTGATTTGGGTAGGCTATTTTCTCCACTTCTACATCGCCTTCTTCTGTTTCGACTTCACCGCCGGCATCACCCCCGGCGCAGCCTTTCTCATCTTCTGCGTTGGCACGTTCGCCGTGCTCGTCCCCACACCCAACGGGGCCGGCCCGTGGCACTTCGCCGTGAAAACGATGCTCGTGCTCTACGGTGTGGCCGAACCGCAGGCCATCCTCTTCGCCCTGGTGGTACACACCATCCAGACGGCCTTGGTGGTCGTGTTGGGCGGCTTTGGCTGGGCAAGGCTGAACTGGAAAGGAAAACGATAGAATTAACCTTTTAAATACGAAAAAGACATGAGCGAAATTGCCAATCTGCAACCGCAGGCCATTTGGAAAAACTTCGACTTGCTGACGCAAGTGCCCCGTCCGTCAGGACATCTCGAAAAAGTACAGAAATTCTTGCTCGACTGGGCCGCACAGAAAGGTGTGGAGGCTTTCCAGGACGAAGCCGGCAACATCATCATGCGCAAGGCCGCCACGCCGGGCATGGAAAACCGCAAGTGCGTCACCCTTCAGGGCCACATGGACATGGTGCCCCAAAAGACGAAGGAAAGCACGCACAACTTCGAAACCGACCCCATACAGACCTACATCGACGGCGACTGGGTGAAAGCCAAGGGCACCACCCTCGGTGCCGACGACGGCATGGCGGTGGCCACCATCATGGCCATCATGGAGGACGACACGCTCCGCCACGGCCCCATCGAAGGCTTCATCACCGCTGATGAGGAAACGACCATGCACGGCGTGAACCACATGAAAGCCGACGTGATTGAAGGCGAAATTCTCCTGAACCTCGACGACGAAACGGAAGGAGAAATGATTATCGGCTCCGCCGGCGGCGT
Organism: Bacteroidales bacterium; assembly: GCA_004552195.1. The sequence continues at coordinate 18,745 of SFPC01000001.1, read as the reverse complement.
GAACATGAACGCTACGCTGGAATACAAGGAGGAGGAACCCGATGCCGACGATGCGGCAGTGAAGGTGACGCTGCGCAACTTGCTCGGCGGCCACTCCGGACTTGAAATCAACGAAGGACGCTGCAACGCCAACAAGGCCATGGCTAGACTGGTGCAGGATGCCATCGCCAACTTTGAAGCCTGCTTGGCCGAGTGGAAAGGCGGCAATATGCGCAACGCCATACCGCGCGAAGCCGAAGTGGTCCTCACCCTGCCGAAGGAGAACGTGGCCGCACTGAAAGAGGTGGTGGACGAATGGCGCGAGACCTTCACGGGTGAATACGGCAGCATCGAAAAGGGACTCACGCTCGAAGTGGAAGACGTGGCACTGCCCGCCCACATCGTGCCGGCTGAAATCCAGGACAACCTCATCAATGCCCTCTGTGCCGCCCACAACGGCGTGCTGCGTTTCATCCCCGAAGTGCCGAGCATTGTGGAAACCTCGTCCAACCTGGCCATCGTGGAAATCGGCGGCGGCAAAGCCAAGTTCCTCATCCTCATCCGCTCCTCGCGCGACAGTATGCGCGAATGCTGCGCCGAAACGCTGGAAAGCGCATTCGCCATGGCCGGCATGAAGGTGGAACTGAGCGGCGAATACCCCGCCTGGCAGCCTAACCCGCACAGCGAAATCGTGGAAATCATGAAGAACATCTACCGCGAGCTCTTCCAGGCCGAAAACCGTGTGCAGGTCATCCACGCCGGCTTGGAGTGCGGCGTCATCGGCGCGCTGCGTCCGCAGATGGACCTCGTGAGCTTCGGCCCCACGCTCCGTTCGCCCCACACGCCCAACGAGCGTTGCTACATCCCCAGCGTGGGCAAGTACTGGGAGTTCGTGAAAACCATTCTCGAACGCATTCCCGAGAAGGCATAACCCCTGCCCCACTCGAAACGATTGAACAAAACATACCCGCCAAGGCGACCTCAACGGACCGGCCTTGGCGGGTATATTACATAGTACTCATTTCACAACAAAAAAATTGGAATGTATAATTAAAAAATCCCCCTTTAGTTTTCTCCCCTGTAACATTTGCCACACCAGCGTGTATTGATAATAAGTAGTCAGAAGATAATAAGTTCATGGTCGCTTCGCTCCCGTGGGCGCAGCCATTCGGAAAGCCTGAGCGGAGGATTCAGCTCACAGCTTTATTTCCTTATGCCCTTTACAGGTCGACGCATGGAACTAACCACTAATTTCCGCGCCGGCAGACAAAGGGCACACAGCTTTGATCTCTACTCCCTGACCTATGTCGCCACGGGTAACGAAGACCGCCGCAACCGCTACTATGACAACACGTCGGACAACGTAGAGGCCGGCATCGGTCTGTCGTGGGGCTATCTGCTTTTTCGCAAAGGCTTCCATGCCTTCACGCTGAGACCCTCAGTCGGCAGTTATGGTGTACAAAGAAGCTGTTGCCGCCCAAGGCCGACAAGGCGGGAGGATTTTACCCAAGTAATTGCCGGTCGTTTCCCTTCTGTGCGTCGTTGCTCAGAACAAGAGCCCCCACAGCAGGTAGAGGTTCAAGCCTGTCACCAAAATGGCCAAAGCATACAGCAGTGCGGTGGTGAAACGGCTATTGGCGTGTGTGCCCATAATCTGTCGGGAGGAGGTGAGGCGCACCTGAGTGAACATGGTCAGCGGCAGTTGCAGACTCAGCACGGCTTGGGAGATAATCAGTCCCTTGAAAGCATCGCCCACAAAAAGCAGAACGACGAAAGCGCCCACAAAGGACAGCAGGATGCCGGCTCGTGAATGCACGTCCTTCACATCGTAAGGCTCATCGTAGATGCCGGCAAAAATGGAACCGGCCGCCATGCCGCTGGTGACGGTACTGGAGATGCCGGCCAAGAGCAGGGCGACCGCAAACACGATGGCAGCACCACCTCCAAGCAAGGGGGCCAACAGGTGGCCGGCCTCGGGCAGTTCTTCCACCACTTTGCCCTGTGCAAAAAAGGTGTCGGCGGCCAGCACTATCATGGCGGAATTGATGGCCCATCCGATGGTCATGGCCAAAAGCGTATCATAGAATTCGTACTTCAGGGCATGGTTGATTTCCTTCTCTCCCGCCAGGTTGACTTGGCGGCTCTGGATGACCTCCGAGTGGAGAAATAGGTTGTGGGGCATCACCACGGCTCCCAACACGCTCATGACTACCAACATGCTACCTTCGGGCAAGGAGGGGACGACTGCCGAGGCAGCGGCTTGCGCCCAATGGGTATCGGTCAGGGTGAGTTCGTAAAGGAAGGAGAAACCAATGAGGGACACAAAGGCGATGATGCCTTTCTCCACTCGGCTGTAGGAGTTAGAGAAGAGGAGAAACAGGCAGAGCAGTGCGGAAACGGCTGCCCCGACCACGAGGGGGATGCCGAAGAGCATCTGCAAGGCGATGGCAGCACCCAGAATCTCGGCCAGCGAGGTGGAAACGGAGGCGGCCATGGCACTCCACAATACGGGACGGCTCTGCCAACGCGGCAAATAGCGCGTGGCAGCCTCAGAAAGGCAGAGGCCGGTAACGATGCCCAAATGCGCCACGTTGTGTTGCAGCACGATGAGCATGAGGGTGGAAAGAGTTACGACCCACAGCAGGGCGTAGCCGAAAGTGGAGCCGGCTGCAAAATTGGAAGCCCAGTTGCCGGGATCGATAAAGCCTACGGTGACGAGGAGGCCGGGGCCTATGTTGCGCAGGATGTCGAGTCCGCCATTCAGGGAGCCTTCCCGCATCCGCCAATGTTTACGCCAATGTGCAGCAAGTTTTCTCAGCATAAGTGAAGGGGTTGAGATTTCAAAAAAGCCCGGAAAGCATTTCGGCTCTCCAGGCTGAGATTTCGTTTCTTAAAACTTCAAGTTCATCGAAAACTACGATTAGTAATTCTGGGCAAGGAGTTCGAAGTAGCTCTGCGGATGGGCGCAAACGGGGCACAGCTCGGGCGCTTTCTGACCCACCACGATGTGGCCACAGTTGGAGCATTGCCAGATGCAATCACCCTCGCGAGAGAAGACGACGCTGTCCTCGATGTTCTTGAGCAACTTGCGGTAACGCTCCTCATGGTGTTTTTCGATGGCACCTACCATTTCAAACTTGGCGGCAATTTCTTCAAAACCTTCTTCGCGGGCTTCCTTGGCGAAAGTGGCGTACATGTCGGTCCACTCGTAGTTCTCACCGGCAGCGGCATCGGCCAGGTTTTCGGTAGTGGCAGGAACAGCACCGCCATGGAGGTACTTGAACCAGATTTTGGCATGTTCCTTTTCGTTCTTGGCCGTTTCAGCAAAGATATTGGCAATCTGAACGTAGCCATCCTTTTTAGCCTTGGAAGAATAGTACTGGTATTTGGCGTGAGCCTGAGATTCGCCGGCAAAAGCGGTAGCCAGATTTTGTTCGGTCTTGGTGCCTTTCAATTCTTTCATTGTTTGAAATAATGTGGAGATAAGTTTGGAATATGTTAGGAGTTGATGCTTCATGATAACGGCCACCTTTCTACTGTGAACTTCATTTGTCAGAAAAATGGAGCATTAGGTAAACGAGTCAGAAAGGTGGCCGTAGGGCATTACAGGATTTGTGTCCTGCAAAAGGATTTACTTCTTGAAATAGCGGTTGTAGAGACCTTCGAAGCCGCGACCGTGGCGAGCTTCGTCGCGTGCCATTTCATGAACGGTGTCGTGGATGGCATCGAGGTTGAGTTCCTTGGCGCGCTTGGCGATGCGGGTTTTGTCTTCGCAGGCACCGGCTTCAGCGTTCATGCGCTTTTCGAGGTTGGTCTTGGTGTCCCAAACGCAGTCGCCGAGGAGTTCGGCAAACTTGGAAGCGTGTTCAGCCTCTTCCCAAGCATAACGCTTGAAAGCTTCGGCTATTTCGGGATAGCCTTCGCGGTCGGCCTGGCGGCTCATGGCGAGGTACATACCCACTTCGGTGCATTCGCCGTTGAAATGAGCGTTGAGATCCTTTATCATTTCTTCGTCGCAGCCTTTGGCTACGCCGATTTCGTGCTCAGCTACGAAAGAGAGACGGCCTTCTTCAGAAAGTTCTTTGAACTTGGAAGCAGGAACGCCACACATAGGGCATTTTTCAGGAGCGTGTTCGCCTTCGTGAACGTAACCACAAACGGTGCAAATGAATTTCTTTTTCATAATGAATGAGTTTAAGTAGACGTTAGGTCTGTTGGATTGTATGTTAGAATTTGTCTGTCATATTTGTCATGAACGAAGCCACTCACCTACGCGACCTCAGCTCTGAAGTTGCTGTTCGGCGCATTGGCAGCAACAGCCACGATAGTAAACAGCGGTTTGCTCGGTGATGAAACCGGAAGGTATCTCAGCTTCGTCCTCCATGGCCGAATGGCGCAACGGGATGTCGAACACCCGCCCGCATCGGGTACACAGGAAATGCGCATGAGCCGATGTGTCAGCATCAAAGCACACATTGCGCTCGTCGATGGTCAACTGGATGGCCGCTCCCTGCTCAGTGAGCAATTTGAGCGTGTTGTACACCGTGGTTTTGGAGAGGGTGGGCATATTGGGCAAGAGCGCACTGTATATCTCGTCAACGGTGGGATGGGTGTGGTGCTCCATCAGATAATCCATGACGGCCAGTCGCTGCACAGAGGGCTTCACACCGTGCTCGGTCAGATAGCGGAGAGTTGTGGCGGCTTCCATTTAACTATTTTGTAATGATTACAAATTTTGTTTGCGGTGCGAATTTAGGGAGTTATTTTTTTTGTGCCAAACAATCAGCATTGTTTTTGACATAAAAAAAGGAAATAGGCATTTATTTAAGGGAGCTGCACTTGTCTTTAACAATGGGTAATCTATAGAGAAGATAGAATATGCCAATCAGCGAAGCGGTCAACGGGCAGAACGGATGCGCCACTCGGCCGGATAAAAATTGTTGGCCCGGACTCCGAGATTGTTCAGGAAGCCCAAAACAAAACCCTTGAACTTGGCCGTTACGTAGCCCCGTGGCGTATCGGACGGTAGCGTCAGTGCTTCGTGGCGCAAATAAGTCAGGGCATCGTCAAGCGACAGCTCCACGCCAGGAAAGGCTTCAGGGTTAGATTGCGTGGAGAGGGCCAACGGATGTTGCGGCACCAGTTTGCGGCCCTTCAGTTCGGCGAGCGCAATGCCGGCGGTGAGCGATTTCACGGTGGCAGTGAGGCGCATCACGTCCTCTGCCAGACATTCGCGCACGGCCAACACATGGGTTTCGTCGCTCTGCAACAGTCTGAACTGCGACGGCTGACGCAGCCAGTCTGCCACTTCGCGTCCGCCGGCCACGGCCTGCCGTGTCCCCCCCTTGCTCTTCTTATTCTTTTTTTCGCGCAGTAGGGGAGCTTCCGAAGTTTTGCGCAGGAGAGCGAGGAAGAAGCCCTCGCCCGCCTGGCGGTGGGGGAAGAAATGGTAGACGGGGAGGTTGCGGCCGGTGGTGTCGCCCGCTATGTTCCACTCCTCGGCCACAGGGATGGCTACCGGCTCCGCGCCCAGCTCGCGACAGATGCGCCACACATTGTCCTCATTCTCCTCCCGGTTGAAGGTGCAGGTGCTGTAAACCAGGAAACCGCCTTCGCGCAGGGCCGGCCACACATCGGAGATAATCTGCCACTGACGGGCGGCACACAGCTCCACAGCCTCCGGAGACCAGGCTGCCACAGCCCCCTCGTCCTTCCGGAACATCCCCTCGCCGGAGCAGGGCACATCGGCGGCTATCACGTCGAAAAAGCTCCCCAGTCCGGCAAAAGCTTCGGGATAGGCCGAGGTGCATACCACATCGGGATGCCCCCACTTCGCCATATTCTCTGCCAAAATCTGTGCCCGTTGCCTCACGGGCTCATTGGCCACCAACAAGGTGTCCTCGGACATCAGGCTGCGCCAAAGTGTACTTTTCCCTCCTGGAGCTGCACAGAGGTCGAGCACGCGCCTGGGAGCTTCCTCGGCCGACACCACGCGCCAAGCCTGCTCCACGAACATCGAAGCCGCTTCCTGCACATAGTAGCAGCCGGCATGCAGCAGCGGGTCGAAGGTAAAGGCAGGCCGCTCCTGCAAATAGTGCCCGTGGCTGCTCCATGGCACTGCGCCCTTGTCGGCGGCGGGGAGCGCGGGCGGCATTTTGGAGGGATTGAGGCGGATGCTTACGGGGCGTTCGGCCTGGGTGAGTGCATCGAGCAACAACCCGGCCTCGTCCCGGCCGAGCAGTCGGCTGACGGTTTGCTGAAATTCTACGGGGAGCATGGTTCAGAACAACATGGAAGGTGAAATGCAGAAAAGATGACACCGAACGACTTCACACCGACACTTTAGCGGCGATATGCGGCCAAGGGTCATAGTTCTCCAGATGGAAGTCTTCGTAGCGGAAGTCGAACAGGTTTTTCACGTCGGGATTGAGCACCATACGCGGCAGGGGGCGCGGCGTACGGGTGAGCTGCAGCCGGGCCTGGTCCAGGTGGTTGAGGTAGAGATGGGTGTCGCCGGTGGTGTGGATGAAGTCGCCGGGCTGCAAGCCTGTTACCTGCGCCATCATCTGCAGCAACAGGGCGTAGCTGGCAATGTTGAAGGGTACGCCCAGGAAAGTGTCGGCCGAGCGTTGGTAGAGTTGGAGCGAGAGCTTGCCGTCGGCCACATAAAATTGGAATAGCAGGTGGCAGGGAGGCAGGTTCATGCGGTTCAAATCCGCCACATTCCAGGCCGAAACGATCATGCGGCGCGAATTGGGCTCTTCCTTGATTTGGCGGATTACCTCTTGGATTTGGTCGATGTGGCCGCCGTCATAGTCGGGCCACGAACGCCACTGATAACCGTAGATGTGGCCCAAGTCGCCGTCGGCATCGGCCCACTCGTCCCAGATGCTCACACCGTGTTCGTGCAGATAGTTCACGTTCGTGTCACCTCGGAGGAACCAGAGGAGTTCGTAGATGATGGACTTGAGATGGAGCTTCTTGGTGGTAAGGAGCGGAAACCCTTGGGACAGGTCGAAACGCATCTGGTGGCCGAAGATGCTTTTTGTTCCCGTTCCCGTGCGGTCGCCCTTCACCGTGCCACTGTCAAGAATACGGCTCAGGAGGTCAAGATATTGTTGCATGGCGGGTGATTGGTTGGTTTGCGGGGCAAAAGTAGTGCTTTTAAACCATTAGGTAAGTCATTTAAAAGTATTAAAATGTACTTTTGCCGCGTCAAATGCTTTGCCGCCGGTCAGCAGCCGGCTTTGCCGTCCCTCCTCCCCGAAGTTCCGATTGGTGCTCCGGTGCGGCATTCCATTCATCCCCTAACAGCATATTCCACATGAACCTGAGCATTATCTGCGCCTTGGCCGAAAACCGCGCCATAGGACTTCGCGGCGGACTCCTCTACCATCTGTCGGCCGACCTAAAACATTTCAAGCAACTCACCACGGGCCACACCGTGCTGATGGGTCGCAAGACTTTCGAGTCACTGCCCAAGGGCGCGTTGCCCAACCGCCGCAATGTGGTGATCACGCGGCAAGCCGGCTATTCGGCACCGGGCATTGAAGTGTTCCACTCCTTGGAGGCCGCCCTGGCAGCCTGCGCCTCCGATGCCGAGGTCTTTGTCATCGGGGGCGAGAGCGTCTACTCCGCCGCCCTGCCCTTGGCCGACCGTCTCTGCCTGACCCACATCCACGCCACCCCGTCCGAGGCCGACACCTTCTTCCCGCCCTGCCACATGGAAGAGTGGGAGCTGGAAAGCAGCGAACGGCACGAGGCCGACGAGAAGAACGCCGAAGCCTTCACCTTTGCCAATTATCGGCGGAAAGGATGATAAAAAAATAAAACACCAGCTACCGGCCTATGCTCTGCACCTGCCGGCGCACGCCCTTGGAAATCTCCACGAAGAGGTAGCCCGGCTTGTTGGCCCGCACCTGTTTTTCCACCTTGGCAAACTCACGCCGGGCATATTCCTTCGACTTCTCAAAAGTGGTGCGGGAGATTTCGGCCTGCGCCATGGTCGTTTTGGTAGAGTCCAGTTTTTCATCGGGAAAATAATCATCAAGGTCCACGTCCCCTATCATGGTAGTTTCAAGAAAGGTAAGATTTTTCCTTGCTGTGTCGGTATAGTAACCCACGAACATATGGCCTGGCGTCTGCACCAGCACCGGCGTGATGTTGATGGCGCGCAGCAGCGAAGCAAAGAGCACACTGCCGTCCACGCAGTTGATTTGCGAGGAGTTCAGCGCGTCCTCGAACGTACGCACCCGCTGGGCATAAACCACATTGCTCGACAGGCTGGAATAGCTCACCGAACTGTAGCGGAACTTCCGTTTCTGCAACACATACCACAACGCGTAAACCTGGCGGTCGACGGCGGCTTCCGTAGCCACCTGATAACCCTGAAACCGCTTCACGATGCGCGTGTTGAGAGCTTCGCGCAGCACCTTGTCAATCAATGGATGTTCCTCGTTCACATAAGCGGCATAAAACAGGCGCGTGCTCACGTAGCGCGTCTTGCCGCCCGGAAGTTGCCTGACATAGCCCAAAAGGCATTCGTTCACACTGCGCATGGAGAAAGTGCGCATTTTTTGTCCCCAGTCCTTCCCGTCCACCTCCACCTTCGCCACGACATTCACCGGCTCCGCCTGTTCATTGGCGCGCAGCACCTCGTAACGCCACAGGATGTCGGGGTAAATCACGTAAGTCACATCCTTGTTGGGCAATACGAAGGTCGAAACGGAGTGCGCATAGAAAGGAGTCTCGTCCAGCTCGATACGCACCATGGCGTTTGCCCTGCGCGCCTTCAGCCGGATGGCAATGCTTGATTTCGGGTTACCCAGACACTTCCCCTCCATGGGCTGGATAATCTGCGCGTCGGTAGTGGCCACAGAGAGCAGGGCAGAAGGGAACAAGTTGCCGCCCAGCGGGTCAGCCAACTCAAAATCATCCACAAAAGGACGCCCCACGACGACATAGGCCACACTGCCCACCAACAAAACGAGGATGGTGACGATGAGTACCACACGCCACACGAAACGGCGGCGTCGCAACAGGTCAGCAGGATGAAGCATAAATCAGAAACTGATGAGCGTATAAAGGTAAAGCACCGCTGCGGGGATGGCCAGTAGGGAAGAGTCGAAACGGTCCAGCATACCGCCGTGGCCGGGCAGCAGATGACCGCTGTCCTTGATGCCCAGCTGGCGTTTGAAAAGGCTTTCCACCAAATCGCCCCACGTGCCCGCCACGCAAACCGTCAGTCCCAGTCCCAGCCAGCCCGGGAAGGTGAGCGTTTCGGGGAAGAAATGGGCGAGCACCGCTGCCACCACCAGACACAGCACACCGCCCCCTATGCTCCCCACCCACGACTTGTTGGGCGACACACGCTCGAAAAGCTTGGCCGGGAAACGGCGGTGAAGCAGCGAGCCACAAACGTAGGCACCCGTGTCGGAAGTCCACAGGAAGAGGAACACACTGAGGGGGTAGACAGGTTCAAAGCGCGTGGTGTTCGTCAGCGCGTCGTAGCGGAAGGCCAGCACGCTGAGCAGGGAGAAGCCCAAGGCGACATACACCTGCGAGGCAAAGGCATAAGCCCAGTTCTTCAACGGGTCCGCCTTTTGCAGATACAGCTCGCTGATGAGCAGGTACATCACCGAAACCAAGTAAGGGATGAAAGCCCTTGAAGGCACATAGTCGGCACAGTAGCCCGCCATGGCCACGAACAGGTAGACCGCCGCCACCGTGTTGATGAAGCGGTTCACCGATGCGCCGGCATACCGGTTCACATTGTCAGAAAACTCCCATACGGTAAGTCCCGTTATCAAGGCAAACAGCAGGACAAAGGTGAGGGGGGAATAGAGGATGCCGCCCACCAGGACAACCACGAATATGCAGCCCGTGGCAGCGCGAAGAAGCAGGTTTTTCATATGTAAATGATTATAGTTTCTAAGGTCATTAGGGATAGGGTTATGAGTTTTTAGGTTATAAGGTTATAAGATTACTATTTGAGCGGGCGATGTTCAGGCGTTACAGTAGTAACTTTATAACCTTGTAACCTTATAACCTTATAACCGAGTTACTCAGTAACTTTATAACCTTATAATCTAAAAACTCATAACCTCAACAATCATACGACTATGCGTCAAAGCTGTATCAGGAACGGGGCGATGCTTCCGGCACACCGCTGCCGCCTCCATTATCCGGAGCCGTGTCGTCAGCCGCTGCATCGTCCGTGGCGGAAGCCTGTGCCGCCGCTTCCGCTTCGAGCCGTCGCGTGCGTTCCTCGGCCAGCTTCAGGGCCTCCTCTTCCATCAGCACGTCCGCACGGCTCTTCCACGGTCGTGGGCCGAAGATGCGTTCCACATCCTCCGTGAAGATAACCTCGCGTTCTACCAGCAAGTCGGCCAGCGCATTGTGCTTCGCGGCATTGTCAAGCAGCAACTTGCGAGCACGTTCATACTGCTCTGCCACCATCCGCTTCACCTCCACGTCGATGAGTTCCGCCGTCTTTTCCGAATACGGCTTCGTGAAGTTATAATCACCCTGCACGTTGTAGTAGCACAAGTTGGAAAGGCTCTCGCTCATGCCCAGGTACGCCACCATGCCATACACGCGCTTCGTCACGCGCTCCAGGTCGTTCAGCGCGCCGCTCGACACATGGCCGAGGAACACCTCCTCGGCGGCCCGTCCGCCCAGCAGCGAACAGATTTCGTCGAGCATCTGCTCCTTCGTGATGATGGTGCGCTCCTCCGGCAGATACCATGCCGCACCGAGGGCCTGGCCGCGCGGCACGATGGTCACCTTCACCAGCGGATTGGCATATTGCAGCAGCCACGAAACGGAAGCGTGGCCCGCCTCATGCACCGCGATGGAGCGTTTCTCTTCCTCCGTCATCACCTTCGAAGTCTTCTCCAGACCGCCGATGATGCGGTCCACGGCATCCAAGAAATCCTGCTTGCCCACCTCGCGGCGGTTGTGGCGTGCGGCGATGAGAGCTGCCTCGTTGCACACGTTGGCAATGTCAGCCCCCGAGAAGCCCGGAGTCTGCCGCGCCAGCATTTCGATGTCCAGCGACTGGTCCACCTTGAGCGGAGCCAAGTGCACCTTGAAGATGGCCACGCGTTCCGACAGTTCCGGCAGGTCCACATGGATTTGCCGGTCGAAACGTCCGGCACGCAACAGTGCCGGGTCGAGTATTTCCACGCGGTTCGTCGCCGCCAGCACAATCACCCCCGTGTTCGTGCCGAAACCGTCCATCTCCGTGAGCAGCTGGTTCAGCGTGTTCTCGCGTTCATCGTTGCCGCCGAGCGACGGGTTCTTGCCGCGTGCCCGGCCTATGGCATCTATTTCGTCAATGAAGACGATGCACGGCGCTTTCTCCTTCGCCTGTTGGAAGAGGTCGCGCACACGGCTGGCCCCCACTCCCACGAACATTTCTACGAAGTCCGACCCCGCCATAGAGAAGAAAGGCACGTCCGCCTCGCCCGCCACCGCTTTCGCCAGCAGCGTCTTGCCCGTCCCCGGAGGCCCCACTAACAGAGCACCCTTGGGAATTTTTCCGCCCAGCTCGGTGTACTTCTGCGGATTTTTCAGGAAGTCGACGATTTCCTGCACCTCCTGCTTCGCCCCCTCCTGTCCCGCCACATCCTTGAACGTGATGTGCGTGGAGTTCTTGCCGTTCTTGTCGAACAGCCGCGCCTTGCTCTTGCCCACGCTGAACACCCCTCCGGCACCGCCGCCTCCGCTCATGCGGCGGAACACGTAGAACCAGAGGAACACCAGGATCAGGATGGGGATGATGCTGCTCAGCAGGCTGATGAAGAAGTGGTTGCTCTCCTCGTAGCGCACCCCACCCTTGAAGTTCGTGTCCAGAAAAGACGTTACGGCATCCACGTTCGGGTACTTGGCCGAGACCGTCGGTGCCGTGCCCGTCTTGTCAGAGCCGGCCTTGAAAACTTCGCGGATATACTCCGGTTTGACCACAAAGCGCACGTCGCCGTCCGTTTTGTTCACCACCACCTCCTTGGCATATCCCTTGGCCACATAGTTTCGGAAAGCCGTGTAGTCTACCTCCTTGTCAATACCCCCGGCACTTTCCTGGTTTCCCTGATAGAGCATAAAGGCCAGTCCCGCGATAATCAGCATATAAAGCCAGGAGAGGTTGAAGCCCGGCATTTTGCCTCCGGACCTGTTTTGTCCGGGCATATTGTTTGAGTTTTGCGGCATATTAAAGTTGGATTAAATAGTAGAGTCGTAACAGTTGAAAAAAGGAAAGCCTAAAGTATATGCAATGATGGTCGTACGGGCCGATTGGCGCGTCATACCATCGTCATTTGTACTACTCAACTATTACGATAAAATCTGTTACTCCACATCCGGGAACTGCTTCAGTTCAGCATCATCCCACAGATTTTCCAAATCGTAATAATCTCGTGCATCGGGCAGGAACACGTGAACCATCACCGTACCGTAATCCATGGCTACCCACTCAGCATTTTGTCGTCCGGCGATAGCGGTCGGCTTTTCCCCGATGTTTTTCCCTGTCATCTCTTCCACGGAGTCAACGATGGCATCCACCTGTTGCGGTGAACCGCCTGTGGCTATCACAAAATAGGCGCAGGGAGCCGTTACGATGTTTTGCAGGTTTACCGTTACGACGCTGCGTCCTTTCTTTTCGTGAATGCCTTCAATAATCGTATCTACCAGTTGTTGTGTATTCGTCATTTGTAATTTTGAATAAATATCCTATTAAATGGAATTGCAAAAATACTGCTTTACAAGGGAAGAACGAAAGAAAAACCAAAAGATTAGCATTTATTAGGTAAAATAAGTTTCTGCTTCAGAGGTAATGAGGAATTTGGATTTTAGGATACCATGAGCGTCCCCGCCTGGTTCTACATCTATCGCCTCCGAACAGCAAGAAAACACGCACTGCTTGCCGCATAGCCAAATAAAAAACACTAACTTCGCCACGAATTGTGAACAAAACCATTATTTATTGGCTGAACTATCTTGCCACATGGAACAACAAACAAATCAATTCAACGAACTGGGCGAAAAGCCTGTGGGCAAACTGCTCATGCAGTATGCCATACCGGCCATTGTAGCCATGGCGGCCTCATCGGTGTATAACATCATCGATGGCATCTTCATTGGTCAGGGCGTGGGTCCTGAGGCCATCATGGGACTGGCGCTGACGGGGCCGCTCATGTCGCTCACGGCGGCTTTCGGGGCCATGGTGGGCGTGGGCGCGGCCACGTTGATGAGCGTGAAATTGGGGCAGCGCGACTATAGCACAGCCAAACGCATCCTGGGCAACGTGATACTGATGAACGTAGGGCTGGGCCTGCTCTTGGGCTTTGCGCTGCTGCTTTTCATCAATCCCATCCTGCGCTTTTTCGGGGCGAGCGATGTTACTTTGCCCTATGCCCGTCATTTTATGGAGGTGATACTGGCCGGCAATGTGATAACCCACCTCTATCTCGGCCTGAACGCCATGTTGCGTTCCACCAACCGCCCCCGGCTGGCCATGTACGCCACCTTCGGCACCGTCATCCTCAACTGCATCCTCGCCCCGCTGTTCATCTTCGTGCTGGGCTGGGGCATACGGGGCGCGGCTCTGGCCACGGTGATGGCCCAGACGATGATGCTCTGCTGGCAGCTGAAACTGTTTTCCAACCCGGAGGACTTTATCCGGTTGGAGAGGAAGCTGCTTCATCCCGACTTCAAAATCATCCGGGAGTCAGTTTTTGTGGGGCTTCCGCAGTTCCTCATCAACCTCTGTGCCTGCTTAGTAGCGGCCCTGATGACGCGCAACCTGACGGACTACGGCGGCGATGTGGCAGTGGGTGCCTTTGGTATTTGCAACCGTCTTATACTGTTTGTCGTGATGGTGGTTATCGGCCTCAACCAAGGCATGCAGCCCATTGCGGGCTACAATTTCGGAGCGGGCCGATACGACCGCGTGGTAGGTGTTTTGCGCCACGCCGTGGTGGTGGCGGTATGCATCACCACTGCGGGCTTTGTGGTGGGCACATTCTTCTCCACACCCGTCGTCACGCTGTTTGCCAAGGACTCGCCGGAACTGATTGACATGGCCGCCCACGCCCTGGAGTGCATCGTGATGATGTTCCCGATTGTGGGTGTGCAGATTGTGTCGACTGCTTTTTTCCAAAGCATCGGGCTGGCTGGCAAGAGTATCTTCCTGTCGCTCACGCGCCAACTGCTTTTCCTCGTGCCGGCCATCTTCATCCTGCCCCACGTATTCAGCGACCCGCTTGAGGGGCTGTGGCACGCTTCGCCCACGGCGGACGCCCTGGCCTCCGTCCTGGCCATCACGTTGCTCATCAAGCAGGTCAGGAAATTCCGCCGGGCCTGACAAAAGCTCCATACGCCCCGGCATAACCCAACCTTCTTATCCTCCTGTCACCATGGAACCTTACGTTATCAACATTGGCCGCTCATTGGGTAGCGGTGGCCGCGCCATCGGCAAGCTGCTGGCGCAGCAACTGGGCATCGGATATTATGACCGCGAAATACTCCAGATGGCAGCCCGCGAAAGTGGGCTTTGTCCGGAAGTATTTGAACGTACGGACGAAAAGAACCGTTTCCTGCACACACTCGGCAACATCATTCCGTTTGTAGGCAGCGGCAACACGTACGTAGCAGGCGAATTGTCCAATGAGCACCTCTTCCTCATCCAGAGCGAGGCCATCCGCAAAGCGGCGGCACAAGGCTCGTGCATCTTCATCGGCCGCTGTGCCGACTACGTGTTGCGCGACCATCCGCGCTGCGTGAACATCTTCATTTCGGCAGATATGCCCGACCGCATCAGCCGCCTGTGCAGCCTCACAGGCTGCAACGAAAAGAAGGCGCGCGAAATGATTGAAAAAGGCGACCGCCAACGGGCCGCTTTCTACAACTTTTACAGTTCGGGCACCTGGGGTGCCGCCGCCACTTACCACCTCTGTATCAACTCATCCGTGCTGGGCATCGAACGCACAGCAGACTATATCCGCAGTTTCGTTTCGGAAAAATTGAGTTTGAAGGACTGATGTGCCTCGTTTTCGGTCACATAGCCCGCTATGCTCCCTCAAAAAAAGAAACTAACTGCATCCCAATAGAGCACACATGATATAAACTAATTTTCAACACCTACTTACTCAAAAAAAGCTGACATGAAAAAGTATCTAATCATGCTGTTATATGCCCTGCTGTGCTGCGTCACCCCGGTGCAGGCGCAGCAGCAGCAAATGCTGAAACGCAGCAAAAGCATTTTCCTCTTTCCCGAATTTGTGGAGGGAAAAGTAAAACAGTCATTTGGCCGGTTTGCCAAGGCGAAAGTAAACATCTATCTGAAAGATGCCTCGCTGATGTACATGGAGAATGACAAAATCATGCGGGCTTACACGGACAACATCTTCGGGGTGGTGTTCGGCGACTCGCTGGAATTTGTCAAGATAGACAACGCCATGGCGCGCGTAGTGGCCCGCAAGGGGTACAACTCGCTGCTCTGCGTAACCACGGTGAACATGGCGCGCTACCGCGAGGAGGAGTCGGGAGGCACGGGACTGGACTTCTTCGAGCTGGAGGACAGCGGCGTGTTCATGAACCTGAACCAGGACCGGCGCGACGAGGACCTGGGCATTCCCTTGCAGGACAAATATTACTTCAGTGCCAAGGGCTTCATCTTCCCTGCCAACGAAACGGCCTTCAAAAAGGCCATCAAGAAGGAGCAGCAACAGCCGTTCAAGGTGCTGATGGAAAACCGCTTCTGGAGCTGGAAGGACCCGGAGTCGCTGACGATGTTGCTGGATTTCCTGCCAGAATGATGATTTAATTTACATTGTACATTATACATTGATAAACGTCGTATGCTGAAATACTGGATATTGGCGGCCCGTCCCAAGACCCTCACGGCGGCACTCATCCCCGTGGCCACCGCCACGGCCCTGGCCTATGCCGAAGGTTGCTTCCGCTGGCAACCCGCGCTTTACTGCGTACTCTTTGCCGCCCTGATGCAAGTGGCGGCCAACTTCATCAACGACCTTTTCGACTACCTGAAAGGCAGCGACCGAACCGACCGCCTGGGTCCCGAACGAGCCTGTGCCCAAGGATGGATTAGTCCGCGCGCCATGCGCGGGGGCATTGCGGTGGTGCTCTTGGCCGCCTGCTCCGTCGGGGCGTGCCTGATACCCTACGGCGGCACCGCCCTGATAGCCCTGGGCGCGCTCTGCGTGGTGTTCGCCTTTCTCTACACCACGCTCCTGTCCTATCTGGGACTGGGCGACCTGCTGGTGTGGGTGTTCTTCGGCTTCGTGCCCGTTTGCGGCACCTACTACGTGCAGGCCGGCAGCCTGAGCCCCTCCGTATGGTGGCTGGCGGCAGCCTGCGGACTGGTGACGGACACGCTGCTGGTGCTCAACAACTACCGCGACCGCGAACAGGATGCCGTGAGCGGCAAGCGCACCCTCATCGTGGCGTTCGGTGAAAAGTTCGGCTCGCTCTTCTATCTGCTGCAAGGTGTGGCGGGCTACGTCTGTGTAGCACTGACCGCCTGCCATGGCCACATGTGGGCCGCCGTCCTGCCCCTGTTCTACCTACTGCCCCACTACCTCACCTGGCGCAAGATGGTACAAATCCACCACGGGCGCAGCCTCAACCGCATACTCGGCTTCACCTCGCGCAACATGCTCACCTTCGCCCTGCTCATCATCGCCGCCCTGCTGGCAGAAAACATTCCGGCACCAACTTTATAGAAAGCGTAATTATTCCACTTGTGTTTACAAAACGACTTCTTTTTTAACGAAAGTCGCAGCTTTAGGCCAATAAAGTAGCACTTTTAAACAGAATGCACTAATTTTGCAAAGAAAAAGAAATAACCTTAACATACAAGTGCGAATGAGTAATTTCAACTTTGCGCCGCGAATGGTCAGCGAACTGCGGCATTACAACAAAGAGAAGTTTGCCGCCGACCTTATGGCCGGCCTGATTGTCGGCATCGTGGCACTCCCGTTGGCCATTGCCTTCGGCATAGCCTCGGGCGTTTCGCCTTCGCAAGGCATCCTCACCGCCATCATCGGTGGTTTCCTGGTGTCGGCTCTGGGCGGCAGCCGTGTGCAGATTGGCGGCCCTACGGGAGCATTCATTGTCATCATTTACGGCATTGTGAGCAACCCCGACCTGGGACTGCCGGGCCTGATGATTGCCACCATGCTGGCCGGCATTTTCCTGATACTGTTGGGCGTTTGCCGATTAGGCACCATCATCAAGTTCATCCCCTACCCCATCGTGGTGGGCTTCACGAGCGGTATCGCCGTCACCATCTTCACCACCCAAATCAAGGACCTATTCGGCCTGACCATCGACGGCAAGCTACCGGGCGATTTCCTGTCGAAATGGGTGGTCTATTTTGAGAATTTCCACACGGTAGATTGGATTACCACCGCCATGGGACTGCTCAGCATCGCCGTGATAGCCCTCACCCCGAAGGTGTCGAAAAAAATTCCCGGTTCGCTCGTGGCCATCATCCTGATGACCCTGGCTGCCTGGGGACTGAACCGCGCCGATCTCGGTTTCCACATCACCACCATCGGCGACCAGTTCGGTGAAATCAAGGCCGCCATCCCCGAAATCCAAGTGCCCAATCTCACATGGGAGAGCGTCAAGGGGCTCTTTCCCACGGCGATGGTGATAGCCGTGTTGGGAGCCATCGAGTCGCTGCTGTCTGCCACCGTAGCCGACGGTGTGTGCGGCGACCACCACAACTCCAACCAAGAACTCATAGGCCAGGGGGTGGCCAACCTCTGCACGCCGCTCTTCGGCGGCATTCCCTGTACGGGAGCCATAGCCCGCACCATGACCAACATCAACAACGGCGGACGCACCCCCGTGGCCGGCATTATCCACGCCGCCGTATTGCTCGTCATCTTCCTCGTGCTCATGCCCTTGGCGGCATACATCCCCATGTCGTGCCTGGCCGGTGTGCTGGTCATCGTTTCCTACAACATGAGCGGCTGGCGCACCTTCATGCAGCTGATGAAAAATCCGAAGAGCGACATCATCGTGCTTTTCATGACGTTCTTCCTCACCGTCATCTTCGACCTCACCGTGGCCATCGAAGTGGGCTTGCTCGTTGCCTGCCTGCTCTTCATGCGACGCATGGCCGAAACCACCCAGATCAAGGTGATTGCCGACGAGATTGACCCGAACGATGAGACCGACGCCGTGGTGCATGAGGAACACCTCATCATTCCCGAAGGCGTGGAGGTTTACGAAATCAACGGTCCTTACTTCTTCGGCATCGCCAACAAGTTTGAGGAACTGATGGCCAACATGAACGACCACCCCAAGGTGCGCGTCATCCGTATGCGCCGCGTGCCGTTCATTGACTCCACGGGCATCCACAACCTGCAGAACCTCTGCGAAATGAGCCACCGCGAGGGCACGCACATCGTGCTTTCGGGTGTCACGCCCAATGTGTACAACGTGCTGGAGCACAACGGTTTCTGCAAACTCTTGGGCAAAGACCACATCTGCCCCAACATCAACGTGGCACTCGAACGTGCCGCTGCCATCGTCAAGCGGTAAACATTTTTCCCGCGCACCTTACTGATACACCACGGCATAGCGGTTACCCAAACGGCTATGCCGTTTTTCTGCGCCCAACATCCGGAGCACTTTCCCCATGCGCATGGCGGTGATGCCCTGCAATGCCTTCGAGGAAGTGCGCTTCAGGTGCTCGAATATCTCCGTGGCGGAGAGCCACTCGGCCTTCGCGCGC
>SFPC01000029.1 GCA_004552195.1 Bacteroidales bacterium | reverse complement strand
CTTCGACGAGAGTAAATATTATGTTATCAACCGTAACGGCAACTCATAGGCCTACATGTATGCCAATGGCAACAACATCATGGCCAGTTCGCTCGACAAGACCAATGGCAGCTTTATATGGCAACTGATTCCAACAGGCACTACTAACGGCTACTATCTGAAGAATGTGGGCAGCGGGATGTACGCACAGACGTGTAACATTGCGCTTAGCTCATTGGTGGAACTGGGCGCAAACCCTGTTGAGTATATTGTGTCTACGGGCGCTGGGTCAACGACGTACTTCATGGCGTCGAACGACCAGGGCGCAATCAATTACAATGAGGACGCTACACTTGGCCTGAACTTTGGAGCCTCTGGCGTGTGTGCATTCTACATTAGGGATGCTCGTAAATCAGTCAAAAACAACCTAACGATCTAATTGTCAGTGTTATAAGAATTTTGTATCTTTGCATAAAATAATAAAAAATCCCCCAAACTGCTTTGACTGGCCTGTTTTGGGGGAAACGAAAAATAATCGTCATGGCAAAGGTACTACAATTTTCTGAAATAACACCAGGTCTTGCGTTCACAGAGTTTGATTTTTACAAAGATTATGAAGAGTCGTTCAAAAAGAGTGAACTCGGACGCTTTCATGCCCTCCTTCCGTTGCGTGAGATGGCCATTAGATTCGGTTTGATTGACTCTGTTCCACGCAGAAAAGTCGGTCGCAAATCTTACTTCAGCCCTGAAGGCAAGGTGGCACTCATGTTCCTCAAGTCGTATACCGGATTGTCTGCCCCAAAACTTATGGAGCAGCTCAACGCCAACATACACTATCAGATATTCTGTGGCATCCGAATAAGTTCAGCCAATCCCCTGACCAACTACAAGCTCATAGATGATATTATCCTTGAACTGTCCAAGCGCCTGAAGATCCAGACTCAGCAGGAGTCATTGGCAGAAACATGGAAACCCTACATGAGGAATCTTGATACAATCTATACCGATGCAACGTGCTACGAAAGCAGCATGCGTTACCCCACTGACACAAAGTTGCTATGGGAATGCGTAGAGAAGGTATATACAATGATGTGTGAGGCAAGTAAGGAACTCGGCATTCACCGCATGAGGACGAAGTACCTTGATGTTGCCCACGACAACATGGCCTATGTGAAGCAACGCCATCACACCAACAAGCGTACTCGCAGGATGATCCGTCGACAGTTGGATCTGTTAGGGAAGATTCTCAAAGAGTTAAGAAGACTCGACAGAGAAAATCCCTGCGCAGGAATCTTCTCCGATAAGCAACTCGCAGAAATAGAGACGATAACGAAGATATACCGTCAGCAGCATAAGCATCACGAGAGTGGCAATGCCAAGGAGAGCATTCCTAATCGTATCGTAAGCGTCAACAAACCATACATACGTCCAATCGTCCGTGGCAAGGAAGTAAAGAAGGTCGAGTTTGGAGCCAAGTGTAACAACATACAGGTTGATGGCCTGTCGTTCATCGAGAAACTTTCGTTCAACGCATTCAATGAGGGTACTCGTCTTGTGCATTGTGTAAAGCTTGCAGAGAAACTCTTTGGAGAGAAGATCACCAAACTGGCTGGCGACTGCAGTTATTCTGGTAATGCCAACCGTTCTTTCTGCAGTGAACAAAACATAGTGACTTCATTCTCGCAGAAAGGCAGGAAGCGAGAAACCACGTCCACTGTCAGCATGGTCAAGAAAGAACTTGCCCGTGTACGAGCCACAGCAATGGAAGGATCCTTTGGAACGCAGAAGGAACATTACGGACTCAAGCGGATAAGCGGCCGAATCAAGAAGACAGAAATCCTAATCATCTTCTTCGGCATCCACACGGCTAATGCAGTACAACTGGCAAGAAGAATTGCAAAAGCGGAACTCCATCAGGCTGCTTAACCTCGTATAGCATTATCCTCCATGCAAGGGATAATTACGATAAAACTCCGAAAATAAGCAGACGATGGCAACCTCGGAAGGCATACCCTCGTCTATAGATATTGAATTCTTAGAATTAAACGACAACCCCTAAGATATATCAAGTTTCAGGCACTGCGCAAGAGTTTGATGTCAGGCTCTTGGATATCTTTTAACCCAAATCGGTCTAATGACCGTTTGTGGTTTAGGGTTCAAACGCCTGTAACCACGTAAAACGCCACAAGCTATCAGCAATGTTCTGATGCTTGTGGCGTTTCGTTTTGGGGCTTCAGGCGGTCTACAAGGCCGCTTTTATCCTTCTTATTTCACCCTTGATGTGATGGGGCTCTTGGTTCCTTTCATTCCTGTGAGGAACGCCTTGGCCGATCCGAAGCGGAGGTGCATGTCGAGCCTTACGGGCACATGGTTCTTGTCGTCGGTGACGAAGAAGTCCACAATTTTCTTGAATCCCTCTCCTTTCTCGTTCTCGAGGTATGCCAGTTTGAGGCATCTGTAGGTGTGTCCGTCGTCGGTCTTGACGTTCACCTTGCCCTCATAGCGCAGCCGGGCGGGGTATCGCCCGTTTCCGTCGGCCATGGGGAAGTTCACGTCGTGCCCTTTCCGCCATCCCGTTGGGTTGAACGAGCGTGCGCGTAGGAAGATGCTCATCATGTCGAACACGCAGTCGTTGTAGGTGTGTTGCTCCCACGAGTGGGTTCCGTTGCCGTGCTGTCGGTGCTGCTTCACGTGGCATTTGCCGTTGGGGTAGCTGTAGAACACCTCGTCTACGGTGTATCGCGATCCCTCGCGTGCTCCTTTTCTGTAGTAGATGGGCTCCAGGTCGAGCGTGTTGTAGCACAGCAGGGTGTCGCGCAACACAAACATCTTGTCGACCTTTTGGTTGCCTCGTGTGATCAGGCTGCTGCGCCATGCAGGCTGTCCGTTGCGCTTGCTCTGAACCGTTGAGAACGAAGCCGTTCCGGCCTTCACCCACACGAATTTCCAGTTGTAATAAAGATTATAGGACAGAAACTCGCCCGACTTGAATGCGTCGTTATGGAACCCACACTGCGCCTTTGCCGGCAGCATGGCCAGCATGAGGCAGCATGCCAGGAGATATGTTTTCGCTTGTTTCATGATACTTAGTGTTACAAGTTGTTGTTTGGTATGTACTCTATGCCCAGCTTCTTGGCTCGCTCCTCGTTGCGGTGCTTGATGCTCTTGGCCTTTTCGCCTTTCTGCTTGGTTATCTGCTCGGGTTTCTGCTTGTTGAAGGGACGCGCGTTGGGATTCCATGTCAGCGTGAGGTCCCATTTGGCCCTGCACTCAATGGTCTCGGGATAGTAGTAGACCTTCTCTGGCTGCCGGTCGGCGTCGTAATCGCCCGTGTCCCACTTGCCGTTTTGGTTTTCGTCGAGAATCATTCGCATGTAGTATTTGCCCGCCTTGAGGTAGAAGAACTCCGCCTGCCCGTTGTGGGTCGTTGCTTCCTTGACCACTTGGTCCGATCCGTCGAGCAGCTGTGCGATGACAGGCTTTCCCTCCATGCCCTGCAGGGTCATGAGGAGCGTGGCGTACTTGTCGAGCGACCTGACGCGCACCCCCTGCTTGATGGCTATCGAGGCTTGTCCGTAGATGGATTGGAAGGCGGCGCTGTCGATCTCCAGGCTGTATTCCATTTCGGGTTTCCATGCCGCCTTGAGCACGAAGGTTTGCGAGTCTTTTCGGTCTATGCGGTATGGCTCGGCGTACCATAGCGAGTCGGTGGGTTGGTGCGAGTAGAGGTGTATGTGGGCCGTGTCGACGTCGTTGAGCGGTTTCTTGGCCGTTATCCAGATGTTTTGGTCGGGATCCATCTCGCCCAGGGGCGCCATGTTGATCTTCAGGGGCTCGGGCCTCATGAGGGTGTCGTAGGGTTCCCCGCGCTTTTTCAGCTTGTCCTGCTCCTTCTGCCATTGCTCCATCTTTTTCTTCAGGTCCTTCGTTCGCTTGGCGTAGGTTTCCTTTGAGATGATCTTGATGGTGTCGGTTTGCAGTTGCAGCGTTCCGAGCGTGTCGGTGATGTGGTGCGTGAGGGCCATGGTCAGCGTGTCCTGGTTCACCAATGTTGTGTCGCGCAGCCAATAGGTGATGGTGTCCTTATGCTCCGTTGGTTCGATGATAAAGGCGTTGTTGGCGTTGAAGTTCAGTCCGGTGATGCTGGGCAGAATGCTGTCGCCGTAGGTGTAGAAGAGCGTAAAGTGGTCGGCCTCCTTTCGTTCGGCCTTGAGATAATACCTGTCGGTCATCACCTCGTTGAATGCCCTGAGGCAGATGTTGTCGGGCAGGAAGTGGGTGTAGGGCACCGTCTTGATGCTGGCAATGTGTAGCGAGTCGAGCCATGTGGTGTCTTGTCGTGTGTCTTCCTTGAACGAGGGCACGACCCGTTCGTGCTGGAAAGCCACCATTTCGCTCTTTTGGCTGAACACGAAGTCGCCATCCGCATCCTGCAAGGCGTAGATGCGGTAGGTTCCGGGCGCCACGCCCTTGATGGTGAAGTGTCCGCTGGCGTCGGTCTTCGACACGCGCAGCATGGGCTTCTTCTTGAAATAGTCGTTCGAGATGCTGTCGTAGAGTCCCACGAGAATGCCCTTCACGGGCTCCAGGTTGCTGGCTTCCACCACATATCCCGACACCTCGAGCGTGTCGATATAGTCGCCTGTTGAGAAGCTATAGGTGTAGCTGCCCATGGGGTTTCCCTCGTTGTTGTCGCTGATGGCGCTCGAGAAGTCGATGGTATAGGTGGTGTTGGGTTTCAGCGAGTCGAGCAGCTCCACGCTGATGCGCTTTCCTTGTCCTTTTATTTCGGGCTGGTTGAGCTGCGGTGGCGACACGACGACGTTCTGTGAGGGGTTGTCTATTTTGATGAACTCGTCGAAGTTGATGTAGATATGTCTTCGGTTGACGTTGACGCCCTTGTCGGCGGGTGAGCAACCGATGACGCGTGGCGGCGTCTCGTCGTACCATCCTCCGTCGGGGCTGCCCATCTTGGCGCACGACATGAGCATGAGTGTGGCGACGAAAAGTGTCAGCAGGCTGATTGCGCGCATGGTCACCGTCTGCTTTTCCTTTCGTAGCTGCTTGCTGTTATCTGTCTTGTTGTTCATCTTCTAATTGGCTTTTTCTTACTGATTATCCGTGGGTTGCGGCGCTGTGTGGCCGTTTCCCCACGATGGCGGTTGCCGTTTCCCCATGGGTTTTTAGCCCTTGTTCATCTCCAGCAGCTCATCCATGTTCTTTCGTGAGTTGCTCAGTCGGGGCACCTTGTGTTGTCCGCCGAGGCGTCCTTTCTGCTTCAGCCAGTCGTTGAACAGTCCCTCTTTGGCCTTCACCACCTCCAGGTGTTGCAACGTCACGTTGTGCGAACGCTTGGCCTCGTAGTCGGAGTTGAGCTCCTGCAACTTCTCGTCGAGCGCCTGTGCGAACCGCTCCAGGTTGTCGGGGTCTTTGCTAAACTCGATGAGCCACTGGTGCCGGCACTTGGCGTTCTTGTCCATGTAGACCGGTGCGGCGGTGTATTCGAGCACCTGTGCGCCCGTTTTCTCGCAGGCGTAGGCCAGTCCCTTCTCGGCGTTGTCCATGATCAGCTCCTCACCGAAGGCGTTGATGAAGTATTTTGTTCGTCCTGTGATGATGAACTTATAGGGTCGTTTGGATGTGAACTCCACCGTGTCGCCAATCATGTATCGCCACAATCCGCAGCTGGTGGTTATCACCATGGCGTAGTTGCGTCCAATCTCCACCCCTTCGAGCGGCACCACCGTGGCGTCGGGGCGTCCCACTTCCTCGAGCGGAATAAACTCGTAGAACACACCATAGTCGAGCATGAGCAGCATCGATCGGTCGGTGGGGTCGTCTTGTATGCCAAAGAATCCCTCCGAGGCGTTGTATGTTTCCATGTAGTGCATCTTCGAAGAGGTGATGAGTTGCTCATATTGTGAGCGGTAGGGTGTGAAGGCTATTCCTCCGTGGAAGAACACCTCCAGGTTGGGCCACACCTCCTCGAGGTACTTCTTTCCCGACAGCTCCATGACGCGTACGAGCACGCTGAGCATCCACGAGGGCACACCCGATATGTTGGTGATGTTCTTATGCAGGCACTCCTGTGCGATACGGTCGCGCTTCACCTCGAAGTCTGATAGCAGCGCCGTGCGCTTTCTGGGCACTCGCATGAGGTTTACCAGCGGGTTGATGTTTTCGATGAGGATGGCGCTGAGGTCGCCCACGAGCGATCCGTCCACGTTGTAGTTGGGCGAGTGGCTGCCTCCCAGTATGAGCGACTTGCCGTCGAAGAGCCGGCTGTTGGGGTTGTTGCGGAGGTAGAAGGTCACCACGTCCTTGCCACCCTGGTAGTGGATGTCGTGCAATCCCTCGGCCGAGACAGGTATGAACTTCGACTTGTCGTTGGTGGTTCCCGACGATTTGGCGTACCATTGCACCTGTCCGGGCCACAGCACGTCGGCCTCTCCGTGGCGCATGCGGTCGATGTCGCGCTTCAACTCCTCGTAGGTGTTGATCGGAACATTCTTGGCAAACTCCTCATAGCTGTTCTTGGGCGACAGCAGGTGGTTGCGGCCATATTCGGTGTTGGAGCCTCTTTCCAGTAAGTGGCGCAGCACGGCTTCTTGCAAAGCCTCGGGCTGGGTGTAGTGTTTCTCCAGTGCATACTGGCGGGGCTTAAAGAACTGGCCCACTATTTTTGTTAAACTCATGCGTTTAATGACTTATATTTAAGGTGCAAAGTTACCCTAAAACTTTGATATTATAGTAAAATTTAGTTATTTTAATGATTGGAAACGATTGCCCCCTCTCCCCCACCGACCTGTAGACCATAACGTTCGGAATGGCATAAACGTAGAAAAACACTTATTTTCTCGCCTTTCTTGTGTTCCATTTGGTTATTTTGCCTTACCTTTGCAACCATCAACCAAGCTATCTTAAAAACTAAGCTATATGTCGAAATTATCTACCCTTCTACTCCTTTCGGCTTTGTCGCTCACTTCGCAGGCTCAGCACACGCTGACGCGCTCCGAAGCCATGACCCTCTACACCACAGAGGCGCCCAAGCGCGTTTCGGTTCATGACCCCTCGGTGGTATGGGACACGCAGAGCCAGCAGTATTACATCTTTGGCTCGCACCGTGCGCAAGCCCGCACGGCCGACCTTTACCAATGGACCCACATAGCGCCCGCCATACCCTGGGGAACGGTCGTTGGTGGGGCCATCGTGCCGGGAGCCACCAATCAGGAGGCGTTTGCACATCCGCAGGTAACGAGCCTCACCACCGCCGCAGGCCGTACCATCAGCCTGCCCAACTTCGATGCGGCGGCCTGGTCGGCCCTGGCTTCCAAGGATTATAATGTCGACGGCAACCTCTGGGCGCCCGATATCATCTACAATCCGGTGATGAACAAATGGTGCCAATACCTCAGCATCAACGGCGACAGCTGGGCTTCGAGCGTGGTGCTGCTCACCGCCGACAACATCAATGGTCCCTATGTTTACCAAGGGCCGGTGGTCATTGGTGGGTTCAATGGCAAGAACGCCAACTCGTATAAGAACACCGACCTCGAGCAGGTCGTAGGCACACAGGCCTCGTTGCCCAGCCGCTACAACAAGCAAGCCAAGTGGGGCGATACATGGCCCAACTGCATCGACCCTTGCGTGTTCTACGATGAGAACGGCCAGCTGTGGATGTCGTATGGCTCCTGGTCGGGCGGAATATTCATGCTTAAGCTCGACGCCAAGACCGGCTTGCGCGACTACGACGCCACCTACCCCCTTACCGGAAGCGGCGCCAATTACACCTCCGACCCCTATTTCGGCAAGAAGATAGCCGGTGGCTACTACGCTTCGGGCGAGGGATCGTACATACAGCACATTGGCGACTACTATTACCTCTTCATGTCGTATGGTGGACTGACCTCCGATGGTGGCTACGAGATGGAGGTGTTTCGCTCGAAGAACCCCGACGGGCCCTATGTCGACCCCAGGGGCACATCGGCCCTCTTCGACCGTTATCTCATGAACTATGGCACGAACGGCAGTTTCCGCGGCGAGAAGATTCTCGGCAGCTATGAGAACTGGGGGTTCATGACCACCGGAAAGAAGACCTCCTTCAGCACACCGGGCGAGCTGTCGCAGGGCCACAACTCGGCCATCACCGATGCGCAAGGCCGCAGTTTCCTCATTTACCACACCCGTTTCAACGACGGGTCAGAAGGCCACACGGTGCGTGTTCACCAACTGTTCACCACGAGCAACGGCTGGTTGGCCGCCGCCCCCTTCGAGTTTACGGGCGAGACCGTCAACGACGACAGCATTGCCACGCGCCAGCGTTTCAGCGCCCACGAGTTGGCCGGAACCTATCAGGTGCTCGTGCATAAGCAGGGAGTGGACTATATAAACCGCGAGACGGTGAAACCCATCGCCGTGACCCTCACCGAGGACGGTAAGGTGACGGGCGCTCTCACCGGCACCTGGAGCCTCACCGAAGGCACCTCGTATATGACCCTCAAGGCTGGAGGCGACACCTACCAGGCCGTGGTGGTGGAGCAGCACATGGAGCCCTATACCATCAAGGCCATCGCCTTTACCGGAGTGGGCACGGCGGCCACCGTTTGGGGCTATAAGATGGCGGACGCCTACGCCTTGTCGTACCTGCTCCGCACGGCCACCATGCCTGTGGGCCAAGGCAAGACCGTCAACAGCAACGTGAACCTCTATGGCGTTACCCAAGGCTACGACAATGTGAGCGTCGCGTGGAAATCGTCGAACCCAACGATCCTCAGCGACGATGGACGCTACAACCCCGAGGCCATGACGGCCGACAACATGCCTGTCGACCTCGTGATGACGCTCACCTCGGGCGACTGGCAGTGTGTCGACACCTTCTCGGTGAACGTGCGCAAGACCACCATTCCGGACCAGGCCGACATAGAGAGCGGCACCGTGGCTTATTACAACTTCGACAACCGTCCGATCGTCAACGCCTTCGACTCGGCCCAGGTGGCTCTCCTGAAGGGCCAGTCGGGGGCCTCCGTTCCCTCGCTGCAGGCCGACCACGAGCGCAGCGGACAGTTTGTCCACACCCAGTTTGGCGCCAGCGGACGCGCCAGCTATGTGCAGATGGACAACCCGCTCAACGGTGCCACGCTCACCGATGGCTTCACCGTGTCGTATTGGGCCCAGCTCACCGACGAGAACCTGTGGGACTGCCTGTTCAGTTTCTTCAATCCCCTATCGCAGGCGCGCCTCTACATGACGGGCAACGCCTATGTGGGCTACAACAACAATACGGGCAACTGGATCGACCTCAACCATCCATCGACCGTTACGACGGGCTATCTCAATGCCGGCAAGTGGGCGTTTGTCACCATGACCGTGTCGCGCACCGACGGTGTGAAGCTCTATGTTGATGGTTCGCAGAAGAACATCAGCGCCGTGGCGGGCTCGCAAAACGGCACCAGCATCACCACCAAGGCACAGTTCGACTGCAACGAACTGGTCGACTTTGTGGCCTCTTGCTCCAATATGTACTTGGGTTACGGATCGTTCTGGGGATCGGCCGAGGCGTCGTTCGACGACCTGTTGGTATTCAACCGTGTGCTGACGCGCACCGATGTGCGTGCCTTGAACATGGCCGCCAACCGCGAGCACAACTTCACCCCCACGGGCATCGTGGCGCCCATCGCCAACCGTCGCGCCACCGCCGAACCGAAGGTCTATAACCTCCAAGGCCAGTGTGTGGGATTGTCGCTCAGCGGTCTGCGCCCCGGCGTATATGTGCAGAACGGAAAGAAATATGTTGTGAAGTAGCGTGTGGGGCATTGTGCCCGTGGAAACGACGGTAAGCGTTACCATGTTTCAACATTGATAAAGAGCTCCCCATCTTCCGAAGAGAGAAGGTGGGGAGCTCTTGGGGTTAAGCGGGTTTCGATGATCCGAATGGCACTATCTCTTGGCTACTTCTTGTTAGGGAATGTCCATGTAATCTTTTATTATCCATCCGTTATTATTAACCGTAACCAGATAATACCGTCCCATCATGGTGCGGAAGTCGGCTGTGTAATAAGGTAGAAAAAAATCTGTTGGCAAATGTTCAATTTCAAAGCGCATTTCAGAAAATGCAATGCGTACGTTCTGGTCAGGCTCTTGTGGCAGCAACAACTCCAATGTATATTCCCCCCTTGCCTTTTCGTGTAGAAGAACAGAGAACTGACATTCGATGTTTCTGATATCTACTGCAATATTAAGAAAGTTGCTCAATGCGAATGTGCTGATATCACTTGTTGCATGCCAGTCGCCATCGAGAACGCGTTGGTTGAAACATTGGAAGAAGTTTGTGGGGCCAGAGTAATAATTGTATGCTACCTGTGTGCCATCGTAGAAACTTGAAACGGCAGGATGGCCGGAGACAATGAACCCCATGTAATTCTTGGGCGAAAAAAGCCATACGACATCGCCATGGTACCAATCAGACAAATGTTGCCAACGTTTGGCTATTTGGGCAATGTGTTTTGGGCATTCCTGTCCCTTTGTATCTGTTAGACTTTGTAATAGTAGATTTGTGTTTCTCCAAATTCCCCTAAATGGTCTTAATCTTTTTTCAGGACATGATTTCATCACTTCCGTTATGATAACTGCCGGATAATTGTTTCCTCCAATAAAAGGGGCCGTCAATGAATCGAATCCCGCATAAGGATTATTGCTTGTGGCATACTTGTAGTTCTGATAGAAGGCTTCTTTCATTTCCTTAACAGTAACACTGTCTTTGAAATGACTTTGCTTAAGCCATTTGTGTATTTGAAGGTGGCAAGTGCGATTGTATATGCGAACTTGATTTTCCATGCCTAAATCAGGAAAAACATAGTCGCTCTGGGCAATAGCGATTATCGGCATTAAGCAGACATTTGCCACCCAAATAGCCTTTAAAAGAAAACGATTTAACATATCCAAAGGATTTTTGTTATTTTACTCGCATATATCCCCCATCAGGATCAGCTTCATTATATATAGTTTGAGGGCAAAGATAAACATTTTATTTAATTATTAGATATTGTAAATGTTAATAAAATGGACTTACCTGACATTTAGAGATGATTTGAACTTCTGTTCACTTCTTACAGTTTTTGGCTTCAGATGGCTTCACCGCTTCTGAGTGTAAATACTTACAAGCATCCTTCATCACTCCAATGTGGATGAATCTGAGAGAAATCTGGGTAGGAGAAGCCTGCGAAGGCATCAGATTGAAGCGTTATGCCCAATGTTGGACGAACGTGAATTATGCCAACAATCTATAGTGAAAACTACACATTTCTTTTCTTTCACGGAACTATTTGGCCGAAATACGCAATTCTCGGTGTGTTTACGTAACACGTTATTGTTCAAATGGTTGCGATGATTTTTTGTATTTCTACACTCAGAGTTTGACCTCACGCATTGCCGTTGGGCATGTTTCGCAATGCGAAACATGCCCGATCGTAAGACGATACCTTCCTAACGGTGGCTCGGTTTGGCGTCTTTCGCAACCCGATACATGCCTAACGGTACGCGCATCTCTCATTTTTGGCGCTACGATGGCGCAAAAATGGCATTTTCGTTGTCTATCTCGCGCAAAATTCCAACACAACTTTTTAACCAAAAAACTGGACGAATGGAACCCGTCGCAACTCTCTTGGCCTACTTCACCACCTTGCGCCCGTTGAGGATATACACGCCGTGGGCGGGCGGTGTGGTGAGCCTTTGGCCTTGCAGGTTGTAGAGCTCGCTACCGCTGGGTGTGTCGATGGTTGTGTGGTCGATGGCCTCGTTGCCGCTGCCGTTCACCTTCTGTGGGTTAAAAAAGATTGCGCTTGCAACTCCGTAAAGGTTGCAAGCGCAATGGCTGTAAGGATAACTTTTATGTTCATGTGTGTCCTTTGTGTGTTCGGAAGCGTTCTCGATGAGCTCGAGTAAGGGGCTATGAGAGCTTCCAGGTCACGCCATCCTTGGTGTCGTTGACCTCGAATCCGGCTTCGGTGAGCGTGTTGCGAATCTGGTCGGAGGTGGCCCAATCCTTGGCCTCCTTGGCCTTTTGGCGCATCTCGAGCACCATGTCGACAATCTTTCCGTAGGCCTTCTCGCGGGCTTCGTTGTTGGCTCCGCGGTTGTTCTGCAGTCCGAGCACGTCGAAGGTGAACAGGCTCATGGTGTCGGTGAGTTCCTGCAGGTCGTCGGCAGAGATCTTGAGCTTGTGGTCGACGAGCTGGTTCACCAGGTGGCAAGCCTCGAAGAGCGCGCTGATGACGAGCGGCGTCTGCAAGTCATCGTTCATGGCGTCGTAGCAACGCTGGCGCAGGGCGCGCACCACCTTTTGCGTATCGGGCGACGATCCCTTGGCCACCTGCACGCGACCGAGGTCGGCAATGCCGTTCATCAGGCGGTCGTAACCCTTCTGGGCGGCCTTCAGGGCGTCGTTGGAGAAGTCGACCGTGCCACGGTAATGGGCCGAGAGGATGAAGAAACGGATGGTCATGGGCGAATAAGCCTGCTCCAGGCTATCGTGCTCACCCTTGAAGAACTGCTCGAGTGTGATAAAGTTGCCGAGCGACTTGCCCATCTTTTGGCCGTTGATGGTGATCATGTTGTTGTGCATCCAGTAGTGAACCATCTGGTCGCCCTGCGATGCCACGGCCTGCGCAATCTCACATTCGTGGTGGGGGAAAACCAGGTCCATGCCACCTCCGTGGATGTCGAAGTGGGCACCCAGGTACTTGCGGCCCATGGCGGTGCACTCACAGTGCCATCCGGGGAAGCCGTCGCTCCATGGCGAGGGCCATCGCATGATGTGCTCGGGCTGCGCCTTCTTCCAAAGGGCGAAGTCGGCTTGGTTGTGCTTCTCCGACGTGCCGGCCAGCTCGCGGCTCTTGTTGATGATGTCCTTGAGGTTGCGGCCTGAGAGAATGCCATAGTGGTGGTCGCGGTCGTACTTCTCAACGTCGAAGTAAACCGAGCCGTTTGATATGTAGGCATAGCCGTTGTCGAGAATCTCTTGCACGAGCTGCTCCTGCTCGATGATGTGGCCGGTGGCGTGCGGCTCGATGCTTGGCGGCAGCACGTTGAGCATCTCCATGGCCTTGTGATAGCGGTTGGTGTAGTATTGCGCGATCTCCATGGGCTCGAGCTGCTCGAGGCGTGCCTTCTTCTCAATCTTGTCGTCGCCCTCGTCGGCGTCGTGCTCCAAGTGGCCTACGTCGGTGATGTTGCGCACGTAACGCACCTTGTAGCCCAGGTGTTTGAGGTAACGGAAGAGCACGTCGAAGGTGATGGCCGGGCGCGCGTGGCCCAGATGCGGGTCGCCGTAAACCGTGGGACCGCAAACGTACATGCCCACATGGGGGGCGTGGAGAGGCTTGAACAGCTCTTTCGAGCGTGTCAGCGTATTGTAAATCAAAAGATTCTGTTTCATGCTTGCTAATGTTTTGCTACTGTGTTGGTTGTTGCAAAGGTAGCTAATAATCTTGAGAAACAGAACCTTTCGACACCCTTTTGTAGGGAAAAAGCATTAAAAGAGGTGGTGACATGAGGCTTACCACACCACCTTCTCGCCGAGAATGACCCCGTCGGTGGCGTCGTCGGCGGTGAATGTGGTACCGCGATATTGCACGCAGAGCATGACGAGCGGCTCCGTTCCGTTGTTGCGAACCGAGCGCTTGCCAGCGGGCGCCACGCGCACCACACTACCCTCGCCTACCGCGAACACCTCGCCGTCGACCTGAAACTCGCCCGTTCCGCTGAGGAAGAAATAGAGCTCCTCGTGCGTCTTGTGGGTGTGGAGAAAGCCTGTCTCGCTGCCTGGGGCGAACGATTGGAAGGAGAAGTCGCCTCCGGTGGCGTCCAGCAGCGCGCCGCCAAACACCTTTCCGGGGATCTTCACCTCCGGACCGAGTTGCAATTCATACTGGTTGAGTTCGCTCATGGGGCCAAACGTTGCTGCCGTGGCGTTGGTCAGCGACTTGATAATCTTTGCTTCTTTCATGTTGTTCTGTTTTTGTTGGTTTGCGATGGCAAAGTTAAGCCAATTCGGATGCTCCCACAAGAAGGCACTTTGGCGTAACATGGTTACCTCTGCGTAACCATTGTTGAGCAACAATAGGTTAAGTTTTGGAGGTTTAACTATTATTAACGCATTTGACTTTTGTCTTCCATTGCCAAAGGTTACTTTTGTAGCCTAATAATGAAAAACATTGGTTAACCCATGCCCAAGGTCATTAAGGAAACCGTCTTTACGGATTGCCCCATCCGCAACGTGCTGGCTCACATCAGCGGAAAGTGGTCGTTGCTCGTGCTCTATACGCTGGACCGCAACGGCATGTCGCCCATGCGTTTCAACCAACTGCGCCGTGCCATCCCCGACATATCGCAGAAGGTGCTGACCACTACCCTGCGCACTCTCGAAACCGACGGACTCATCTGCCGGAAGGTGTTTGCGGAGGTGCCTCCGCGAGTGGAGTATTCGCTCACCGAAAGGGCATTGACGCTCATCCCATTGGTCGACTCGCTCATCAACTGGGCGGCCGATAACATGGCGGACATCGTGCGCGACAGGGCGCAGGGCATTGAGCCTGTCACCACATGACGGCCATTGCCAAGGTGCGAGAAAATATTAACCCCATCGAATTAACAGAACAATCAGCTATACAATTAGCAAATTCCCCATTACCTTTATTATGAGATACCCCCGAATCACAGCAGCCGAGGCTGCGGCCATGATCAATGACCGCGACAAGATGGCCCTTGGCGGCTTTACGCCCAACGGCAATCCAAAGGCCATCTTCCGTGAACTGAGTAAGCGCGCCGTGAAGGAACACGAGGCCGGAAAACCTTTTGCAGTAGGCATCTACACGGGCGCTTCGTCGTGCCAGAGTGTGGAAGGCGACATGGCCAATGCGCATGCGTTGCTCTTCCGCGCACCGTTCTCTACCAACAAGGACTTCCGCACACACACCAACCTGGGTGAGATCGACTATGAGGACATGCACCTGGGACACATGGCCGAGCGCATGCGACATGGCTTCTATGGAGAGTTCGACTGGGCGGTCATCGAGGTGTCGGACATTGTGGAGGGCGAGTCGGAGTGCCGCGCCTACCTCACGTCGGCAGGAGGAATTGCCGCTACCGCTGCGAGGCTTGCCAAACGCGTCATACTGGAGCACAACACGTTCCACAATCCCAACTCAAAATTCCTACACGATACGTGGGAGCCGGGCGACAACGGATCGGGACGCGGACCGATGATGGTCATCAAGCCCTACGACCGCATTGGCGAAAACTACATCAGCATCGACCCCAAGAAGATTGTGGGCGTCATAGAGAGCAACATACCCGAGGAGGCGCGCGCCTTCAAGGAGGTGGATGAGTTTACCTCGGCCATCGGAAACCACTTGGCCAACTTCCTCGTCGACGACATGAAGGCGGGCCGTATCCCGAAGCAATTCCTGCCCATACAGAGTGGTGTGGGTGCCACGGGCAACGCCGTGCTGGCCGCATTGGGATCCAATCCGCGCATTCCACGCTTCAACGTTTACAGTGAGGTGGTGCAGGATGCGGCCATCCGCTGGATGCTTGAGGGCAAGGTGATGGATGCCTCGGCTACGGCCATGACCGTCACCAACGAGTGTTTGCAGGAGGTTTACGCCAACATGGACTACTTCTCGAAGCACCTCACCATTCGCCAGAGCGAGGTGGCCAACTCGCCTGAGGTGATTCGCCGATTGGGCGTCATCGCCATCAACACCGCTGTGGAGTGTGATATCTATGGCAATGAGAACTCGAGCCACATCTGCGGATCGGCCCTGATGAACGGCATTGGTGGCTCATGCGACTATGAGCGCAATGGCTATATCAGCGTGTTCACTACACCGTCGGTATCCAAGGGCGGCAAGATCTCGTGCATCGTGCCCATGTGTTGCCACGTGGACAGCACCGAGCACGACGTGGATGTGATCGTCACCGAGCAGGGTGTGGCCGACTTGCGAGGCAAGGGGCCTGTTCGCCGTGCACATGAGGTCATAGAGAACTGCGCTCATCCTGAGTACCGCCCGCTGCTGCGCGACTACTTGGCTCACATCGCCCCCATGGGCCACGAGCCCCAGAGCATGACCGCTGCGCTGGCCTTCCACGACACCTTCATGCGCAAGGGCGACATGCGCCTGACCGATTTCGCTGAGTATCTGAAATAAGCCATCCCCCTTTCATACCCGCATAGGCCATCCCACAAAAAAGGATGGCCTATGCTGTTTTTACCTCATGGGTCGTCATTGCGCAAGGAAGGGCAATGCTGTTTGGGGACCCAAGGTTATTCGCTTAGATGGCCAACCTACGCTATGTTGATGGCTTGCGTTGTCTATCCATTTGCTATACGATGGACCGTCTCTCTCGGACCTATGCTTTCTTTATTTGCCCACAGGCCGTTCCCATCCTCGGTGGATACGTGCTTTTGAGCCCTTGGATTGCTCCTTATTATATAGATAATCGGTGATAGCAATCGCTGGTCTCTCTTGCTTTGGTGCCTTGTGATAGTAGGCCAACTGCCGCTTGGGTGCTTAATGAATGTAAAACAAGTCTTAAAATGTGTTGTGTGCGCACACAAAATGTTGATTTAGGTCAAGAATGAGCCCAAAAATGCGATTTTCCATGCCTTAGGTATTGCAGAATTCTTACTTTCATGCTACCTTTGCATCGTCAAAAGGAAATAAGTAACCTCGAGAGAAGTGAATTCCTAGACATTCGATTCAATAGGTTTAAGGTTAGTAGATTGTTTCATATAGGTTTTTAGTTTTTAGGTTTTTAGATTAAAGTTTTTAGGTTATTTCATTAGGTTGTTAGTAACTTTTTAGGTAATTAGTAGATTGATTTCAGGAATGACAAACCCCTGTCTCTGTTTGAAGAGACTGGGGTTTGTCGTTTTATGGTGTTTCCCCATCTGCTTTTTGATGTTTCCTCAGCTACTTTTGGCATTTTCTCATGCGTCTTATTGCATTCTCTCATGGGCTTCATAACGTTTCTTCATGCGTTTTATGGTGTTCGCTCTTGCGTTTTATCACATGCCATCATTTGCTTCGTAAGGCTTATTCTTCTGTCAGAAGGCCCTTTGTGGAGCGTCGAGTCAAGTGTGATGGGCTATCGGCCCATGCCTTATGGCCTCACGACGGATGGGTATGGGCATAAAAAACGCCCTCCCCTTGACAAGCAAGGAGGGGGCATTATCATCATATTTGATGGCGATATTAGCCTTGTTTAGCGCTTGAACTTCTCGCTTTGCTGGCGAATGAGCTCAGCGTCATCGAAATAATCGATGCGCATGGCGCGTCTGACGTCGTCCATGGTCTGTGCGGCCGTCTCGCGAGCGCTTTCCGATCCTTGCTTGAGGATGTTGAAAATCTCGGGGATGTCCTTCTCATACTCGGCGCGACGCTGACGTATGGGGTCGAGCATGCGGTTGATGACGTTGTTGAGGAGCTTCTTGCACTTCATGTCGCCGATGCCGCCATGGGTGTAAGCAGCCTTCAGCTCGTCGAGGTTCTGGAACTCAGGCCAGAAGTCGGCAAAGTCCTGATCGGTCGAGAAGGCGTCGAGATAGGTGAACACGGCGTTGCCCTCCACGTGTCCGGGGTCGGACACATTGATGTGGGTGGGGTCGGTGTACATGCTCTTCACCTTGCTCCACACCGTGTCGGCGTCGTCGGAAAGGTAGATGCAGTTGCCGAGGCTCTTCGACATTTTCTCCTTGCCGTCGGTGCCAGGAAGGCGTCGGGCCGTAGCGTTCTCAGGCAGAAGGATTTCGGGTTCCACAAGCACGGGAGCGTAAGTCTGGTTGAAGCGGTTCACCAGTTCGCGCGTCAGCTCAATCATGGGCTCCTGGTCTTCGCCGGCGGGAACCGTGGTGGCCTTGAAGGCGGCGATGTCGGCGGCCTGCGACACGGGGTAGCAGAAGAAGCCGAGTGGCACTGAGTTGCTCTCGAAGCCACGCATCTTCACCTCGGTCTTCACCGTGGGGTTGCGCTGAACACGCGCCACGCTGACGATGTTCATCAGGTAAGTGGTGAGCTCTGCCAGCTCGGGGATGTGGCTTTGTATGTAGAGTGTGCATTTGGAGGGGTCGAGACCGGCCGAGAGATAGTCGAGTGCCACCTCAATGATGTTCTGTCGAATCTTCTCTGGATTGCTGGCGTTGTCGGTCAATGCCTGCACATCGGCCATGAAAACGAACATGCGGTCGTAGTTGCCCTCGTTCTGTAACTGCACACGGCGACGCAAGCTGCCAACGTAATGGCCCAGGTGGAGCTTGCCGGTGGGGCGGTCGCCTGTCAAAATAATCTTTCCCATATTGTTTTGTTGTCTGTTTAGTTGGTTGTTGGGCGGGTGCGTCCGGTTGGTCGCCCCTTGCCTCATGGTGTGGCGGTTTGTGTGGCGCTTAGCCTGGGTATGCCGCCGAATGTGGTGCAAAAATAGTGCTTTTTATTTGATTACGGAAGTATTCCACCATAAATTATCTCACGATTGACGAGCGGTCAACCTAAATCCCATAACCTATTTTGGGTTTACTGGTTGGGGGGTTCGATAGGCATGCGCATGTAAACGGCGATGGTTTTCAGTCGGACATAGTCGTCGCTGAGATACATGAAGCCCTTGTAGCGATTGCCCTTGCCCCAGGAGTTCTTGGCGATGAAGAAGCGTTGGCCCTTCCGGTCGCGCGCCAATCCACACAGTTCCATGCAGTGGTCGTCGGTGGTTTGGCGTCGGTCGAAGAGTCGTTGGCGCTCTTCTTGGGTGGCCTTTGTGCCTTCGGGCATGGTGGCTCGGCCCTCGGCGAAGCGGAATCCCGCCTCGCTCGTGTCGCCTTCCCAGCATACGGCATGGCCCGATTGAAGCGATTGCACAATGCGTTTCATGAGTGTGTCGATGGGAAGGTTGAGAAAGGTGTCGCCAAAACGATTGTCGGGTGTCTCCAAGGCAAACTTGCTGCCGAACGGATGGTGGGTGAAACTCGTCATTGCCACGTAGTCGCCGGGAAGGCAGAGACTATGGGCGAACTCGTGTGGGGTGTAGGTTGCGCCATAGAGAGCTATGATGCGCGGCAGGCAACCCACCTCGCGGTCGAGCAGGTCGGTAACGTGTTGGTCGAGCATGGAGAGCGAAGCGGAGGCTCGCGCCACATCTTTCACCTTCCGACAGAGCACGTTATAGTTGACGCCGCTGTTGTAAATGTCGGTTCCTTGGTTCTGATAATAGGAGTCGAAGGGCAGCGCTCCCGATCGCTCCAGCAAGTTGAGCAGGGTCGACGACATGCCCCGCAGCGAAATGTTCGTGCCTCCTTTCGACAGGAAATAACGTCGCGCCTCTTCCTGCAACAGGCATCGCGCCACATAATCGGTGGAGAGCGTTATGGAGTCGCCCACCATCAGGCGGTCGGTTTCGATGGTGGTCAGCATGGCATAGGCCCAGCAGAGGTCGCTGTGCCCTTGGTTGCGAACGGGCGTGGTCTTGAGCACCACCTCGTCGGTAAACTCGTTTGGGGTCGCCTCGGACGTCTTGGGCGCCGGTCGGCAGCAGGCTGTCATCAGGCCGATGATGAGCAGCCAGGTCCACATTTTCTTCATATCGCTGCAAAGTTACTAAGAAAAGAGAAGAACCATGCGGGCAGAAGCATAAACTTATTTTCATTATCCTGGGGGTGGAAGAAACGCTATGTAAGAAAAACTTAGTACCTTTGCAGCATGAACGCACGAATAGAAGACTTTGAGATCATGGCCCCTGTGGGGTCGCGCGAGAGTTTGGCGGCCGCCATTCAGGCAGGTGCCGACTCGGTATACTTCGGTGTGGGGCAACTCAACATGCGGTCGCACAGCGCCAATCACTTCACGCTCGATGATTTGCACGACATTGTTGCCATCTGCCAGGAGCACAACATGAAGACTTATCTGACGGTCAACACCATCATTTACGATAACGACCTCGATACCATGCGACAGATCATTGATGCCGCTCGCATAGCGGGCGTCAGTGCTGTCATCGCTTCCGACGTGGCCGTTATGGCCTACTGCCGTCAGGTGGGCGTGGAGGTGCATCTGTCTACCCAACTCAACATCTCTAACGTGGAGGCCCTGAAGTTCTACGCCCAGTTTGCCGACGTTAGCGTGTTGGCCCGAGAGCTTACAATGCCCCAGGTGAAACATATCCACGAACAGATAGAGGCCCAGCATATCGTAGGCCCCAATGGCGACCCCATTCGGATCGAGATGTTCTGCCATGGAGCCCTTTGCATGGCCGTGTCGGGCAAGTGTTACATGAGCCTCGACGCCGCCAACCGCTCCGCCAACCGCGGACAGTGTGTGCAGGTGTGCCGCCGCAGCTACACCGTGACCGACAATGAGACGGGCCATCAGCTTGAGATCGACAACAAATACGTGATGAGCCCCAAGGACCTGAAGACCATTCGCTTCATCGATAAGATGATGGACGCTGGTGTGAGGGTGTTTAAGATTGAGGGCCGTGCACGTGGCCCCGAGTATGTTTACACCGTGGTGTCGTGTTATAAGGAGGCCATCCGTGCCGTGCTCGACGGCTCTTTCACTGAGGAACGTAAGGATGCGTGGGACGAAAGGCTGGCTACCGTGTTCAACCGCGGCTTTTGGGATGGTTATTACCAGGGCCAGACGATGGGCGAATGGAACGACAGCTATGGGTCGTTGGCCACAGAGCGCAAGGTGCTCGTGGGCAAGGTGACCAAGTATTTCAGCCGTCTCGGCGTGGGAGAGATTGCCGTTCAGGCGTCGACCTTCAAGCAAGGCGACAAGCTTCTCATCACGGGCAACACCACTGGAGCCATGTATCTTCATGCCACGGAGATTCACGGCGACAACGGGGTGATATCCGAGGCTCCGCAACACACGCTCGTCAGCGTGCCCGTTCCCGACAAGGTGCGTCCCAACGACAAGGTTTTCCGCATCGATACCGACGCCTAACCGTGTGGCAACAGGCGTTTGAAATAGCAGCTTAGGCTTATAAACATATAAGGATTCAAGTATTATGGCACAAACAATCAACGAATTACAAGACGCAGTCATTGAGGAGTTTAGCGACTTCGACGACTGGATGGACAAATACCAGATGCTCATCGACCTGGGCAATGATCTCGAACCGCTCGACGAGAAGTATAAAACCGAGCAGAACCTCATCGACGGTTGCCAGAGCCGTGTGTGGCTACAGTGCGACGATGTTGACGGAAAGTTGGTGTTTACGGCCGACAGCGATGCCCTCATCGTGAAGGGAATCATCGCCCTGTTGGTACGAGTGCTCAGCGGACAGACGCCTAAGGACATTCTCGACGCCGACCTTTATTTCATCGACCGCATTGGTTTGCGCGAGCATCTCTCCCCCACCCGCTCCAACGGTTTGCTCGCCATGATCAAGCAAATCAAGGCTTACGCATTGGCATACAGCGTGAAACAATAACCCGTGGCTGCCCATAGGCCATTCACCAACCCCATCAGTTATGCGCAAACTCAGAACCATAGAGATGCACCGCCTGTCGGTGGAGCAGTTCAAGGAAG
This sequence comes from Bacteroidales bacterium, assembly GCA_004552195.1. The sequence continues at coordinate 775 of SFPC01000029.1, read as the reverse complement.
CCCACAAGCTGCCGCTCATCGTGGTGCTCGACGATGTCAGGTCGCTCTATAACGTAGGCAGTGTGTTCCGTTGCGGCGACGCTTTCCGCGTTGAGGGCGTCTACCTTTGCGGCATCACGGCCTGCCCGCCCAACGCGGAGATACACAAGACGGCGCTTGGAGGCGAGGACAGCGTCGACTGGCGTTACTTCGAGAACACCGAGGACGCGGTGCGTGAGCTCCATGACAAGGGCTTCTTTGTGTGGAGCGTGGAGCAGGTGGAGCACTCCACCAAGTTGCAGAACATACAATCGATGCTCAGCCAGATGAGCACCGACGATGCCCATGCTCACGAAGGCTACGCCATCATCTTGGGAAACGAGGTGAAAGGCGTGAAGCAAACCGTTGTCGACATGAGCGACGGATGCTTGGAAATACCCCAGTTTGGCACCAAGCACAGCCTGAACGTGAGCACTACGGCAGGCATCGTGATCTGGGAGTTCGCCAAAGCTTTCCTCACAGAATGACCTACTGCGTTCCCCATTCTTCCGTAATGGGAAGAATGGTAGTTGTAAGATAGTAGACTTCGATGGGTTAAAGCTATATTATTTAGTATTGCGGTCCGGTAAAATTCCAAAGAGCATAAATAGCCTCCTCGAAGTCCCGTAAAATAGGACTTCGGGGTATATTTTTCAAAAGTAAGCCCCCTAATCGAAAAGACTTGGTTCTGGCGGTGCTTTTTGCATCTCCTTTGCAAGGAAATCATTCCAAGTTTTTCGGGATTTTCCATAAATGC
>SFPC01000102.1 GCA_004552195.1 Bacteroidales bacterium | reverse complement strand
ATGAAAAGAAATGCGTATGGATTTAGGGATGAGAAGTACTTCACACTACGACTCTATGCCCTGCATGACTGTCGCATCACTCGAAATGTCGGATGAACCGAAAAATCCCCCGCCGTGGAAGAAAGTTCCCACAACGTGGAAGAAAGTTCCCACGGCGGCCTGTTTCTACGGCGCGCCCCCCCCGCCGAAAATAGAGGCTACGTAAATTCTTCAATTAACCAGACGCAGACCTGAACCATATGCTTGCCGAGGTATCTGAATCACCTCCTCAAGAGTCTATTTTTTGACAAAGGGGGCTTGTCCATGATAAGCCGAAAGCCACACTTCTATCTCTCGGAAAGTTAGAGGTGTAGTCTTAGGGTTTAGCGGACAGTAATAGTTATAAAATGGCAAATTGTCACAGGATATCACAGGAGTGTCAACCAGCAGAGAAGTTCTCCGCCATCCACTCGTCACCTTTTTGACAAATGTTGCGTGTTTTCCTTTCCTTTTGTCCATCTTTGTGCTACTTTTGCTTCGGACTAATCTTTTAACTTTATTTCTAATCGTTTATGACCCATCGTATATTCTCTCTTCTCCTTGCGGGAGCATTGCTGCCCGCAGGGTTGTGGGCACAGCAGGTGGACCGCACGAAGTACCGCGACTACAGCGACAAGCTGAAGCCGGATGCTGCGCTGCTCGCTCCCGCTGCCAAGAGTGCCAAGGTGGCTTCGGCAAGGCCGGACCACGTCAACAATGCCGAAACGCCGTACTTCCCGCCCGTGTTCAACCAGGACGGTGGTTCGTGTGGCTCGGCTTCGCGTATCTGCTACATGTTCTCGCATGAACTGAACGCTTACCGCGGGCTCGACGGCAAGAACCCCGACAATTATTACCCCTCCCACTTCGTGTGGCTGCTCACCTGCGGCAACTCGGGCAAGGAGGACTTCGTGATGCACGTGGGTGTGCCCTCGGCTTCGGTTTACGGCGGACAGACCTACTCCAAGCTCTTCGGTTATCAGGAAGAGACTTACCCCGACTTCGGTTGGATGCAGGGCTACGACAAGTGGTATTCCGGTATGTTCAACCGCATGATCAGCACGGCCAACTTCCCCCTCAGCGTTAAGACCGAGGAGGGACGTGAGGCGGTGAAAAACTGGCTCTGGAACCACAACGGCGACAACTCGTTCCATGCCGGTGGTCTGGCCGGTATCGGCGTGGCCAGTGGCGGCGACTGGCAGCCTATTCCCAAAACACCGGCCAACGACGAGGCTGGCGTTACGGGAAAATATTATGTGAACAAATGGGGCACCTCGGTGGACCACGCGCTGACCATCGTGGGCTACGACGACCGCATTGAGTTCGACCTCAACGGCAACGGCGTTTATGGCGAAGAGTCCGCCGACGAGCGCGGAGCCTGGATTATCGTCAACTCCTGGAGCCAGTGGTGGTGCAACGGCGGTTTCATTTACTGCCCCTATGCCCATGGCGGTGCCTGGTTCAACCAGAACGGCACGATGGGCGACAGCTGGTGGTACCCCGAGGTGTACAACGTGCGCAAGGATTACCGTCCGCTGCGTACCATCAAGATCAAGATGGACTACTCGCGCCGCTCCGAGCTCTTCCTCAGCGGCGGCGTGTCGGCGGATCTGAACGCCACCGAGCCGGAGGCTTCGCAGGCTTTCGACCACTTCAAGTATGCGGGCGACGGGCGCAACGGCGACTCTATCCCGGCGCCGGAGGTGCCGATGCTAGGCCGCTGGGCGGACGGCAAGCTCCACGATGAGCCGATGGAGTTCGGCTACGACCTGACGGACCTGAGCGACAAGTTCGACCAGAACGCGCCGCTGAAGTATTTCTTCACCATCCAGACGAAAGGGACGGCTGTGGGAAGCGGCCATATATATAATGTGTCGGTGATTGACTATTTCCAGGACGAACAGGGCATCGAAACGCCTTTCGAACTGCCCGTGGAAGGAGTGAACATCGAGAATGCGGGCAATAAGACGGTAGTTTCGTTCGTCGTACAGGGTCGCGGGGTTTACGGTCCGCGCAATGCGGCGATTGCGGACGGTGTGCTGACGTGGGACAGCCCGATACAGTCGGGTCTGACGCTGACGGGCTACCGCGTGTATCTGGGTTCGGAAATGCTGGCCGAGCTGGGCACGCAGGAGAAGTCGTACACGCTGCCCTCCGGCGACGTGTGCACTTACGGCGTGGCGGCTGTATACGGCCAGACGGAGTCGTCGCGCGTGGAAGTGAGTGTGCCGTTCACAAAGAAGAACAACTTCTATGTGAACATGCAGAAGTCGGGACTCAGCATCCCGGACGTGTTTGGCGCGAAGTATGAACAGGCTACCATCGAATACTGGACGAACTGTAATTCGCTCGCTAACTGGAACCAGAGCGCGGGACCGGGCTGGGGCACCTTCATGTTCCACGCCAATGCCGACGGTACGCTGACCGCCGGATGGGACACGGATAACCGCCTGAACGCATCGGGCGCACTGGCAAAAGGTTCGTGGAGACACATCGCACTGGTGGTGGACGGCAATAAGATGACGGCTTACGTAAACGGTACGGAAAAGGCAAGCGTGACGTCGTCAAAGTTCAGCGGCATCGGCGGCTTTGGCAACCTGGTACTCCAGGGCTCGGGCGACAACTCGGCCTGGGATGCAAAGGTGGACGAGCTGCGCATTTGGAAAACGGCGCGCACAGCGGACGAAATCAAGAATTGCCGCAATGTGGAGATTGGCGAAGCGGGCATCCCCTCCGACCTCGTGGCTTACTACAAGGGCGACATGATTATGGTGAACGGTGTGAAGATGTTGCGCGACCACTCGGCCGGCGCACACCACGCCACGCTGTTGGGCAGCAGCCATACTTCCACTTCGCTCAACTCGGTGAGTCTCTCGCCTGCTGCGGACCTCGCGGTGAGCATCAACGAGCCTGCCGGGCAGGTTTACGTGGGTATGCCCGTGACGCTCTCGGCCACGCCTTCGTTGGCAGCCCAGACGCTGCAATGGACGGCCAAGGGTGCGGGCGTGGAGAACGTGCAGGTGCTCACGCCGACCTTGGTGTTCAAGGAAACGGGCATGCAGGAAGTGAGCGTGACGGCTACGAACAAGAACGGCGAAACGGCCACCGCCTCGCTGCAAATCAACGTGGCCGACACGGAAACGCCGGATGCCACCTTCACGGCCACCAGCCATACGGTTTCGGCCGGCGAACGTGTTTCCTTCCTCGCGAAACACCCGATGAACGGTTATCTGTACCATTGGCAGATGCCGGGTGCCGAGGTAGAGGAGGCCTTCACGGCCAATGCCGCTGCAACGTACAACAAGCAGGGCACGTATGACATCACGCTGACCATCAGCACGCCCGACGGCAAATCGGCCACGACGAAGCAACAGGTAACGGTGGCTCAGGTAGCTCCGCTGGCAGCCTTCGACGTGTCGCCTTCTGCTGTAGTGAAGGGTCGCGCCGTGACGCTGAAGGACCAGTCGAAATATGCCCCCACGGCCTGGCAGTGGCAGCTCACCAGCCCGCAGACGGCTATGGTCGGCGAGGGCGAAACGCTCTGCTTCGCACCCGAAACGCCGGGCACTTACACCGTGAAACTCATTGCCTCGAACGAGATGGGCGTGAGCGAGGCCGTGCAGGAGAAGGCACTCGTGGTTTGCAACGCCGACAGCAAGAACGGCCTGAACTTCAGCTACGACAATGCGCGCCTCGCGCTGAGCAAGGTGCCCTTCACGGAGGGACAGAAGACCTTCACCATCGACTGGTGGATGCGTCCTGCCACATTGGCTGCCGAGGGCAATGCCATGGGCGACAAGGCGGAGACGCTGCTCATCAAGACGACGAGTGCGGGCGAGATGGTGGTCTATGTCAACGGCAAAGTGGTACGTTCCTCTGCCGGACACGTCATCGCGGGCGAGTGGCACCACTATGCCGTGGCGTTGACTTCAGGCTCCGTGCGCTTCTTCCGCGACGGCAAGTTGCTCGAAACGAAGTCTGTAGGCAGCTCCGCGCTGACCGTGCCGGCACAGTTCGTCATCGGCAGTGACGAGGCTCCCTTCAAGGGCCAGATTGACGAGTTCCGCATCTGGAACAAGTCCATTTCGGCCACGAAGCAGCAAGGCTTCATCAACCAGCCGCTGGAAGGCGACGCGCTGACGGAGGCCGAGACGACGAACGGCCTGCAGGTGTACTACCAGTTCAACCAGTCGGGCGGCGACGTGACGGACCTTTCCTCTGCCGGCAACACGGGACTGCGCTCGGGCTTCGGCCCCGACGGCGACGCCTGGACGCTGTCGACGGGTGTGTTCTCGCTCAACTTTGACGACCCTTCGACCGACGTTTCGAGCCGTTATCTCACGAACTACAAGGAGCCGTTCAAATCGACGGGTACGCTGAACGAATGGCAGGGCAGCCGCTTCAAGGCGCTTGCCTCCTGGACGCTGGAGAACGAGGGCTTGGAGGAAACGATGAACATCAAGACCTGCGCCCACGTGGATGCCGACAAGAACAATGACCTGACCATCACCACGGGCTGGGATGGCTTCAGCAAGGAGCTGACGGACCACAAGGTGTTCCAGACCGTCGAGTTGCCTGCCGGTGCCTACGTGCTGACGGCCACTTACGGCGAATATGAAGGCAACGGCGCGGGCTCGTACCTCGCAGTGGCAGCCGGACAGACGCTGCCCAACACGGCTGATCTCGCCGCTCAGGCACTGGCTTACACCGCCATGGAAGCCAAGAGCGACCAGTATCCCTCCAACTCCGTATTCTTCGTGCTGCCAGAACCGACGGAGGTGAGCCTCGGTATGGTGGTGAACATGAGCGGCCAGAACTGCGCCACCTTCTCTGCTTTCAACCTCGTGAAGTACCCGCTGGAACAGATTGAGGCTTTGCCGGAGGGCATCGAGGATATCACCCTGACACAGGAGAAACGCGACGGCACGATTTACGACCTCTACGGACGGCGTGTCATCCGGCCCGAACGGGGCGGCGTGTACATCATCGGCGGACAGAAGGTTATCCTGAAATAAACCTGATATCTGCCCCAACAACTTTTCGATTTGCGCAAAAGTATTTGTCAAATAGCTTTCCGGTTCTGGTAAAGTCATTTTGCTGTTTTCCGCAAAAACATTTGTCAAATAACTTTTGCTGCCTTTCAAATTCAATCTTCCTTCCCGGTCCGCACGCTTTGCTGTGCAGGCCGGGAAGTTTACTCATATTCTGTATGTACTGTATGCGGTACACTCTTTACTCTATACTGCTAACCGTGCTCAGTGCCCAAGTCGTCTCTATACTCGATGCGGTTTACTCTATACGCTATGTTTTCTGTTGACTCTATAATTCGTAATATTGCACTTGCTTGTTGACTCTATAGACTCAATAATTGACTCTATAGGTAAGTTTTCTGTTACAAAAAATACGCCCACTATTTGTTTATTCCGCCAAAATCCCTACTTTTGCACGCAAAATCGGTTTATATCTCTTTTCATATAAACCAACGGACTTGTAGCTCAGTTGGTTAGAGCAACAGACTCATAATCTGGAGGTCCTAGGTTCAAGCCCTAGCTGGTCCACTTTGAAAATCAAGCAGTTAAGTCAAAAACTTAACTGCTTTTTTCTTTTATAAGGTGTCCTTGAAGTGACTTTTTCGAGACAAAACTCATCTC
>SFPC01000028.1 GCA_004552195.1 Bacteroidales bacterium | reverse complement strand
ATTGATGTTGTGCTGTTGCTTTTTACTGAAAGCTGCTACTAACGACTCATAAATCTACCCTTAATCGTGTATTGGATGATAGTTGCGGATTTTAGGATTATTTTCCGAACCGCAGCCAGCTTTATGAAAAGCGGAAAGATTTGCTTTTTTATTCCGATCCGCAGCCCGCCCCCCTAAAAAGCAACCGAAGCTTGCACCACAAGCTTCCAAAAGTCCGGGAGTTGTTTTGCCTACTCGTCGAGTTGAAAAAAATAGTCGGCGACTTGTGAAGAGAACTTCACGCTGTGTTTGCTCGAAACAAAAAGGCGGATAAAATCACACTGAAAAATCCTTCATCTGTTATAGAAATACCCTTACGCGCGCGCGTATATACGGGATTTATTTCCCGAAAAAAGCATTCACCCCTTCACACAGTACGCGTTTCCCGTTGATTTTCAGACAGTTTGAGTGTGAATGCTTTGAAATCAAAGCCTTCACACATGGCAGAACGCTTGTGAAGGGTTGGAAGGAGGAAGCCTTCACAAGCGATTACCGTTGAAAATCAAAATGGAAGCGGCTCGAACGCCCCCTGCGCTGTGAAGGGTTGAAAATCAAAGCCTTCACACTTAAATCAACTGAAAATCAGGAAGAAAAGTCCAGCATGTGAAGGGGTGAATACTTTTTTCGGGGTAAAAAAACGTATAGAGAAAGCCGAAATATGGACACTTTTTTGCCTCAAAACTCCGTTTCGCGTTCCAACTTACGCACAGCCTCAGCGGCATACTTCCTGCCAACGGGCAGATGGCGACTCTGCGCCCGGAGCACCACCTCCGACCTACTGAAACGCGCCACCTTGCCACGCGCCACGATGAACGAACGGTGAATGCGCACGAACTCCTCAGCCGGCAACTGTTCCTCCACCCGATGAAGGGGAATTTTCGACTGCACCATCGCGCCGTTTTCCTGCACCACGCGGACATAATTATCCACGGCCTCGATGTAGAGAATGGCATGGAAAGGCACGGTTACGTTCTTATAGTCTGCCTTGAGCAACAACCGGCCGCCGCCGCTCTCCGCCCACTGTTGCCGACTGTGCATGACCATCCACTGCTCCGCCTTTTGCACGGCGCGGCTGAAACGATCGTAAAAGAAAGGCTTGTGGAGGAAATCCACGGCGTCCACCTCAAACCCGTCCAGCGCATACCGGGCATAGGCGGTGGTGAAGACGAGGTAGCACGATGCCGGCAACCTCGCAGCCAGCTGCAGGCCGGAGGTTTGTAATATAGTGGCGGACTTTTGGAAACAACTCCGCGATTTCAAACATCTATTGTCCGCAAAAACGTGCAGGAAGGTTAAAAATGTTAATGCAAAATTCAGATACTTGCATCCCCTCCGTATCTTTGCATCTACAAACGCCGGAGCTCCATTCCCGCACCGGCTTTTCACCACCCGGCATCGCCCCAAGCTCTATGAACGAACCACTCATCCGCATCGAAAACGGCGTTACGCGCCACCCTTCCTTCCGTCTGCCCTACCCTGTCGACTTCACGCTGCCGCAAGGCGCACATACGGCTATCTACGGCCCCAACGGGAGCGGCAAGTCGTTGCTGACGGCCATGATTACGGGGGCCCAGCCGTTGCAGGGCAAGGGGGTGAACTACCATTGGCCGGACTCTGCGCCGCGCCCGTTGCACGAACACATCCGCTCCATCACCTTCCGCGATGTCTACGGCGGCAGTGAACCGGCTTACTACCAGCAACGCTGGAACCGCTTCGACGAACAGACCTTCCCCACCGTGGGCGAGGTGCTGGGCCGCGCCGAAGGTGGCGCAGCGGCCCTGTGGAAGGCACTGGGCTTGGAAGAGCACATGGAGAAGGCGGTCAACCTGCTTTCGAGCGGCGAGCTGCGCCGCTTGCAACTGGCCCGGGCGTTGAACGGCCGCCCGGAGGTGCTGGTGATTGACAATCCTTACATCGGACTCGACGCGGGAGCACGTGAACTCCTGACTTCGTTGCTCGAAGAGCTGGGCCGGCAACTGACCCTCGTGCTGGTGGTGAGCCGACTGGCGGACATTCCGCCGTTTGTCCGGCGGGTGGTGCCGGTCGAAGGCGGCCGCGTGGGCCGGGCCGTGGAACGCCAAGCCCTAAGCGGAGAAGTTGCTTCGCCCCCAAGCCAACTGCCGACACTGCCTCCGCCTCCCCTAACGGAGGCTGCTCCACTGCCTACGGAGAGTCCTTTGATTTGCTTCAACGATGTCAGCATCCGCTACGGCGACCGCCTCATCCTGAGCCACCTGAGCTGGCAGGTGGAGCGCGGCAGCCGCTGGGCACTGACGGGCGACAACGGGGCGGGAAAATCCACGCTGCTCTCTCTCGTCTGTGCCGACAATCCGCAAGCCTACGCCTGCGACATCCGCTTGTTTGGCCGCCGACGAGGACGGGGCGAAAGCATCTGGGACATTAAACGCCACATTGGCTACGTGTCGCCCGAGATGTTTTCCACCTACCGCAAGGACTTGCCGGCCATCGACATCGTGGCGAGCGGCCTGCACGACACTATCGGGCTCTACCGCCGCATTTCAGATGCTGAGCGCGAGGCTTGCATGGCCTGGCTCGACACTTTCGACGCGGCAAACCTGGCCCGGCGCAACTATCTGCAACTTTCGTCGGGTGAGCAGCGACTGATTTTGCTCGTGCGCGCCTTTGTGAAACATCCGGACTTACTCATCCTGGACGAACCCTTCCACGGACTCGACACCCGTCGCCGCCGGCTGGCACGCAGCGTGATAGAGGCTTACATGGCCCGGCCCGGTAAAACGCTCATCATGGTGACGCACTACGCAGACGAACTGCCAGACTGCATAGACCACCACCTGCACCTTTGCAAACCGGATGGCCCCACTCTCTACTAACTCTCCACGTTCTCAATCCATGACTTCTTCCTCCTCGCAGCACTTCCCGGAAACAGCAAAGCGGACCGCCCCACCCGACCGCCTGGCTTTTCTCATCTCGGCCTACCGCGACCCCGAACATTTGGCGCGCCTCATCGCTGCGCTTGACGACCGCGCCGACTTCTACGTACACCTTGATGCCCGGGTGGACGAGGGGCCGTTTCGCAGCGTGCTGCCCGGAAAGGTACGCTTCGTGCCGCGCCACCGCATCAGCTGGGGCGGCTGGCAACAGGTGGTTTACCAACACGAACTCCTGCGCGCCGCACTCGCCGACGGAACCGCTTACAGCCACCTCGTGTGTCTGAGTGCACAGGACTACCCGCTGTGGTCGAACAACCGCATCCACCGTTTTTTTCGTGAACATCCTGACCGCCAGTTCATCGGCGGCTACGACATGACGCTGACCGACGACGCGCAACAGCTGCGCAAAATCACCTGCCTGCATCCTTTCCGCGACCTGAACTGCCCCAACCAATGGCTGAAGGACAAGCTGATTGTAGCCTCGCGCACCTTGCTGCGCCTCTTGGGCGTAAGGCGCCGGCCTGTGGTGATGCTAGAGGGAAAAGTTCGCCACGTGTTCTTCGGCTCCGACTATTGGGCACTCACCCCCGACTGTGCGCGCCACGTGTGCCGCGTGCTCGAATCCGAACCTGCCCTTTGCCGCTATTTCCGCACGACCTTCGTGCCCAGCGAGCTGTGTGTGCAGACCATCGTGTACAACTCACGCTTCGCCCCGGCGGACGCGGTGCTCCCCAACCCCTATCCGGGCCTGACACGCCTCACGCCGCTCCACTTCATCGACTATGGCGCGGGCATCAAGCACCTCACCTTGGACGACCTGCCCCGACTGGAACAAAGCGGCAAGATGTTCTGCCGAAAAGTGGTGAGCGGCGTGTCCGACGAGCTGGCCCGCCACATAGACCTCCTGCGCCAAACAGCTGACTGACGCCAGGCGACGCGCCGGCTGTGCCCCTATATAAATTGCATCTCGAAGGTGATGAGAGAAATGGTTCTAAGCTGATAACGTAACTTACTGAGCGATGAAATTTTCCCTTTCTAACAATAACGCCATCACCTTATGACGCGAGAACGAAGCGACCCTAAACTGATAACTCAAATTACATAGGCGCCTCCCCACCACCCCGACTGACAACCCGACAACTTTTTTCACCAAAACAATGCCTACCAAACGCGACAACTATGCTTTTCTGACCCAAGCCCCCGTCCACCGCGTAGTCTTGACGATGGCCGTTCCCACTATCATCTCCATGATAGTCACCAGCCTGTACAATTTGGCCGACACCTACTTTGTGAGCCAAATCAACACGCAATGTACGGCGGCGGTGGGCATCGTGTTTTCCGTGATGTCGATGGTGCAGGCCATCGGCTTCTTTTTTGGCCACGGCTCGGGCAACTATGTGTCGCGCAAGCTGGGAGCGCGCCGAAGGGAGGAGGCCCACACGATGTCGGCCACGGGATTTTGTTACAGCCTCGCCTTTGGGGTGTTGCTGGCGGTGATAGGCCATTTTTATCTCACCGAACTGGCCGTGCTGCTCGGCTCCACGCCCACCATTCTGCCCTATACCGAAACGTATCTCGGCATTGTACTGCTCGGCGCCCCGTTTACCACTGCCTCGCTCACCATGAACAATCAAATGCGCTTCCAGGGCAACGCCGCCTACGCCATGTATGGCATCCTGACGGGGGCCGTGCTCAATATGGTGCTCGACCCGCTACTCATTTTCGGCCTGGGCTTGGGCATCAGCGGCGCGGCGTGGGCCACGGTGATTAGCCAGGCTTGCAGCTTCGGCGTACTGGTTTGCATGATGCGGCAAAACGGCGGGCTGCCCATCGACCTGCGGCGTTTTTCTCCGCGTCCCGCGCTGCTGAAGGAGATTGTGTTGGGTGGAACGCCCTCGCTTTCGCGCCAAGGCTTGGCCGCGGCTTCCACCATTGCCCTCAACGTGGCCGCCGGGGCATTTGGCGACGCCGCCATTGCGGGCATGAGCATCGTCAACCGCGTCTGCTTTTTCATCTTCGCCATCATCATCGGTCTGGGGCAGGGCTACCAGCCCCTGTGCGGCTTCTGCTACGGTGCAGGGCTGTATGCCAGGGTGAAAGAGGGCTTTGTTTACTGCTTAAAACTGGGGACGCTCTTCCTGCTCGTGTGCTCCGTGCCGGGCATCGCACTGGCGGAAGAAATCATGCGCCTCTTCCGCGACGAACCCGCCGTGGTGGAAGTGGGAGCGGCGGCTCTGCGCTGGCAGATGGCGGCCTTTGTCTTCATGCCTACCGTGGGGCTGACCAACATGATGCTGCAAACCATCCGCAAACCCGTTCAGGCCAACGTGGCCGCCGCCACGCGCAGCGGACTCTTCTTCATTCCGCTCATTATCGTGCTGCCCCGCCTGTTAGGACTGACGGGCGTGGAAATATGTCAGGCTGTGGCAGACCTCTGCGCCTTTGCCCTCTGTCTGCCCTTGGCCCTGCGCGCTTTCGGGGAAATGCAGAAAAAACAAATATAAGAACCGCATTTTCATTGCCCGAAACTCTTCTTCCATTGTCCTGTTTTTCCCCTTTCATTTACCTATATAATCAGAAATATTTCAAATTTTTGAAAAAATTATTCGGTTTTTATTGCATTTCCTCTACCAAGACTCTATTTTTGCCGACATACTAACCAGTATTTTTCAAACCTTATTTTCTTACCTGTTTATGAAAAACTTGAAGATTAACCGGTGGGCCGTCGGTCTGCAGGGGTTGCAAAGCCTTCAGCATGCCCGGCCCGTATGTTTGGGTTTGTTGCTGTGCGCATCGGCAGGATTGAACGCCTATGCCCTGCAACCCACTGACAAAGTGGCCATTGTCAATGAACTTCAACAACAACGCACCGTAAGCGGTACGGTTACGGACGAAACGGGCGAAGGCTTGCCCGGCGTAACCGTGGTGGTGAAAGGCACGAAAGTCCGGTCGCTTACTGACGGCAACGGCCGTTTCAGCATCAAAGCCGCCCAGGGACAGACACTCGTGTTCTCCTACATCGGCTACGAACGACTGGAGAAAAAAGTGAGCGGAACGACCCTCAACGTCAGCCTCAAAAGCATGGACAACACGCTGAACGAGGCCGTAGTCATCGGTTACGGCACCGTACGCAAGGCCGACTTAGCCGGCTCGGTGGCTGTGATGGACAACAAGTCGTTCAAGGACGAACCGGTTACTCGTATTGAAGACGCACTGCAAGGCCGCGTTTCGGGTATCGAAGTAATGCAGAGCGGCGTGCCGGGAGGTGATTTGAAAATCCGCGTACGCGGTGTCAGCTCCATCAATAAAAGCAATGACCCGCTTTATGTTGTCGACGGCATCGTACGCGAAAGCGGACTCGAAGGCATCAACCCGGAGGACATCCAAAGCATGCAAGTGCTGAAAGACGCTTCGTCAACGGCTATCTACGGTTCGCGCGGTGCCAACGGCGTAGTGTTGGTTACAACCAAGCAAGGCCGCTCATCGGGAACGCAAGTGGTGTTCGACGCCACAGTAGGTATCGCCAAGGCTTATAATATGCCGGAAGTGATGGGCACGAAAGAATACGCACAAGCCTTGATTGACTATAAAGGTGTTGACCCCAACCAGCTGAACGGCTACCTGAACGGCAGCAATCCGGGAGTTGATTGGTTAGACGAAGTGCTCCGCACCGGCGTTACACAGAACTATAAACTGGCCATCTCGAAAGGAAACGAGGAAACGCAGTTCTATGTTTCCGGAAACTACATGCAGCACGAGGGTGTCATCGAAAACACCAAATTTGAACGCTACTCGGCCAAAATGAACGTTCACAGCAAACTCTTCAGCTGGCTTGAACTCACCGCCGACGTGAACCTGTCGCAAGGTAAGGGAAAGGGAACGGGCTTTAACCAGAACCAGTGGAACCCCATCTGGATTGCGCTGAACTACTCGCCGACCATGGAAATCTTGGCCGACAACGGTTCGTACAGCCTCGACCCCTATAACTGTATTCAGAAAAGCCCGTTGGCCTACCTGTACGGTACGCAGAACGACCGACAGAAGAGCACTGCCAGCGGTCACATTGACCTGAAATTCAACATCCTCCCCGGCCTCACCTTCACCACTACAAACGGCGTGGACTACTCTGACCGCAAAGCTTACAGCTTCGGTTCGAGCAAGGCTATGGGTGCCAGCTCCATGTCGAACTCCGACGTTTACCGCCTCTTGCTCCAAACCACCAACAACCTGACCTATACGCACAAGTGGGGAGGCCATGCGCTCACCGCTACCGGTGTGTGGGAGGCTACGTCGTCCGAATACCGCACAATGAGCGTGAGCGGCGACAACCTGGCCAATGAGAGTGTGGGTTACTGGGACGTGCAGAACGCCGCCACCCGCAATGCCGCCAACGGCTACAACAAATGGACGCTCCTCTCGGGTGTGGCTCGCGTGATGTACAACTACAACGACCGTTACATGCTTACGGGTACGTTCCGCGCCGATGGCAGCTCGCGCTTCACCAACGACAAATGGGGCTACTTCCCCTCTATCGCCGCAGCCTGGACCGTTTCGCAGGAAGAGTTCATGCAGAACATCAAGGCCATCAGCAATCTGAAAATACGCGCCAGCTACGGTATCATCGGCAACCAGGACATTACCCCCTACAGCACTCTGGGCACCATGTCGTCCATGTCGTTCAACTACGGCACGGGCACGAACTTCACGGGCTACTGGTCGAACAACCCCGCAACGCCTGATTTGACCTGGGAGAAGGTGAAACAGTTCGACTTGGGCATCGACCTCGGCTTCTTGGAGAACCGCCTCGCCCTGAGCGTGGACTATTACAGCAAGAAGACGACCGACGCGCTCCTGAAGAAGACGGCTCCCGACTATCAGGGAGGACCGACCTACTGGGTCAACGCCGGCGAAGTGAGCAACAAGGGTGTGGATGTAAGCCTGACGGCTCGCATTTTCCAGACCAAAGACTTTAGCTGGACCACCAGCCTCAACGGCAGCTACATCAAGAACGAAGTGACCAAGCTCACCGCCGAAGACCCCATCCTCTACGGTGAAAGTCCCTCACAGGGAACTGTTGACGCCTGCACCATCATCAAGGAAGGCGAGGCCATCGGTACATTCTACGGCTACAAATGGGCCGGACTGCAAAAGCAGGATGACGGCACGTATGTTGACGCTTACTACGACAAAGATGGCAACATCACGCTCACCCCGTCGGGCGACGACCGCTTTGTCATCGGCTGTGCCAACCCCGACTTCACCTTGGGATGGAACAACTCGATTTCTTACAAGAATTGGGACTTCAACGTGTTCTTCAACGCTTCCTTCGGCGCACAACGCCTGAACCTCGTACGCTTTGCCATGAACTCGCAGGTGGGTGCCTCCATGTTCGTCACTGACAAGGACTACATCGGCCTCATTGGCAAGGAGATGCCTTCATTAGGTGCGCAGAACAAGAACTATGGTAACTCCACGAAATGGCTGGAAGACGCAGACTATTTCCGCTGCCAGAACGTAAGCATCGCCTATACGCTGCCGCGCACAAAGGTGGGCAACGTGGCCGACCTGCGCTTCTCCTTCTCCGTGCAGAACCTCTTCACCATCACCGGCTACAAGGGCAACGACCCCGCAGGCGTATCTTTCAGCAGCAGCCACGTGGACGTGAACAACGGTCTCGACATGGGTTCTTATCCTAATCCGCGTACCTTCACACTGGGCGTGCGCATGACGTTCTAAGCCCGATTTCATTAGGTTATAAGAGATAAGGTTATAAGGTTATTTAGTAAGCTGATGCTACCATATTATCTGCCATTAACAGTAATATTATAACCTCATAACCTGCGCGAAGCGCAACACCTCATAACCTTATTTGCATCATTCCCAAATCATAAAGCATAACACAATGAAAAGCAAAATATTCATGGGATGCATGATGGCAGCACTCCTTACCGCCTCGTGCAACGATTTTCTGGAAGAAAACCCCAAAGGACTGCTCACTCCGGGCAACTACCTCGACTCGCAGGCTGCATTGGACGGCAGTGTGACGGCACTCTATGAGAAGGTGAACCTCACACAAGGCTGGACCAACATGATGTACCCGCAGTGGCAAGGCGACGACATCACTGCCAATCCCGGCTCGAACAAACAGGCTTGCGCAGAGTTGGACGCGTTCAGCGCAACAAACAACAACAAGGGCGTGACCGCCGCCTGGAAAAACCACTACGCCGTTATCAAGGCAGCCAACCTGATTATTGAAACGGCGGGCGACGCCCCCGTGAGCGACACGGAGAAGAACATCGCCATAGGCAACGCGAAATATTGGCGCGCCTACGCCTACTATTATCTCGTGCGCATCTTCGGACCGCTGCCGCTCATCACCTCGTCGGCCATCACCACACCGGACCAAAAGCCCGACAAGGTGGAAGACGTATACAAGCTCATCGTGGACGACCTGAAGGATGCCGAGGCTAAACTCCCCACCGGTTACGACAAGGCTCCGCGCCACCACGACGGAGTGGACGCTTGGATTACCAAGCAGGCTGCACAGGCCACCCTCTCGGCCGTCTACATGTCCATGGCCGGCTATCCGCTCAACCTGGGGCAGGATTATTACAAACTGGCTGCCGAGAAAGCCAAGGAAGTGATAGACAAAGAGGGAGAATACGGCTTCTATCTTGAAAACGAGTGGAACCAGGTTTACTCCATGGGCCACAACTATAACAAGGCTTCCTTGGTTGGCATTGACAACTCGCCGATTAACGGCAGTTGGGACCACGACTCGCAGCTCACCTCCTGCTGCCGCTTTGAAGGTCTTGGCGATGGCGGCTGGGGCGATGCCTGGGGCGAAATCAAGTTCTGGAAAAATTATCCCGAAGGTCCGCGCAAGGATGCCGTTTACGCACCGAAAGTTACTTTCGAGGACGGCAACGGCAACATCACCAAGGTGGTAGATTGGTGGGCTTTGGACGATAATGGCGAACCCGTGGTGGCTGCCAATCACCCCATGTTCTGCGTGTTCACCACCAACGCCGATGCCAACGGCAAGGAACTGGCACAGCCCTACAACTACATGGAGCGCAACTATCGCGGCATGACCAACGGACACCGCCACCGCGTCATCCGCTACTCCGAAGTGCTGTTGTGGTATGCCGAGAGTGCTGCACGCGGAGGCGTGGCTGACCTCTCCCTGGCCAAGCAATGCCTCAAGCGCGTACACGCTCGTGCTTGCAACGACGCTGACCAGATTACTATCCCCGGCCTGGGAACCTTCGCCATAGACAACCTCTCCGCCGACCAGCTGGCTGAAGCCGCCTACTGGGAACACGGTTGGGAAGTGGCCGGCTACTGGGTGGCCATGGTAACGCGCCGCAGCGACGAGTTCCGCATGAACCGTCTGAAGGAGAACTTTGACTACCGCGTGGCCAACGCTCCCATCGAAGTGGCTCCGGGTGTGAAAGTGAAAGAAAGCGTCAGCGTGACGAAGTCCACATGGGCAGGCGATGAAAGCATCTACATTCCCTATCCCAACACCGAAACAGAAAAGAACCCCAACCTGCAGCGTTAGCAGTCAGGGGAGGCCTGTCAGGACCTGTTCCGTTGAGCACTGACAGGTCTACCAATGATGAGGTTTAAGGTTATAAAACGGCTATTGTTCGGAGTAAAATTCGTTCAAGAAGCAGGCTTATAACTTTAAGCCTCATCAATTTTATGCACCAGCATTCGCCCCTTCCACCTGAAAGCAGGCTGTACCCGCTTACAGCCCTACTTATCACCACTGTGCCTTCATTCTCACAGCCAAAAGCCGCTCCGAGAAGCCCCATTTGTCCTATAAACAAAAAGAAACACACCTCCCTACACCGTATTTTAAGAACACGGACAGCTTTCTACTTTGTTCTGTATACCTTCGCTTCGTATTTTTTAAAAACATAAAACATGAAAGCGAGTAAATGGATAGTGTGTGCCCTTATAGCCTGCGGACAAACAGCTTGGGCACAGGAAAGCACCGTGAAGAAGGATTTCAACCCCCACTGGTTCATCCAGGCACAGGGAGGGGTAAGTGCTACACGCGGCGAGGCCGACTTCAAGGATTTAATCAGTCCGGCCGCTGCACTGAACGTTGGATACCAATTCACGCCTGTTATCGGACTGCGCGTCGGAGCGAGCGGATGGGAAGCCAAAGGCGGATGGAGCAGCCCCCAACAAACGTATTCGTACAATTATGTGCAGGGAAATGTCGATGTCGTGTTCGACCTCAGCGCGCTCTGCTGCTCTTACAACCCCAAGCGCGTATGCAACCTCTACGGCTTCGTAGGAGGAGGCGTGAACTATGCCTTCAACAACGACGATGCAAAAGCCCTCAACACCCACGGCTACACACTGGTCTACCTATGGGACGACCACAGGCTCTCACCCGTAGGCCGCGCCGGACTGGGGATAAATCTCCGGGTGGCTCCGCGGCTCACTATCAACGTAGAGGGAAATGCCAACCTCCTGTCCGACCACTTCAACTCGAAGAAGGCGGACAACCCCGACTGGCACTTCAATCTCCTGGCCGGCCTTACCATCCACTTGGGCAAAACAGCCAAGGCTGCCGCGCCGACCCCCGTTCCCGCAGTAAACGTGGTGGAGCCCGTGGAGGAGAACAAGGCAGAAGCCGCCCAGCCCGTACCTGCCACCACAGAAGCTGCCCCCAACCCGACGGCAGAAACGAAGGTGAAACCTTTGCAAGAAAACATTTTCTTCCGCATCAACTCCTGCATCGTACGCACCACGGAGTTGAGCAAGATTGAAGCACTCGTTGCTTACCTCCGGCAGCATCCCGGGGCACAAGTCTGCATCACGGGATATGCCGACGCTGCTACCGGCACAAAGGCTTACAACCTGCAAATAGCCACCCGCCGAGCCAAGGCTGTGGCCGAAGCACTGACAAAACGCGGCATAGCTCCCGAACGCATCCGTCAGGACAGCAAGGGCGACACCGTACAACCGTTCGCCACCGTGGCCGAAAACCGCGTATGTATCTGTTTGGCAGAAGAATAAAGTAGCGCGTTATCGGCTCCCAAGTCAGAAGTTGTCCGCCCCAAGCCCAAACTCTTGGGCGGCGCAGCAGACTCACATTCCCCCAACCTATACTCTTCATCTATATTTTCAAGTTCAGCAGCGTCCCGCTGCCGGCATCCCCCTGCCGGTGGCGGGATTTTATTTCTGATAGTAACAATTCAGCGTAAAGTGCGGCTCAGTAGAAATTCAGTGGGGGTAGGCGTATAAGTTAGCTATACGAAAGAGTAGGAAAAAATAGTCCTGGACTTGTGCGGACAACTCGGCAAGTAGGAAAGCCTCAACCCTTCTGAGCCGATATAGAGTCGGGAAAAGACGGTACTGTATAGAACACTCCTTAACGCATATCGGCACTATTTGCCTCATTGGGTAAACAAAAAAGTCCAAAAATTGTGTCCAATTCAAAAAGCTCATTACCTTTGCCACATCATCAAGAAAAAACGGTATTCGCACTTCAAGGTGAAAAAACATGTGTCATCTATAAAAAAACAAAAATCATGAAACTGAAACACTTATCCTTTTTCCTCTGCGGACTTCTCCTCTCCGGCAGTCTGCTTACGGCTTGTGGTGATGACGACCCTTCCGATCCTTCTGACCCCTCACAGCCCATCAACCCCGAACCTGACCCAGACCCCTCGAACGTGCTTTCGCCTGCCGAACAGAAAGCAAAGATGGAAACCATTGCGCTCGATTTCATGAATGCCACGCCGGCCTCGGACTTCAAGGCTATTGCCGACCTCGGCCAATACATCACAGAAACCTACTTCGATGAATACGAATGGGATGCCGTGGACGAATGGGCTCAACAATGTCTGGATGCCGCAAGCAAAGCCACGGGTGTGGTTGATAAAGAAACCGAATCATACGGTTCCTACATTGACAACTACTTCTATACGAACTACACGAGCCTCCTCATGGCTTCCAACTTCACGGGCAAATTCACCGCGCAAAACGGAAGCTGGAAACGCTCGGACGCTTCGGACCTCTCATTCGTATTCAGGGACCAAAACGGTGCCGAGTGTGTACTCCGACTCACCACAAGCGGCAACGTGAAGAAAGTACACTTCGGTGCTATTGATGAGTGGATTGATTATGACTCCCACTATGATTCAGACGCGGACAAATACATATACAACGAATATTACGACCGCACGGAATACACCATCGGCGTGCCCGAAAACATTGTCGTCACGCTGACGCAGGGCGGCAGCACGGTGGTGAAGACCACGGTGAAGGTGGATCTCAAATCCATCACCGGCGAGGAGTTTGACATCAGCAAGAACGCCATCACGGTGAACGCCCTCGTGGAACTGAACAACGGCTACAAGTTCGATCTTTCCGAAGTGGCTTACACGGGCAACACGAAGGCTTCGGCCACCTTCAAGGTCAGCAAAGGCGGACAGCAGCTCATCACCCTCGGCATGGCAGCCGACGTGCAGGGGCTGCCCTCATGCAACGTGAGTGCCTTTAGCCGCGAAAACTTTGACTTCGACGATCTGGATTTCGACAACGCCAACGGAAAGAACGCCTACGTCAAAATCGACGTGATGGGCAAGATGCAGTTGCAAGGTGTGGTGAGCGACTGCCGTAAATATGCCGACTACCTGGAAGAAGCTGACGACAACGACGATGACGAGGCTTCCTTCAAGTCGTACCTGAACCAGGCCAACGCACTCGCTCAGTATCATGTGTTCTACGACAACAAATCGACCAAGCAGGCCAGCATGAAATTTGAACCCTTCGTTGACGAAACGTGGAACGGCACGACGTACTGGAGGGCTGAACCCGTCATCATTTTCTACGACAACTCGTCATACAGCACTTTCTCGGCTTTCTTCAACGAAAAGGACTTCAAGACGGTCATCGACAACTTCAAGAAACTGGCTGAAAAATACGCCGACCTCGTTGACGAGGATTTTGACTGGTAAAAATCTCCTTCGCCCTGCGGAAACGGCTGTACAGCCCCCACCGCAGGGCGAAGTCGTTGTGTACATATACGTTCTACCACTGAACGCATCACGCAGGATATTCATCAGGTGACGGTCGCTCCGCTCCCTCATAGCTCCCGGGACGAAGCGACCTTCACTTCCGCCACATCATTCATTGAAAACGCCCATGCACTTCCGCACGCTTTTCTCATTCTTCGTGCTGCTTTGCCTCATCGCCCCACGCCTCACGGCCCAAGTGGTCACCGGCGGGAAGACCGACAGTCTGCGGGCGAAACGCGACACGATTGCCCTGGGCAGTGCAGAAGTGAAAATTTACCGCCACCGCTCGGCTCTGAAGGCACAGGCGGACGGTACGCTTCGCTGGCAACTCAAGGACCTGGCCCTGATGCCGCAAATTCTGGGAAACGCTGACCCGCTGCAATATACGCACTTCCTGCCGGGAGTACAGACCAACAACGAATATGAAGCCGGGATGCACATTCACGGAGGAGAGACGAGCCATAACCAGATGGACATTGAGGAAACGCCGCTCTACAACGTGAACCACCTGCTCGGCCTCTTCTCGACCTTCCACCCTGACCACTTCGAGGCACTCACTCTCCGGAAAGAACCGGCCCACGCTGCCGACCCCAACAGACTGGGCGGAACGCTTTCCATGCTGCCCCGCAAAATGCCTGCCGACAGTCTCGAAGCCCAAATCTCGGTGAGCCTCATCGCCTCGCAGGCTTCACTCCAAATGCCCATCGGGGAGAAAGTGGGACTGGTGGTATCGGGACGCGCCTCCTATCTCAACCTGCTGTACAGGGGGATGCTCAAAAACGAGACCTCACGTCTGCGTTATGGTTTTGACGACCTGAACGCCACCCTCATTTGGCGGCCTCACCCACGCCACCTCGTCAGTCTGGAGGGCTACACGGGCGACGACCAGGGAAGGATGGACCATTACATGGCCCGGATTGACGTGGACTGGGGAAACGACATGGCGCAGTTGCGATGGGACTACGAAGGCGAGCGGTTGGCGATTTCCCAAAGCCTGTCCGTTACGCACTACGCCAACAGGTTCCACCTGGACATGGAGGCGATGGACGGGAAGCTGCCTTCGTCCATCACGGACTGGGGCTATCGCTTCCGGTGCAAACTGCCCCTGTGGGACTTCGGCACCGACGTGGTGTACCACCGCATCAGGCCACAAAGCCTCCACATGACCGACGACTACCATGAAACGACTGCTCCGCTCCCGGTGCAGGAGGCCACAGAGGCTACGCTGTTTGCCGAACGGACCCAGCCCTTGGGCGGTGCATGGCAACTCGGGGCCGGTCTGCGCGCCTCGCTGCTGGCCCTTCACAATGCGAAATTCGCGGCCCTCGACCCCTCGGCGGCACTACGCTGGCTACGCGCCGATGTGGAATGTACCCTGAGCTACGCACTGCGCCACCAATACCTGCACCAGACGGGGTTCACCAACGTGGGATTCCCCACTGAATATTGGATTGCAGCCTCGGACCGCCACCGGCCACAATATGCCCACACCGTGGCCCTGTCAGCCGCCACGAACCTGGCCCGGCGACGCTACAGGCTGAGCGGCGAGATTTTCTGGAAACGGCTGTACCACCAAATGGAATACAACGGCAGCCTATTCGACTTTGTGAGCCAACAATACGAACCAGACATTTCCCTGCTCCAAGGAAAAGGAACGAACTGGGGTGCCTCGCTGATGGTGCAAAAGTGTTCGGGACAACTGACGGGTTGGGTGGGCTACACCTATACCCACGCCCGACGCCGCTTTGTGGGCTACGCTGAAGGAAGGGAGTTCCCGGCCTCGCACGAACGTCCACACGAACTGAACGCACTGGCTACATGGAAACCCTCCGGCCACTGGAGTTACGGTGCCACACTGACGGCGGCTTCGGGCACGCCTTTCACCGCCCCACGCTCCGTGTCGCTGCTCAACAGTAACCTCATCGTGGACTACGGACCGCACAATGCGAACCGGCTGCCGGCCTACTTCCGCCTGGACCTTTCGGCAAACTATCATTGGACGGGGCGGAAAGGGCTGCGTCACAGCCTGAACATCTCGCTCTACAACGCGACGAACCGGCGCAACGCCCTTTTCTATGCCTTGACCACGGACAAGACAGGTGTCTTCGCTTACCAGCCGATGACGTTCCTCGTAGGCATCCTGCCCTCGGTGGGCTATGCGCTTGCCCTCTGAAACCCATCCATCATCTTATCCTTCATCTCACCTACTATGCGCCACCTGCTGCCCTACCTCTTCCTGATCACCTTCCTCGCCGGCTGCGATGCCGACGTGTGGCAGCCCTACAGTTCAGAACTGGTGGTGGAGGGCTGGATTGAAGGGGAGGGATTTCCCGTTGTAATGGTGACGAAGACGGTGCCGCTTTCGACGGACAAGCAGCCGAAAGACAGCCTGGCCAATTACCTCGTGAAATGGGCCACAGTGAGCGTGAGCGACGGCGACACGACGGTGTTCCTCACGGGGAAATATGACAAAGGGTACTTCCCGCCCTACGTTTATACCACCACCGCGATGAGGGGCAAGGAGGGCAAAAGCTATCATCTCCGCGTGGAGTACCGCGACTACTGTGCCACAGCTACCACGACCGTTCCTGCCGCCCCTGCCGTGGAAGGCTTCTACCTGGAACGGGCGGAAGGAAAGGAAACATACTACATAGTCAATGCCATACTCAACGACCCAGAAGAGACGAAAAACTATTACCAACTGTTCAGCCGCGTGGGCGGAAAGGAGAAACAGTTCCTGACTTCCTATCTGGGGAATTTTGACGACAATGTGCTGAAACGCCCTGCCGTGTTGCCCATCTATCGCGGGAGGAAGCTGGGCAGCAACAACATCTATACGCCGTATTTCCTGGCCGGCGACACCGTGGCGGTGAAGGTGGCACAAATAGATGCCGAAGCCTACCGCTTCTGGCGGGGCTACAACGATATCCTCTCTAACGGGTCGAACCAGTTTTTCACGCCTGCACAAAATGTCCGGGGCAACGTGGAGGGTGCCCGAGGCTACTGGCATGGCATGGGATGCCGGACGGCGCATTTCATCATCCCCTATTTGTGAACGGCCGGGGTCAGGATACTCTCACGGGGACTTCCGGGAGTTATCCCCCCCTCTTGACAAGGGAAAATGAGATTTTCCGCGATGGGATGCCTTGTTTCTTCCCGTCAAATACTACATTTGCGCATCTAATCGCACTATCCTCATAAACTTTCCCACTATGAACCTTGCCAACCTCGCCAACCTGCAAGCCAAAGCCAAGGAGTATTTCCACTGGAAAGTGGAGAACGAAGAAGAAATCATCCGCGAAATCAGCGACGGAGTGAGTTTCCGGGGAGCCACGCTGTGGATTCTCATCTTCGCCATCTTCATCGCATCGCTCGGACTGAACGTGAACTCTACGGCGGTCATCATCGGCGCGATGCTCGTTTCGCCGCTCATGGGCCCCATCATCGGCATGGGCTTGGCCGTGGGCATCGGCGACCTGGAACTGCTGAAACGGGCGGCGCGCAACTTCGGGGTGGCCACGCTCATCAGTGTGCTGACGGCCATGGTGTATTTCTTGCTCACGCCACTGAGCGATGCACGCTCTGAATTGCTGGCACGCACCACGCCGACCATCTACGACGTGCTGATTGCCACCTGCGGCGGTGCGGCGGGATTTATCGCCCTGTGTACCAAGGGGAAAGGTAACGTCATCCCCGGCGTGGCCATTGCCACCGCGCTCATGCCTCCGCTCTGCACGGCAGGCTACGGGCTGGCCACGGGGCATTTCCTGTATTTCCTCGGGGCATTCTACCTGTTTTTCATCAACACGGTGTTCATCAGTCTCTCGACCTACGTGGGGGTGCGCCTGCTACACTTCCATCGCAAACCCCTCCGAACGGACGCGATGGAGCGGAAAACGCGCCGCGTGGCGTTGCTGCTGGCACTCTTTACCATCCTGCCTTCGGTATTCATGACCGCCGGCATGATCAAGGATAGCCTGTTCGACAACAACGTGAACCGCTTTATCAAAAAGGAACTTTCGGGCACAGGCACGCAAATTATCTCACACGAGGTGAACAAGGACAGCCTGGAACTGAAGGTAGTGGCCGTGGGACGGGAGATTACGGCGGCGAAAATGGCGGATGCGGAGCGGCGCATGGAGGACTACGGGATGAAGGGCTATGCGCTGTTGGTTATCCAAGGGGAACAGAGCGACAGCGCACTGATGCTGCTCCACGAACTGAACGCGGAGAACAAGGCGATGACAGAGGAGAAGAAACAACTGCTGGAACTATCGACACGCAACAACGAACTGCACGCCCGGCTGAACAACTATACGCGCTACGAACAACTGGCAGGGGAGATGGGACAGGAGCTGAAGGCACTGTTCCCACAGGTGAAGAGGGTGTGTCTGGCCAACGTGATGGAACAACGGACGGACACGGCACTGACCTGCCGCTACGTGGCGGCCATGGTGGAAGCGGCTGGCAACAAGAAGACGGGAGCAGAGGAACGTAAACGGCTGGAGGCTTTCCTGAAAGCAAGGGTGAAGGCGGACAGCGTAGTGGTGATTTGGAGATAACGACGGCTGATGATGACACAAAGACGGGTAGCAATTGTCGGTGCCGGGGCAGCAGGCTGCTTTGCGGCAATTGAAACGGCGCGCAGACTGCCGGAGGCGGACATCCACGTGTTTGAACGGATGAAGAAGCCGCTGGCTAAGGTGGCGCTGACGGGAGGGGGGCGCTGTAACCTGACGAATTCGTTCGCCGGGGTGAGGAGCCTTGAAGTGGTGTACCCACGGGGGCACCGGCTGATGAAGCGTTTGCTCCGCGAGTTTGGCCACGAAGAAACAATGGCGTGGTTTGAACGGGAAGGGGTGGAGCTGGTCACGCAAACGGACGAGTGCGTGTTTCCGGCATCGCAACGGGCGGACGAGATTGTACAGACGCTGCTGGCTGCCATGCGGCGCAGCGGCGTGAAGCTCCACTGCGAACAGGGGGTGAAGGAAATATGCCCGGCAGAAGGGGGAGGCTACCGGTTGGCTTTCGACAACCGGCCGGCGGAATGGTTCGACACGGTGGTGGTCACCACGGGAGGCAGTCCGCGAAAGGCGGGCCTTTCGTTCCTGCAACCGCTCGGCTTGGAGCTGGTGGAGCCGGTGCCGTCGCTGTTCAGCGTAACGGTGGAGGACGAGGGGCTGCGCGCACTCTCGGGAACGGTGGTGGAGAACGCCTCCGTGCGGTTCACAGGCACAAAAATGAAAGCGCAGGGGGCATTGCTCATCACGCACTTGGGGCTGAGCGGCCCGGCTATGCTGAAGCTGTCGGCCTATGCCGCACGCCTGTTACACGAACGGGACTACCGGGCGGAGATTTCCATCAACTGGCTGGGGGATATGAATGAGGAGGAAGCTGGGATGTTGATAAACGAGTTGGCCCGCCAAAACGGGGCGAAACAGGTGGGCAACGTATGGCCGACGGTGCTGAACCGCCGGTTGTGGCATTTCTTGTTGCAAAGCCTGCATCTGTCGGCGGAGATGCGCTGGAACGATTTCGTTAAGCCAAATGAGCAAAGCAAAACTTGTTTTAGCTTTGCCATGGCGAGAAATCGCACTTTTAAGAACGATTTCGTTAAGCCAAATGAGCAGCGTTCAAGCTTGCTTGAATACGCTGCCATGGCGAAAGATCGCACTTTTAAGAACGGCCAGCTGCCGAAAACGCTGCGGCGGATGGCCGCACAACTGACGAACCACGTTTTCCAGATTTCGGGG
Organism: Bacteroidales bacterium; assembly: GCA_004552195.1. The sequence continues at coordinate 774 of SFPC01000028.1, read as the reverse complement.
CGTAATCCTTACAAGGAGGAGTTCGTCACCTGCGGCGGAGTGGCTCTGACGGAACTACATCCCGCAACGCTGGAGTGCAAACGCCACCCCGGCCTTTACTTTGCGGGAGAGGTGGCGGATGTGGATGCCATCACGGGCGGCTTCAACCTTCAGGCTGCCTGGACCATGGGGTATGTGGCGGCAAAAAGTTGTGCCTCTGCCTGCCTGAAGCAGTTTCATGATTGAAAAATTCACCAGACAAGGCGATGACAAGAGTCCGGCTGTTTTCCCCGCACAAATGCGGTTTCCGAACACAGCTTTCACCGGCTGTTCAGTCTTACTGTCATATCATTGCGTTAATTGCGTTACGCAAATTACGCAATAACGATTGAAAAGACAATATCCTCGGGCTACATTATGAATATTTTTGTTTCGGAGGTTATGAGGGCTGAGGTTATGAGGTTATAAACAAACTCTTGCCTGTAAAGCATAGCTGAATTAGACCTTTTCCCATATTATGGATCGGTAAAATGACACTTTCTCCTAATATGTACAGAAGAGACAGATGAATTAAACGGCCAGTTGTCGTCAGACTTGTTATGTAATAGGAGATGGAATAATGGCCGATGGGCAGCCGGAACAGGAAGATACGCCGCCATGCTCCGCACTCATTGATACACCACGGCATAGCGGTTGCCCAAGCGGCGATGCTGTTTCTCCGCTCCCAAGCGGCGGAGAAGCTTACCCATCCGCATGGCGGTGATGCCCTGCAACGCCTTCGATGAGGTGCGCTTC
>SFPC01000027.1 GCA_004552195.1 Bacteroidales bacterium | reverse complement strand
AAGGCTTTGCATTTTGCTTTGCGCTCGCCTTGCACTATCTTTGCACGCACAAACGCCCTCATAGTTCAATGGATAGAACACCGCTCTCCTAAAGCAGTGATCTGAGTTCGATTCTCAGTGGGGGTACTTTCTTTATCGGGTTAAGTGTCAATCGTATCCACGAAGCCAAAGCCGGAAACGGCGCACGCTTGACACTTAACCCTTACTTTTCCTCTTCACTATGTCTACTCCCGAACTTACACCCATGATGAAGCAGTTCTACGACCTCAAGGCGAAGAACCCGGACGCACTGCTGCTCTTCAGGTGTGGCGACTTTTACGAAACCTACGCCGATGATGCCGTCGTGGCCGCACAGGTCCTGGGCATCACGCTGACACGCAGGAACAACAAAGGACAGGCTTCCACCGAAATGGCCGGATTTCCCTATCACGCGCTCGACACCTACCTGCCAAGGCTCATCCGCGCCGGACACCGCGTGGCCATCTGCGACCAGCTCGAAGACCCCAAATTGACAAAGAAACTCGTGAAGCGAGGCATCACCGAACTGGTCACACCGGGCGTAGCCATGACGGACAATGTGCTGGCGGCCAAGGAGAACAACTTCTTAGCCTCTATCTATTTCGGGGCCAAGGCCGTGGGCATTTCCTTCCTCGACATCTCGACCGGCGAGTTCCTCGTGGCAGAGGGCACTGCCGAATATGCCGACAAGCTCCTCGCGGGATTTGCTCCCAAAGAGGTGCTCATACAGCACGGAATGCGCGGACGCTTCGAGGGACTGTACGGCACTAAATACTTTATTTTTGAACTGGACGACTGGGCTTTTACCGCACAAACGGCACACGAACGGCTCACCCGCCACTTTCAGGTGCGCAACCTGAAAGGCTTCGGTGTGGACCACCTCAAGGATGGACTGATTGCCTCCGGAGCCGTGCTGTGCTACTTAGAGATGACGCAACACACGCAGACGGCGCACATCACCGCCCTGCGACGCATCGAGGAAGACCGTTACGTGCGCCTCGACCGCTTCACCACACGCAACCTCGAACTCACCGCGCCCATGGCCGAGGGGGGCACCTCGCTCCTTCAGGTCATCGACCGCACACTCACCCCCATGGGGGCACGTATGCTCCACCGGTGGGTCATTTTCCCCCTGCGCTCCGTGCCGCAAATCGAAGAGCGGCTCGACGGCGTGGAATGTTTCTTCAAGCACCCTGACTTCCGCGAACTCTGTGAGATGGAGCTGCCCAAAATCGGCGACATGGAACGCATTGTCTCCCGTGTGGCCGTCGGCAGGGTCAACCCTCGCGAACTGCAACAGCTGCGCGCCGCACTCGAAAGCACCGCGCTGCTCAAATATGCCTGCACCCACGCCGAGAGCCAAGCCATCAAAGGGGTAGGGGAGAAGCTCGACGCACTCACCGCCCTGAGCGACCGCATCAAACGCACCTTGCAACCGGATCCGCCCCTGCTCGTGGCCAAAGGCGGCGTCATTGCCGACGGGGTGGACCCCGAGCTTGACGAACTCCGACACATTTCTTCTTCGGGCAAGGATTACCTGCTCACCATCCAGCAACGCGAAATCGACGCCACGGGTATTCCCAGCCTGAAAATTGGGTTCAACAACGTATTCGGCTACTACATCGAAGTGCGCAACACGTACAAGGACAAAGTGCCGCAGGAATGGGTGCGCAAGCAGACCCTCGCACAGGCCGAACGCTACATCACACAGGAACTCAAGGAGTACGAGGACAAGATACTCGGTGCGGAGGACCGCATCCTCGACCTCGAAGCGCGCCTCTTCCTCGAACTCGTCCAAGAAGTGGCCCGCTTCGTTGCCCCCCTCCAGGCGGATGCCTCAGCCCTCAGCCGGCTTGATGCGCTGCAAAGCCTCGCTGCCGTGGCCCGAGAGCGACATTACGTGCGACCCGTGGTCGACGAAGGACTTGCCCTCCACATTCGCGGAGGCCGCCACCCGGTCATCGAAACCCTCATGCCTCCCGGCGAGGACTACACGCCCAACGACGTGGAGCTGGACACCAAGAAACAGCAAATCATCATCGTCACCGGACCGAACATGGCGGGTAAAAGTGCCCTGCTCCGCCAGACGGCACTCATCACCCTCTTGGCCCAAATAGGCTCCTTCGTACCCGCAGAGGCGGCCCAAATCGGCGTGGTCGACAAAATCTTCACCCGTGTCGGTGCCAGCGACAACATTTCGGTGGGGGAGAGCACGTTTATGGTGGAGATGACCGAAGCCGCCAACATCATGAACAACCTCACGGAGCGTTCGCTCGTGCTCTTCGACGAACTGGGGCGCGGCACGTCTACTTACGACGGCATATCCATAGCCTGGTCCATCGTGGAGCACATCCACGAAAATCCGCAGGCGCATGCCCGCACGCTCTTCGCTACGCACTACCACGAACTCAACGAGATGGAGAAACACTTTCCGCGCATCAAGAACTGGAACGTGTCCGTGCGTGAGGTGAACGGCAAGGTGGTCTTCCTGCGCAAACTGCAACGCGGTGGTTCGGAGCACTCCTTCGGCATCCACGTGGCACGCCTTGCCGGCATGCCGCCCACCATCGTGAAACGCGCCGAACAGATTTTGCAGGACCTGGAGTCTGCCGGTGCACAGGCCGGAGCCGCCAAGCCACGTGCTGAAAGCAACACCCGCACCGACCAAGGCGTGCAACTCAGCTTCTTCCAGCTCGACGACCCTGTGCTGACGCAAATACGCGACGAACTCCTCCACCTCGACGTCAACAACCTCACGCCATTGGAAGCACTGAACAAACTCAACGATATCAAACGCATCCTCAAAGGAGGGGCATGAATTAATTAGAATTTACAATTTAAAATTAGGGCTGCGCCGTTTCTTGACAACAACCTGCAGAACATAGAACAACTTTATGATAGTCATCTTGTGTTGTCACTTTGTTTCTACGGCGCAGTCCTAATTATACATTGGTGAATAGGCGGCGGCTCGGCAAAGAAACGAAAATCCTGCGGCTTTGCTTTTCTTTGCTCTCGCCTTGCACGACTTTGCTTCGCCAAGATAGGCGGCGGCTCGGCTAAGAAACGAAAATCCTGCGGCTTTTCTTTTCTTTGCTCTCGCCTTGCACTATCTTTGCCCCCATTATGAGCATCACTCCTATCATTCGCCCCTTCTTCAAAGGACGTGTCCGCGCCATCGAACGCTATGCCGCACACGCTGAAGACATTCAGCGCGGGGTGTTGCACAGACTGCTGCAGCAGGCGGCGGACACGCAGTGGGGACATCGCTACCAATATGCCTCGATACACAGCTACGAGGAGTTTGCGGCCAAAGTGCCGCTCAATTCTTACGAGGAACTGAAGGGCTACATCGACCAAATGCGCCACGGTGAACCCAACGTGCTCTGGCCCGGAAAGGTCAAGTGGTACGCCAAATCGTCGGGCACCACGGCGGACAAAAGCAAGTTCATCCCCGTCAGTCCGCAGGGACTGAAGGACACGCACTACGCCGGCGGAACGGATGCCGTGGCCTTGTATCTGCATAATAACCCGCAAAGCCGCATCTTCGATGGACGCGCACTCATACTCGGCGGCTCGCACGCCCCGAACTATAACCTGCCGGGCTCGCTCGTGGGCGACCTCAGCGCCATCCTGATTGAAAATATCAATCCGCTGGTGAACGTGGTGCGCACACCGCCCAAACAGGTGGCACTGCTGGCTGACTTCGAGGAGAAGCGCGACCGCATTGCACACATCGCCATGAAGCAAAAGGTAACGAACCTCTCGGGCGTACCGTCGTGGATGATGGCGGTGCTGACCCGCGTGCTGGAGCTCTCAGGCAAGGAGAGCATCGACCAGGTGTGGCCCCACTTGGAGGTGTTCTTCCACGGCGGGGTGGCATTCACGCCTTACCGCGAACAGTACCGCCGCCTGATACGCCACGGGGGGATGCACTACATGGAAACGTACAATGCTTCGGAGGGTTTCTTCGGACTGCAAAACGACCCGGCGGACCCGGCAATGCTGCTCATGCTGGACTACGGCGTGTTCTACGAGTTCATTCCCTTGGAGGAGTTAGACAAGCCCGAACCCTCGCTGCTCCCGCTATGGGAGGTAGAAACAGGACGCAATTATGCCATGGTCATCTCCACTTCCTGCGGACTTTGGCGGTACATGATAGGCGATACGGTGCGCTTCACCTCGGTCCGGCCTTACAAGTTCATCATCAGCGGACGCACGAAGAGCTTTATCAATGCTTTTGGCGAAGAGCTGATTGTGGACAATGCGGAAAAAGGACTGCAGGCGGCCTGCCGCGAAACGGGTGCCGTGGTCAACGAGTACACCGCCGCCCCGGTGTTCATGGACGGCGAGGGTAAATGCCGCCACCAGTGGGTCATTGAGTTTGAAAAGGCTCCCGCCGACCTCGCGCGCTTTACCGAACTGCTTGACAAGGCTCTCCAAACAGTGAACTCGGACTATGAGGCAAAACGCTACAAGGACATCACGTTGCAGATGCCGGAAGTGATTGCGACACGCAAGGGACTGTTCCACGACTGGCTGAAGAGCCGGGGAAAACTGGGCGGACAGCACAAAGTGCCGCGCCTCTGCAACAACCGCGAGGTGATGGAAGAGGTGCTGAAGTTCCTCTGAGAGGATGAAGTGAATGTTTATAGTTGAAAGTTGAGAGTTTAAAGCTTATAAGGATAGTCATTGAGCGGATGATTATGCGCTTCATAGCAACCGCATCAACTCTTCCACTACAAACCTTCCACTCATTTCTTATCAGCTTTAGACTCTCCACCACAAACTTTTCTTATCAACTTTTCAACTATAAACTTTTAAACTCTAAACTATATTGCAGATTTCTGTGAAATATAACCCCATCCTCCTACTTTGCCTTGTGCTGGCGTCGCTCGTTTCGTGCGCCAACCCGGGAAGCGGACCCGACGGCGGGCCCTACGACGAAACACCCCCGAAAATCGTTTCCATGCAGCCGGCCATGGGGGCGCGGCAGCAGCAGGTAAAGAAGGTGACCATCACCTTCGACGAGCTGATTAAGGTGGAGAATGCGCAGGAAAAGGTGACCATCTCGCCGCCGCAAATCGAAATGCCGGAAATCAAGACCTCGAGCCGACACATCTCCATCGAACTGCTCGACTCGCTGAAGGAGAACACGACGTATACCATCGACTTCAGCGATGCCATCGTGGACAACAACGAGGGCAACCCCTTAGGCAATTTCACTTACTACTTCTCCACGGGACAAGAGGCCGACACGATGGAAGTATCGGGCTACGTATTGGCGGCGGAGAACTTGGAACCGGTGAAAGGCGTCTTAGTGGGGCTCCACGCCAACCTGGCGGACTCGGCTTTCACGGCCGTGCCCTTCGACCGCGTGGCACGGACCGACGGTTCGGGCCACTTTGTGGTGAAAGGGGTGGCAAGGGGGAAATACCGCATTTACGCGCTGAAGGATATGGACGGCGATTTCCGCTACACGAAAGGTGAAATGCTGGCGTGGAACCGCGACACCATTGTGCCGACTTCCTTCCCCGACGTGCGGCAGGACACGCTCTGGGCGGACACCGTACGGATTGACACCATCAAGACCGTGCCTTACACGCACTACTTGCCCGACGACGTGGTGCTGCTGGCTTTCACGGAGAAGAACCTGACGCGCCAGCTGCTGAAAACGCAACGCGAACCGGAATGGTTCAAACTTTTCTTCACAGCACCCTCCACCCAGCTGCCTACGCTGCGCGGACTAAACTTCGACAGCAACGACGCTTTCCTCATGGAGCACAACGCGGGCTGCGACACGCTGACTTACTGGCTGCGCGACTCGCTCCTCATCGAACAGGACACGCTGCGGTTGGAGCTAACGTACGATGCCACGAACGACTCGGTGAGCATTCCGTACCTGCAGACGGACACGCTGGAACTCATTCCGCGACTGAACGCGGATAAACGGAAGAAACTCCGCGAGGAGGAATTGGAGAAATGGCAGAAGAAGCTGGAGAAACGCCACAAACGGGGGGACTTCACTCAGGAAACGCCTCCGGCCACACCGCTGAAGGTGGATTTTGACCGAACCGCTACCCTGGCGCCGGACCAGAACATACATTTTCGCCTGGCGGAGCCGGCCCTGCGCATGGACACCGCCGCCTTCCACCTCTTCCTGCAAGTGGACAGCACTTACAAGGAGGTGGCCTGCCGCGTGGAGCGCGACACGCTCTCGCTGCTGAACTACACGCTGCGCGGGGCGTGGCGACCCGGGCAGAACTATGTGCTCAACGTGGACTCGGCTTGCATCACGAGCCTGTCGGACAAGGTGAACAATCCCTACGACACGAAATTCAGCATTTCCGGCCCGGAAAACTACGGCTCGCTCTTCCTCATCATCCCCGACGCCGACTCCACCGCCGTGGTGCAGCTTATCGGAGCGGGCGACAAGGTGAAGCGGCAACTGGCCGCCCCGAACGGACGCGCCGACTTCTTCTATCTCGACCCAGGCGAGGTGTACGTGCGCCTGTTCAACGACCGCAACCAAAACGGTCGCTGGGACGAAGGATGCTACGCCGAGGACCGGCAGGCGGAAGAGGTGTACTATTTTCCGCAGAAGCTGACCATCCGCGCCAACTGGGACATCGAACAAACGTGGCGGCTCGGCGACACGCCGCGCTTCCGACAGAAGCCGCAGGAGCTGGTGAAGCAGAAAGCCGATGCCAAAAAAACGCCCAAGAACCGCAATGCGGAACGCGAAAGGCAGAAACGGGGATAGCCGTTCCGGCTGTTCGCCACGCCACTCGACAAAATAATCCTCATCAACCCACTTGCTACAACATACCACAACAATGAAAACACTGAAAACCCTCATGCTGCTCTGCTTCCTGCTTCTTGGCGGAGCGGAAGCCCAAGCCCAATGTTCCTCCAAGAACTTTGCGTTCAAAAGCGGCGAGACCCTGATTTACGACCTTTACTTCAACTGGAAATTTGTCTGGATAAAAGTGGGCACCGCCTCGATGAATACCACGCAAACCACCTATGGCGGCGAGCCGGCCTACCGCTCGTATCTCATCACGCGCGGCTCGAAAAAGGCGGACCGCATCTTCGTCATGCGCGACACGCTGATGGCTTACACGGGCCTCGACCTCGTGCCGAAATACTATGTGAAAAAGGCATTCGAGGGCGACACGTACCGCAAGAACGAGGTGTGGTATTCCTATCCCTCGGGCAAGTGTGCCGTAAAGATGCGTTACCAACGCAACAACAACGAGCCGAAATTCAGCAGCCACAGCAGCAAATACTGCGCCTTCGACATGATTAGCATGCTCATGCGGGCGCGCTCTTTCTCGGCCGAGGGCATGAAGGTGGGCCACCGCATCAACTTCCTCATGGCCGACGGACACGACTGCGAGTGGAAAGCCATCATCTACCGGGGCAAGAAGAATTTCAAGATGGAAAACTCCAACACCACCTACCGCTGCCTCGTGTTTTCCTTCGTGGAGAAGAATAAGGAGGGAAAGGAGAAGGACATCGTTACGTTCTACATCACGGACGACAAGAACCACCTGCCCGTTCGCCTGGACATGAACCTGAACTTCGGCACGGCGAAAGCATTCCTCACCGGAGCACGCGGACTGCGCAACCCGCAGGATGCGAAATTGAGATAATAGAATGAGTCGCAAGCTTATAGTTGAAAGTTTATAGTTAAAGCTTATAAGGATAGTCACTGAGCGAGTGAATAAGCACTGCATGGTGACCGTATAAACTATAAACTCTCAACTTATATACTTCTACACATGCACCTGCTAATTGACTCCAAAATACCCTATATGCGCGGCCTCGCCGAAGAGCTGGGCAACGTGACATACGTAGACGGCGCAGCCATCGGGCCCGATGACGTGCGCGAGGCCGACGCGCTGATTGTGCGCACACGCACCCACTGCAACCGCGAACTCTTAGAGGGTTCGCGCGTTCAGTTTATAGCCACCGCAACGATAGGCTTCGACCACATAGACACAGACTATTTGGCGGCAAAGGGCATAGACTGGGCCAACTGCCCGGGGTGCAATGCCGGGAGCGTGGCGCAGTATGTGGAATGTGCCCTGCTGCTGCTCAGCGCACACGGTTGCTGGAGTGAAGAACCGCTCACGCGAGCCGAAGAGGTAGCCGGCGAACCGGACAAGACGGTGTTCAGCCGTCTGACGCTGGGCATCGTGGGCGCAGGCCATGTGGGCACTGCCGTGGAGCGGATGGCGCGACGCCTGGGCTTCGGCCGCATCCTGCGCTGCGACCCTCCGCGCGCCGAAAGGGAGCCGCACGAAGTTTTTCTCCCTTTGAAGGAGATGGCACCGCAGTGCGACATCATCAGTTTCCACACGCCGCTGACGCATGCACCGACGCCGCACCCCACATACCACCTGGCCGATGCCCGCCTGCTGTCCCTGCTGAAACCGGGAGCGGTGCTCTTCAATACGAGCCGGGGCGAGGTGGCCGACACGCAGGCCCTGAAAGCCGCCCTCCGCGAGGGAAGACTGCGCACGGCGGTCATCGACACGTGGGAGAACGAGCCGAACATTGACCGCGAACTGCTCAGCCTCGTGTTCCTCGGCACGCCGCACATTGCGGGCTACAGTGCCGACGGCAAGGCAACCGGCACACGCATGGCCTTAGAACACATCGTGCGCCACTTCGAGCTCGACAGCCGTTGCTACGAACGGGTGGTTCCGCCTGCCCTGCCGGCCGGTTACCGCTACTTCCCCGAAGGGGCAGCAGCAAATACGAGCTGCGAGGCCCTGCACCGCTACGACCCCACACGCGACTTCCTTGCGCTGAAAGCGCATCCCGAACTTTTTGAAAGTCTGCGCGGCAACTATCCGCTGCGCAGAGAAAAATGAATAATTTTGAATGTATAATGTACAATGTATAATGTATAATGAAGCCTACGGCCATGACATCGGCTCTGCCACCATTATAATTAAATCAAGGCGCAGCTCCTCATTATACATTATACATTGTACATTATCTCATTAAAATAAGCCTACAGCCATGACCACCGAAAGCAACCACAAAAAGTCAAAACTCGAAGGCCGCATCACACTGGCCGGCTCACTCATCGTCGTAGTGGCGTTGCTCGTCTACTTCCTACCGCGCGAAACGAAGTCCGGCTACGAATACGAGCAGGGCCGCCCCTGGCGTTACAACTCGCTCATCGCCACCTTCGACTTTCCCATCTACAAGACCCGCGCCGAGGTGGAAGAGGAGCAGGATAGCGCGTTGCGCCAGTTCATGCCGTTTTTCTCAGAGGACAAAACGATAGGTCAACGGCAAATCAATGCCTTCCGCTCCGACTTCATGCATGGCGAATTCAAGGACGTGCCCGCACGCTACCTGCCCCACATCGAGCAGAAACTCTCCGAGGTGTACAGCGCGGGCATCGTGGCAGCAGAACAGCTGTCGAAAATGGCGCAGGAGCTGACTCCGGGCATCCGCCTCGTACAGGGCACGGAAGCCATCAGCCGCCCACTCGGCGAACTCTACTCCACGCGCTCGGCCTACGAGCTGATTATGCACGCCGACACAGTGGCATTTCCGCGCGAGGTGATGGCGCGTTGCAACCTCAACAAATACTTGGAACCGAACCTGCTCGTCGACAGCATGAAAACAACCGCTGCCCGCGAGGATGTGCTCGCGTCGGTATCGCCCGCCTCAGGCATGGTGCAGAGTGGGCAACGCATCATCGACCGGGGTGAGATTGTTTCGGCAGAACAGTACCAAATCCTCAAATCCTTTGAACACGAAACCCTGCGCCGCAACGACCCCTCAGAAGGCTTCTGGTGGATTATGGCAGGGCAGATCATCTTCGTTTCGTGCGTCCTGGCGGCCTTCGCCCTTTACCTCCGGTTGTTCCGCCGCGATTACCTGCGCTCACCCCACAGCATTCTGCTGCTCACATCGCTCATCGCCATCTTCCCCATCATCACTTACCTGATGGTGGACCACAAGTTCTTCAACGTCTACATGGTGCCCTATGCCATGGTGCCCATCTTCATCCGCATCTTCATGGACTCCCGCACGGCCTTCATGGCCATGGTGTGCTCCACAATACTCTCGTCGTTCGCCCTGCACAGCAACTACGAGTTTCTCGTGGTGCAGTTCGTGGCAGGCATGACGGCCATCAGCGCACTGAAGGACCTGACGGAACGGTCGCAGCTGCTGCGCGTCGTGCTGGAGATTTCGCTGGCCGGCATGGTGGTCATGCTGGGCTACGATCTGGCACAGGGCATCGACCTGGAACACTTAGACCGCTCCTTATATATATATATAGGCGTCAACGGCGTACTCCTGCTCTTTGCCTACCCTCTGATGTACATGATTGAGAAACTGTTCGGCTTTACCAGCAGCGTGACGCTCGTAGAGCTGTCGAACACGAACAATACCATCCTCCGGCGCATGTCGAAGGTGGCACAGGGCACATTTGTCCACTCCTTGCAGGTGTCCAACCTGGCAGCGGAAGTGGCTGACAAGATTGGCGCGAAGCCGCAGCTCGTCAGAACGGGCGCACTCTACCACGACATCGGCAAGATGCTCAACCCGGCTTTCTTCACGGAGAACCAAACGGGCGTGAACCCGCACGACGAGCTCACAGAGGAGCGGTCGGCGGAAATTATCATCAGCCACGTGCGCGAAGGGCTGCGACTGGCCGAGAAATACCATTTACCGAAGGTGATACGCGACTTCATCTCCACACACCACGGCACATCGATGGCCAAGTATTTCTACATCCAATGGAAAAACAAGCATGAGGGACAGGAACCCGACAGCATGCTCTTCACCTACCCGGGTCCCAACCCCTTCACCCGCGAACAGGCCATCCTGATGATGTGCGACGCCGTAGAGGCCAGCTCACGCTCGCTCAAAGAGGTGACGGAGGAAAATCTGAAGGAACTGGTAAACCGCATCGTCGACGGACAGGTGCAGGCAGGCTACTTCCGCGAATGTCCCATCACCTTCCGCGACATCGCCGAGGCCAAACGTGTGCTCGTGGAGAGCCTCAAAACCATCTACCACACGCGCATCGCTTACCCCGAACTGAACAAAAAACCGATGGAGGAGGAGGTACAACCCCGACGTGGCTACTTCTTCGGACGAAAGGGCGGGATGCGATGACAATGCCGTTTCTGCCCTTTCCGGACCGCCCGACGCCACCGGTAAAAAGGCGGATCGATAGCTTCGGCTATGACCGCGGCGCACCGCTTCCTCACCGGGAAATACAAAAAAGTTGAAAAGAAAAGAGATTTTCTCCCCCGAAAGCGACGAGAAGCCAAGTTTTTTCGCCAACAAACATTAGCAAAAGCAAATAAATTCTTCTACTTTTGCAGGGACAAAGCCCTTTTCCTCATTTATGGGGAAAAACGACCTCCTAACCTATCTTTTACACTTCTAACAATCTACAATATCAACTTAATTCAAAATCAACTTTATGTGGTTAACTAATTCATCCATCGGACGGAAGGTAATCATGTCGGTAACCGGCATTGCGCTCATTCTGTTCCTCACGTTTCATGGTTGCATGAACCTGGTGGCTCTCTTCTCCGAAGAAGGTTACAACATGGTGTGCGAAATGCTCGGTGCCAACTGGTATGCTGTGGCTGCTACGGGCGGCTTGGCTGTGCTGGTTGCCCTGCACTTCATCTATGCCATCATCCTTACGCTGCAAAACCGTAAGGCGCGCGGCAACAACCGCTATGCTGTTACCAACAAGCCTGAAAAGGTAGAATGGGCTTCGCAGAACATGTTCGTGCTCGGCATTATCGTAGTGCTCGGCCTGCTGCTGCACCTCTACAACTTCTGGTACAACATGATGTTTGCCGAACTCGTAAACGACGGCATGCCCTTCGTGAACGAAGTGTCCAGCGCAAGCGATGGCTACGCCCTCATCGCCTACACCTTCAGCTGCCCCGTCTTCACGGTGCTCTACCTCGTATGGTTTGCCGCCATCTGGTTCCACATGACCCACGGTTTCTGGAGCGCACTGCAGACTCTGGGCTGGAGCGGTAAGATCTGGTTCAACCGCTGGCGCGTCATCGGCAACGTATACGTAACCGTGCTGATGCTCCTCTTTGCAGTAGTAGCCCTCAAGTTCGCTCTCTGCGGCGGATGCTGCGCAGCTGCCTGCTCTGCCTGCTAAGCCTACGGACGGAAACGACGGAACGGCAAACCCAACGCCCGCACCGCCTACACACCGCCCCTTTACTCCACACAACTAATAATCAAGAAAAATTATGGCTAATATAGATTCCAAAATCCCCGAAGGTCCTATTTCCGAAAAGTGGACCAACTATAAAGCTCACCAGAAGCTGGTGAACCCCGCCAACAAGCGTAAGCTCGACATCATCGTTGTGGGTACCGGTTTGGCTGGTGCTTCCGCAGCCGCTTCGCTCGGCGAAATGGGCTTCAAGGTGCTCAACTTCTGCATCCAAGACTCTCCCCGCCGCGCCCACTCCATTGCCGCACAGGGCGGTATCAACGCTGCTAAGAACTACCAGAACGACGGCGACTCCGTTTACCGCCTCTTCTACGACACCGTGAAGGGTGGCGACTACCGTGCCCGCGAAGCCAACGTATACCGCCTCGCCGAAGTCAGCGCCAACATCATCGACCAGTGCGTTGCCCAGGGCGTTCCCTTCGCCCGTGAATACGGCGGCCTCCTGGCCAACCGTTCCTTCGGTGGTGTGCAAGTGAGCCGTACCTTCTATGCCAAAGGCCAGACGGGCCAGCAGCTCCTCCTCGGTGCCTACTCCGCCCTCATGTGCCAGGTAAACGCCGGCACCGTGAAGCTCTTCTGCCGCTATGAAATGCAGGATGTAGTCATCGTCGACGGCCGCGCTCGCGGTATCATTGCCCGCAACCTCGTGAACGGCAAGCTCGAACGCTTCGCTGCCCATGCTGTCGTACTCGCCACCGGTGGTTACGGCAACACCTACTTCCTCTCCACCAACGCCATGGGTTGCAACTGCTCCGCAGCCATCGCAGCCTACCGCAAGGGAGCCTACTTCGCCAACCCCGCCTACGTACAGATTCACCCCACCTGCATCCCCGTTCACGGCGACAAGCAGTCGAAGCTCACCCTCATGTCCGAGTCGCTCCGCAACGACGGCCGCATCTGGGTGCCCAAGAAGAAAGAAGATGCCGTGAAGCTCCAGAAGGGCGAAATCAAGGGCAGCGACATCCCCGAAGAAGACCGCGACTACTACTTGGAGCGTCGTTATCCCGCCTTCGGTAACCTCGTGCCCCGCGACGTGGCCAGCCGCGCCGCCAAAGAACGCTGCGATGCCGGCTTCGGCGTGAACAACACCGGCCTCGCCGTATTCCTCGACTTCTCCGAAGCCATCAACCGCCTCGGCATCGACCAGGTGCTCCAGCGCTACGGCAACCTCTTCGACATGTACGAAGAAATCACCGACGTGAACCCCGGCGAACTCGCCCGCGAGGTGAACGGCGTGAAGTACTACAACCCGATGATGATCTACCCCGCCATCCACTACACCATGGGCGGACTCTGGGTAGACTACGAACTCTCCACCAACATCCCCGGCCTCTTCGCCATCGGTGAGTGCAACTTCTCCGACCACGGTGCCAACCGCCTCGGTGCCTCCGCCCTCATGCAGGGTCTGGCCGACGGTTACTTCGTGCTCCCCTACACCATCCAGAACTACCTCAGCGACCAGATCACCGTTCCCCGCTTCTCTACCGACCTGCCCGAATTCAAGGCCACCGAAAAGGCCGTTCAGGACCGCATCAAGCACCTCATGGGCATCAAGGGCAAGAAGTCCGTGGACAGCATCCACAAGGAACTCGGCCACGTCATGTGGGAATACGTCGGCATGGCCCGCACGAAGGAAGGTCTCCAGACCGCACTCGGCAAGCTCAAGGAAATCCGCAAGGAATTCGAGACCAACCTCTTCATCCCCGAACTGGAAGGTGTAAACATCGAGCTCGACAAGGCCCTCCGCCTCAACGACTTCATCACCATGGGCCAGCTCATCGCCATCGACGCCCTCAACCGTGAAGAATCCTGCGGCGGCCACTTCCGCGAAGAACACCAGACGGAAGAAGGCGAAGCCAAGCGCGACGACAAGAACTGCTTCTACGTTAGCTGCTGGGAATACCAGGGCGAGGACAAGGATCCCGTGAAGTATCAGGAGCCCCTCAAGTACGAAGCTATTGAAGTTAAAACCCGTAACTATAAGAACTAATTAAGCCATGGCTAAGAATATATCATTCACCATCAAATACTGGAAGCAGAACGGACCTCAGGATGCGGGCCACTTCGATACGCGCGAAATGCACGACATCCCCGACGACACTTCCTTCCTCGAAATGCTCGACATCCTCAACGAGGAACTCATTGAAGAGGGCAAAGAACCTTTCGTCTTCGACCACGACTGCCGCGAAGGTATCTGCGGCATGTGCTCGCTCTACATCAACGGCACACCCCACGGCAAAACCGAAACAGGTGCCACCACCTGCCAGCTCTACATGCGCCGCTTCAACGACGGCGACGTCATCACCGTAGAACCCTGGCGTTCGGCTGCCTTCCCCGTTATCAAGGACTGCATGGTTGACCGCTCCGCTTTCGACAAGATACAGGCTGCCGGCGGTTACGTAACTGTGCGCACCGGTGCTCCCCAGGATGCCAACGCCATCCTCATCCCCAAGCAGGACGCTGACGAGGCTATGGACTGCGCCACCTGTATTGGTTGCGGTGCCTGCGTAGCAGCTTGCAAGAACGGCTCCGCCATGCTCTTCGTGAGCTCCAAGGTGAGCCAGTTCGCCCTCCTGCCCCAGGGTCGTCCCGAGGCAGCCAAGCGTGCCAAGGCCATGGTGGCCAAGATGGACGAGCTCGGCTTCGGTAACTGCACCAACACCCGCGCTTGCGAGGCTGTCTGCCCGAAGAACGAGTCTATCGCCAACATCGCCCGCCTCAACCGCGAATTTATCAAGGCCAAGCTCGCTGACTAATCCGCGCTGAACCATAAAGATTATCCCTCTCCGATGCTGAAGTGTCGGCGAGGGATTTTTTTATTACTATCCGGTAAAGGTTTAAGAAAACCAATAACCCTTGAAACTACAACAAGTTAAGCCCCCAAGGCCGTCAGGCTGCGCCCCTAAGGGGCAAAAAGCCTAACGGCCTTGAACTTTTATCGGACACCTATAATTTTCATCCGCAACCCTACCTCCGACCCGCACAAGTCCCGGATTAGTTTTTACAACTCGGCGACTTGTAATTTCTAAGCCTGGACTTGATATTTCTAAGCCTTGAGTTGTTTTTTCTAAGCCCTGAGTTGTTTTTTCTAAGCCCTGAGTTGATAAGACAAATCGCCGAATTGTGAAAAATAGTTCACGAATCATTCCGACCATACCAACCCATCCGCCTCTCCGCACGTATCTATACGTGTTTTTCATCCCAAAAAAAGTATTCACCCCTTCACAAACAGCCAGTTTTCCTTTGATTTTCAGAGCTTTCAGGTGTGAAAGGTTGCACCATTCAAGCATTCACAGCGTTCACACAGCATTCACAAAGCCTTCACACACGGTGGAACACCGTTTTATATAAAATAACATTCTTGTCCCCCTTTTGTCGCCCCCTCATTTGTTGACACCGACCCATTCAAAGCCGTTCAGCGGCTCATCAGCCATTTATATTTTCAGCCTCCCCAAGCCTTCACCTGAGGGGCAGGTGTGAAGGGTTGGAAACCGCAAGCCTTCACACCGAAAAGCTATGAAATTCAGCTGTTTTGATAGCCTAAGTGAAAGGGTGAAGGCTTTTTTTGGGAAATAAATTGCGTATATACGCGCGCGTAGCAAGCTTATAATGGCAGGGAAAGCATTCAATGGAATAGGGGCAACGGAACAGTAGGAGGCAGCGGATTGAAAGGGAATAACTTATCGGATTGACATATTCCCTAAAACACACGCATTTCTCTTCAAAATACATACACAATCCAACTAAATGCCATACTTTTGCAACACCTGCCCCCAGCCTCTCAACGATGCCCAAATCGGGGGTAGTTTTGTGATTATACGGTTCGAGTAACCATAGGCAGCCGGATGATACAGTAAGGCTGTTGCACACCCAAACATAATCCCCCTTTCATACTCCACAACATGAAAATACCCCGCATCGGCCTCCTACCGCGCATCCTGATAGCCATTATCCTCGGCATTGCGCTCGGCATCGTTTCGCCCGACTTTCCCGTCCGCCTGTTCGTCACCTTCAACGGGCTGTTCAGCCAGTTTCTGGGCTTCCTTGTGCCCCTCATCATCGTGGGACTGGTAACGCCGGCCATCGCCGATGTGGACAAAGGGGGCGGCAGGAGTGCCGGCAGGATGCTCCTACTCACCGTCGTGCTGGCCTACGGCGCCACCCTCCTCTCCGGCTTCTTCTCCTTCGGCGTGTGCCAATGGCTCTTCCCCTCGCTCATCCAGCCCGGCATAGCCTTGGAGCGCATCAGCCAGAACACGACCACCGAACCCTTCTTCACCATCGCCATACCCGAACCCCTCAACGTGATGACCGCACTCGTGCTGGCCTTCACCGTGGGGCTCGGCATCACCCGGCTGCAATCCGATGCCCTGCGCCGCGTGGCGACGGACTTCAAGGACATTATTGTCCACACCATCCAGGCCGTCATCCTGCCATTGCTGCCCATCTACATCTTCGGCATATTCTTCAACATGGCCCACTCGGGACAGGTGTTCCAGGTGCTGCTGGTGTTTGCCAAAATCATCGGCATCATCTTCGTGATGCACATCGTGCTGCTCCTGGCGCAGTATGCTGTGGCCGGCATCGTGAGCCGGAAGAACCCGTTGCGCCTGTTAGCCAATATGTTGCCGGCCTACTTCACCGCCCTCGGCACGCAGTCGTCCGCCGCCACCATCCCCGTGACGCTGCGCCAAACGGTGAAGAACGGGGTCGATGCCGACGTGGCCGGCTTTGTCGTCCCCCTGTGCGCCACCATCCACCTCTCCGGCAGCACGCTGAAGATAGTGGCCTGCGCCCTCGCCCTGATGACCATGCAGGGCATGGATTACAGTTTCCAGCAGGTGGCCGGCTTCATCTGTATGCTCGGCGTCACGATGGTGGCGGCTCCGGGCGTGCCGGGCGGTGCCATCATGGCCGCCCTCGGCGTGCTCTCGTCGATGCTCGGCTTCTCGGAAAACGACCAGGCACTGATGATTGCTCTCTACATAGCCATGGACAGTTTCGGCACAGCCTGCAATGTGACGGGCGACGGTGCGCTGGCCCTCATTGTGGACCGTATCAGACGCTGCCGGTAACCCCACTGCCACAGAATGTATTGCTCTTTGTCCGTCAAAATGGGCTGTTTACGCACAATCCGCAGGGTAGGGGAGGGTGCTTTTGCAATAAATGTCTACTTTTGTGCTGATTTTCCATACATACAGCTTCCATAATTTAAATTCGGAGGTTATAAGATGTTGCGCTTCGCACAGGTTATAAGGTTATAAAGTTACTCTCAGAATATTTCGCATAGCAGCATGTTCTGCACTAAAAGATAAACTTTAATCCTTTTAATCTCAAGAGCGCAGCGACCCTAAACATAACCTTCAACTTTCGCAAGTATCGAAAGTTGAACTTTACAATAATAAATACTCATGCGTGCATATCCCTTCCTGTTACTTGCTGCGGCATTGACTTGGCTGCTGTCGGCCCTCCCCTGCCGCGCGCAGCAGACACCGGCCTTTGCCCATTACTGGCAGATGGAAGCCGCCCTGAACCCTGCCGCCGTGGGACGCACGCCGGAGCTGAACATCACGGCTGTTCTGCAAAACCACGCCTCGGGCTTTGAAGACGGAGGCAGCAGCCTTTATGCCGGGGCAGACATGGCTTTCCAGCTGGGACGCACGCGCCACGGCGTGGGAGCCTTCTTCCTCAACGACGAAATAGGACTTTTCTCACACAAACACTTTGCCGTACAATATGCTTACCACCTCAAACTCTGGGGCGGCACGCTCAGCATCGGTGCCGAGGCGGACATGCTCAACGAGTCGGTGAACGGTTCCAAGGCCGACCTGGGGGATGCCAACGACCCGGCCTTTCCCACCACCGACATCTCCGGTTCCAAATTCGACGTTTCGACCGGACTCTTCTACGCCCGCAAAGCATGGTACGTGGGGCTTGCGGCGCAACACCTCACTGCCCCCACTGTGCTCCTGGGCGAAACAAACGAGATAAAAGTAAAATCTTTATATAATTTAATGGGCGGATACAATATTCGGCTCCGCATTCCGTTTATTTCCATAGCACCCTCAGCCATTTGCCGCTTCGACGGCCAGTCATTTCGCGCCGACCTCACGGCACGAGTGCAATATGCCCGTGAAAAGAAACGGCTTTACGGCGGTCTGAGTTACAGTCCGCAGCACTCGGTCACGGGATTTGTGGGCGGCACGTTCCATGGTGTCGACCTGAGTTATTCCTACGAGGCCAACACCTCGGGCATGGGCATCGGAGCCGGGCAACACGAGGTGTCCATCGGTTACTCCTTAGAACTCAACTTGGGGAAACGGGGCAAAAACCTGCACCGCAGCGTGCGCTGGCTCTGACCCTGCACCCAACACCGACCCATACGGACACAGACTTTCTGACATAACGACCATAACAGACTGACAATGAAATATACTCTCTTAGCAACGCTCACTTTCCTGGCTGCCTGCGGCCTCCTCTCCTCCTGCATGGGGAGCGGACGCGCCATGATGAACGGCGGCGAGGTAACCGGATCTCGCGGAGCCACCTTCAACGAACCTGTGCCCTACGGCATGGTGGAGGTGAAGCGCGGCTTTCTGAAAACCGGACTGGAGAAGAACGATTCGCTCTGGGGAACGGTTACGCCAAGCAAGGAAATATCGGTGGACGGCTTCTGGATGGACCAATCAGAGGTGACCAATGCCATGTACCGCCAGTTTGTGGAGTGGGTGCGCGACAGCATCATCCGCGAACGCCTGGCCGACCCGCAGTATGGGGGCGATGAAACTTTCAAAATAGAAGTGGACCGCAACGGCGAACCCGTCACGCCCCACCTGAACTGGGCCAAACCCATCCCCTGGCGCAAGCCCACAGAAGAGCAGGAGCGTGCCATCAACAGTGTGTACTATACGCACCCCATCGACGGCACGCGCATGATTGACGCCAAGCAGCTGATTTACCGCTACGAAATATTCGACTACGAGAAGGCGGCCCTACGCAAGTACCGCCTCGACCCCAAAGAGCGGTCGCTCAACACGGACCATCCCACCGACCCGGACGAAGTGGTAATGATTTCCAAGGACACGGCTTACGTGAACGAAAACGGCGAAATCGTGCGGCAAACCATCGAAAGGCCTCTCAGCAGCCTTTACGATTTCCTCAACACGTACATCGTGCAGGTATATCCCGACACTACCTGCTGGGTGAACGACTTCCCCAATGCGCGCAACGAGCAGTACATGAAGCTCTATTTCTCCTCCGCCACGTACAATGACTATCCCGTTGTGGGTGTGACCTGGGAACAGGCCGAGGCTTTCTGCGCCTGGCGCACCAACTACCTGATGGCGGGCATGGGACCGCAGGCCCGCTATATCCAGCGTTACCGCCTGCCAACGGAGATTGAGTGGGAGTATGCCGCACGCGGCAAGGAGGGCAACCCCTATCCGTGGGAGGGCATCGAAGCCAAGAGCCAGGAGGGGTGTTTCTATGCCAACTTCAAGCCTGACCGGGGCAACTATACCGACGACGGTAACCTCATCACCTCGCGCGTTGGCATCTACGGTGCGAACTCCAACGGCTTGTTCGACATGGCGGGCAACGTGGCGGAATGGACCAGCACGGTCTACACCGAAGCCGGCGTGGATGCCATGGCTGACCTCAACCCCGAACTCTCTTACAAGGCGGCCAAGGAAGACCCCTACGTGCTGAAGCGCAAGAGTGTGCGCGGCGGCTCGTGGAAGGACCCGATGTCGTACATCCGCTCCGCCTGGCGCAGTTGGGAATACCAGAACCAACCCCGCTCCTTCATCGGCTTCCGCTGTGTGCGCTCCAAAGCGAACAACACCAGCACGACCTCGGCGGGAAAGAAGAAGTAACCGTCCAGGATATGACCCGCTGCCGAAACTTTCAAGCAACTATTCCAACTGACTCATATTACAACCATATACCATGGCCAGAAAAATAAATTTCGTAGTCCGCCTGCAACATTGGATGGACAGTGTGCCCGGACAGACATTCCTTAACTATGCCTACTCATGGGGTGCCTCCATCGTTATCCTCGGTACGCTGTTCAAACTCACCCACCTGCCGGGAGGTAACTTCGAACGAGATAGGCAAGGAACTGCCCCATGACTACGAAACGGACGAAGAAATCGCCGCCCGGTTAGGACTCGACGAAGACGAAGAGGACGAAACGGAGGGCGAAGAAGAAACCAACGGAACAACTGCCGCAACCGACATCCCTGCCACCGGCAACACGAACCCCGCAGGCGGTATCGCTACGGGCGGCGTGGTCATCGTGGGAGGCACAGCCGCCGACATGACGGCTGCCATGAACCAACCCACTGGCGGAACTGTTGCCGCCAATCCTGCTGCCACTACTACGGCACGCCCCGATGCCGTTCAGGCTGCCGCCGAAGCTATCGCCGCACGCACGCCGGAAGGCAGCGAACCTTTTGAAAACGAGGCTCAACGCTTGGCAGAGATTATCCGCTTGGCCAACGATGAACTCCTACGCCGCGCTCAGGCTGCACTCTCGCCCGAGATGGAACAGGCCACCGAAGACTACATCGGCAAACTCCGCACCTTGGCCGACACGTTCCAAAAGGTGGACGAGCAGAGTGCCCGCCTGGCCCACGACAGCGAAGAGATGGCCCAGCTCAACCGCACCCTCACGGCCATCAACAAAACCTACGATCTCCACTTCCGCAGCATCAGCCAGCAGGTGGGCACTATCGAACAAATCAACGAGCAGACCCGAATGCTCGCCAAGCAAATCGAAGAGCTCAACGGCGTTTATGGCCGCATGATTCAGGCGCTTACTGTCAATATGCGCATGCAGCAACCCGAACCCGGCACTAACGCACAATAATAGAAAGCTATTGAAAGCTTATAGATAGCTATAGGCAGCTAAAGATTACTATAGAAAGCTATAGCAAGCTAAAAATTCCCCCGAGAACCCAAGCCCATGTCCTCAGTAAAGAAACGTCCCGTCTCTCCACGCCAGAAAATGATCAACCTGATGTACATCGTGTTGATGGCTTTGCTGGCCCTGAACGTATCGAGCGACGTGCTGAAAGGCTTCACCCTCATCGGCGACAGTCTCAAGCGCACCACCGACAACGCCATGAAGGAGAACCAAGCCTTATACGCCGACTTTGCCGAGCAGCTCAAAGCCAACCCCACCAAAGTCAAGCCCTGGTACGACAAAGCCATGCAGGTGAAAAACATGAGCGACTCGCTCTACAACCTCGCCGGCTCCCTGCGTCTTGCCATTGCCCGCGAATGCGACGGCAAACAGGGCGACCCCGACAACCTGCAGAACAAGGAAGACCTTGAAGCCGCCAGCCGCATCATGCTCGCCCCTGCCAAGGGACAGGGTGGTCACCTGCTTCAATCCATCGTGTCGTTCAGACAACGCATCCTACAATTCATCACCGATCCACGACAACAAGCCATCACGGCTTCCAACCTGTCGACCGACGTGCCTCCCGGCGAGGACAATGTGGGAAAGGACTGGCCGCACTATATGTTCGAGCAAATGCCCTCCATCGCTGCCGTGACCATGCTCGCCAAGTTGCAGAGCGACGTGCGCAAGGCCGAAAATGAAGTCATCCACACGCTCATCTCCAACATTGACCTGAAGGACATCCGCGTCAATGAATTGAATGCCTACGTGTCGGCTGAGGCCACTACGCTCTATCCCGGCGAAACCTTCCGCTCCAACATCTTCATGGCAGCCGTTGATACCACGCAACGCCCCGAGATATACGTGAACGGAAGGCGCATCAGCCCCGACGGCAACTACAGCTTCACCGTAGGCCAGCCCGGCCAGTACAGCTTCTCGGGCTACATCCTCATGCCCAACGCCGCCGGCGAAATCATTCGCCGTCCCTTTACCCAGAAATACAATGTTATCGCTCCGCCGCAGGGAGCCACCGTGGCAGCGGACCTCATGAACGTGCTCTACGCCGGCTTCAACAACCCCATCAGCGTCACCGCCGCCGGCATCCCGGCCTCGCAGGTACAGCTCAGCATGACAGGCGGCACACTCACCTCCACGGGACCCGGCAAATACACCGCGCGACCCACACAAGTAGGCACCGACGTGACTTTCAGCGTGAGCGGCACGGTGAACGGCAAACACCAGCAGATGGGGCAGTTCACCTTCCAAGTGCGCAAGCTGCCTGACCCCACCGCCTACATCCAGGTGGGCACGGACCGCTTCCGTGGCGGACGCATCGCCAAGGGCACCATCCTGGGTGCAGCCGGTCTCGGCGCGGCCATCGACGACGGATTGCTGAATATCCCCTTCAAAGTGCTGAGCTTTGAAACCGTCTTTGCCGACCGCATGGGCAACTTCCGTCCCGAGCCTTCCTCCGGCAGCAACTTCACCGAAAACCAGCGCAACCTGATGCGCGAACTGCGACGCGGCCAGCGCTTCTACATCTCCAAGGTGCAGGCCGTAGGCCCCGACGGCATCACCCGTACCCTCAACGGTTCGGTGGAGGTCATCGTCAACTAATATCCCCCAACTGTCAACAAGCAAACACCACGCTATATGAACCTTCTCCGCATTGCTACCATCGCCTTAGGCTTCAGTTTCGTCCTGTCGCTGGTGGCTCAGCCTCCACGCCGGCGTGCCGAGCAGCAGCAAAAAACCGAGCAGGCACAGAATGCCCCCAAAGGCACGGCCTACCGCGAGTTTCCCACCGCGCAGACCATGCCCTCCGATGCTGCCTGGCGCCGCGACCTTTACCGTTCGCTCGACCTCACCAAGGAAGCCAACGCCATACTCTACTATCCCGTCACACCGCAGAACGGACAGCAAAACCTTTTCACCTACCTCTTCAAACTCCTCCTGCGCAAGCAAATCAAGGTTTACGACTACAAGCTCGACGGTAACGAGGACTTCTCCGCCAAAAACGAAGTGACGGCCAAGGAACTCATGGATCGCTACAACATTTTCTACGAAGAGAAGGACGGTAAAGTGCGCGTGAACGATGCCGACCTACCCTCGGAAGAAGTGAAGGTGTACTTCATCAAGGAGAGCACCTACTACGACCAGCACACTGCCTCCTTCCGCACCCAGGTAACGGCTCTCTGCCCCGTGCTGAAACGCGGCGATGCCGACTTTGGCGGCGAACTGGCCCAGTACCCTATGTTCTGGGTGAAGATGCAGGACGTGGCTCCCTATCTCGGCAAACTCATGCTCATGGGTTCGTCGCTCAACAACGCCGCCATGATGTCGGCCGATGATTTCTTCACTCTCGGCTGCTACAAAGGCGACATCTACAAGGCCGTCAATCTGCAGGACCGCCTCCTCGCCAACTACTGCCCCGATGACTCTACCCTCAGCAAAGAGCAAAAGCGCATAGAGAAACAGCTCGCCGACGTACAGGAGCACGTCTATGGCCGCGACAGTGCCTACTACGCCAAGCTCCGTGCCGACTCACTCGCACAGGTAGCTGCCGACTCCTTGGCTGCACAAGGCAAGAAGGTGCGCACCACACGCACAGCAACCACCCGCCGCTCCGGCGCTTCGGTTCGCCGTGCTTCTTCCTCTAAATCGTCATCCGGCAGCACCCCAAAAACTACCAAGACGAAAACAGCCAAGGCTACCAAGCCCAAAAGTTCGGGCGGAAGCAAGACCGGCGGACTCAGCGTGCGCCGCCAACGCCACTGATCCGCCTCCCCTGCGGTGGGTCACCGCAGCTCCGCAGTCCCGGACGCGTCCGCTTCTGCGGAACACAAAGTACAAGAAAAGATACACCCGACTGCCCCACCCGTGCGCGCCACAGGAGGGTGCAGTCGGTTTGCCCTTGGGTAGAACAGCCCCCATTCCCCTTTATTCTATTCCTCAGCCCAATTATTCAGACCCATGGAAGCCTTAGAATCCATAGCCCATACGCTGCGCGGCGGCACCACCATCTTCTTCTTTGCGTGGGCCACAGCCCTCTACCGGTTTCGCCGGCGGAGCCGCTTGATGCAGCTCATTTACTGGGGCAGCCTCGTGCTCGGCTTCTCGTATCTGAAGGACTCCCTGTTTCTCTTCCCCCAGTTCCAAGATGTTCCCTTTTGGGACGACCTTGTGAGCCTGTCCGACCTCATCTGCGTGCCCATGGCCTGCAGCTTCTGCATCGAGGCGGTCCGTCCCGGCACCTCCACCAACCGGCGCATTGCTCCCTTTCTGTTATTCCACGTGCTCTGCGTGCTGTCCTACGCGGTGTGGCCCGGACGCGTGGTGTTCTTTTCGGCCTTTGTCATAGCCTTTCTTCAGGTAGCCGTCACGGTCGGTTTGGTCATTGTGTACGCCGGGCGTTACCGACGTCTCTTGCGCGACAACTATTCCTCCATCGAGCAGCGCGACGTGGTTTGGATTGTGCAGTTCGCTCTCGGCTATTTCGGCCTGTATGTGGCCTACTTTGTGGCCTTCGAGACCACCTCGTGGCTCAGCGAGAGCATCTTCAGCGTGCTGATGTGTATAGTGTGGAGCTATCTCTACCATTATTCCTGCCGCCACCGTGTCAGCTACTTCTCAGCAGCAGACGAGGCAGTGGCTTTCGATGCCGTACCCCAGGAGGAAGCAACTGTACCTCCTGAATCTGCCGAGGAGCCCCTCAGGCCGACTCCACAGACGGGGAAAGGCGGGGACAGCCTTTTAGATTCGCCCTCTGTGCTGGTTGCCCAGCTCCAAGAGATGATGGTGGAGCAGCAACTCTTTCTTGACCCTTCACTCACGCTGAACGACCTCTCGGACCGCCTCTGCACCAACCGCACCACCCTTTCCCGTTGTCTGCATCAAGAACTGGACAGTTCCTTTTACGACTTTGTAAACAGCTACCGCGTGGCAGAAGCCTGCCGCCTCATGAACGAAGCGCTGGCGCAGGGAGAGACCATCGCCATGGCCACGGTGTCGAAGCAAAGCGGATTTAACTCCGTCACCTCCTTCAACCGCTATTTCAGCAAGCTCCGCGGGGTGACACCGCTGAGCTATTTCCGCCAGCTCCGCATGCAGCAAGGCTAAGCCCGCGGGACTTTTTCTTCTTTCCTGTTCTCCCTTACTTTGCTCTAACTACTCGGCACGCCGGACTTTCAAAGCCTGAATTTAATTTGTCAATCCCAGGCTTTGAAAGTCCGGCGTGCCGAGTGGTTAGTTTATGGGTAGCCATCGCCTGCACCAAGTGTCCCTTTATGGGTTCTGGAGGCCTTAGAATGTGCAGAAATACAACAATTGTGCAATAAAACACGATTTTCTTTGTCCAACACCACATTTTGAAGGACAGACCAAAGCCTATTGGCGCAACAGACTAAATTTGTTGGATTCTTCTGTGAAATGAGGCGGGCAGGTCGAATAGAATCTGTCCCAAACAAGTGACCAAGGCTCAAGACAATAAATTACAAAACCCATAAATCATGACTACAATCCAAAACCTTTTCCGCTGTATTCTGGCTCTGTGCTGCCTACAGCTGGTGCCCGCCCTCGCTTGGGCACAGGGCGACAGTCCAATTACTGACACCCCCCGGCCGAAGTATTATAAATTTGAAAATGAAGACAAGTACGAGAGGGATGCATGGGATTTTGGCGAAAATGACTCTTACGGCAAGTCATATAATCCCATCATCATTGACTCGGAAACAAGCCTGATGAACCTTGTCTACAACGTCAATTACAGAGGAAAAACCTACAAGGGAGTTCACTTCAAGCTGACGAAAGATCTTGTAATCAACGAAGATTTGCTCACCGAAGACGGGTTGGGCAAAAAAACCAACGATGACCGGCCAAATCTCCCTTTTCTGACAAACTGGTGGCCTATCGGCCGCTACGGCACCTTTATCGATGACTACTTTGCAGGCTGTTTCGACGGTGACGGACACACCATCACCGGGCTCTTTCTCGACAACGGATACGAGCCCAACGACGATACGGACATGGCGCGATACATAGGTCTCTTCGGCAAAATCAAGAATGCGACCATCAAGAACCTCACCCTGCGCGAATGCTACATGGGCAACTCGAACGGAAGACGTCCTCAGGCCACCCACTACGGTGCCTTGGTGGGCTACGCTGCAGGCACCTGCACCATCGAGAACTGCCACGTCGAAAAATCGCTCTACGAGACCATATCCGACCTCAGAATGGGCGGCTTGGTAGGCTATTTAGAGAGCGGCTCCATCACTAACTGCACCTTCAACGCAACGCTAATAAATCAAGTAGGCGGACAGCACTTTGACGAAAATGACTATTGGGGGAACATCTGCCTCCGGTTACTTCACCATAGAATTAGGCGGTATCTGCGGATTGAACAAGGGCCTCGTCAAAGCATGTAGCAGCAATCTGACATACAAATTATTCAAGAACAACAAATATTTCACAGAGAATGACAGGCTGACCACGACTATGTCTAATTTCCGTATAGGAGGGGTGGCCGGAATCAACGAAGGCACGATTCAAGAATGCGTCGCCAAGGGCCAATTTTCCGTTGGATACCATTGGGGTAATAAGGGATACCCAAGTGCACATCTCTTCATCAGCGGCATTGCCAACTTAGCCCGAGGCGGTGTCATCGAGGACTGTGCCAACTTCACCAACTTGACCGTGGACGAAACTTTCAGCAATCAATCCACCTTCGCGGGCATTGGCCAGAGAAACTGGGAGGGCGACAGCGAAGAAAAAGCCGCCATCCGCCGTTGCATCAGTGTCTGCAACCACATGAACGATGGCAATTTAGATAAGTACGAGAACGAAAACGGATGGACTAACAAGTTCCGATATGCTGCCATCGCCGCGCCAGATGACTATCTCACCATCGAAAATTGCTACGCCTACAACACGAAAGACAACACGAACCTGCTCGACGAGAAAGCCGTGACAATCTACCCGACGCTCACCGACGTGAAATCGCAGAATCCTTTCAACAACACGGGCGTTTGGGGCACCTGGCCCACCTCCGACAGTAGCGAATATGCCCAGTGTCCGCTCCCCATCGCCGTAGGCGGCGAAGTGACGGGCTTGCGCGGAGCGGGCACAGAACAAGATCCCTTCCTCATCGCCAACGCGGCCGAACTCAACAAGGCGGCTGACTTGATCAACGACGGGGGCGGCACCTATGACCGTGCCTACTACAAGCTGGAAGCCGACATCCTCATGGGCAGCACCGCCCTCCGCGCCATCGGAGGGAGCGAGAAACCCTTCCGCGGCACATTCGACGGAGCAGGCCACTACATCAGCAACCTCATCACAAAGGATGGCTATATGTTCGGCTTCCTTTACGGCACGGTGAAGAACCTTTCGCTCGTGGACTGCAAAGGAAGCATCGGCGGCAACGTGTTCGCCGGTATCGTCTTTGAGTTGGGCGACAACACCAAAGGCAACAAGGGTTTGGTTTCCAACTGCTACGTGGGTGCTGACGTACATCTTTATCGCAAATACATACAAACAAGCGGCGAAAGTTTGAGTGCAGCCGGAATCTGCCTCAGATTGAAAAGCTCCGGCACGATAGAGAACTGCTACGTAGTGGGCAATTTCATCTTCGAGGGGCGAACCGTGGACGGACAAGAGCCGAATATATACAACTCTGTATATGCAGAATTGGGAGGCATAGTGCATTATAGCTTCGGCGGAACCATTCGCAACTGCTATGCGGTGACCAATCACGAGGTAGACGACGAGGTAGACGTCTGGGAAAACCCTTATTCTGACTACATCAGAACCGTCGGCTTGGTTTACTATTTACACTCGGGCACCACAACCATCGACAACTGCCGCTACTACAATCCCAAAGTGAGCAAGGCTGTCAATTTTAACAGTAACGGCACCGACCTCTCCACAGCCACCAGCGTGGCATCGGAAGCCGAACTCGCCAACTACTTTAAGGCCGCTCCGTGGAAGCGTGGCTACTATCGCCCTGTGCTCGAAGGAACGAAAATCTACGCTGCCACCACGCCCGAAGGCAACGCGACCTATCTCGACGCCATCCCCACCAAGCCCACGCAGTCCAACTATTTCCTCAAGGTGAACCTCAGCCCGTCGGACTTCAACAGCGACTTCCTGGAGAAGTTCCAGGGCGTGGCCTTCTACTCCTCCTCGCAAAACTCCGACTACCTGCTCAACTGGAACATCGACCCCGAGGCCGACTGGCAATACGTGCCCACCAAGGGCGCAACGGTGAAAGGCCGCGCGTCCCTGACGCTCCAACGCAGCAAGAGCAACAACGGAAACGGCTGGTTCTGGCTCTGCCTGCCCGGCGAAGTGTATCTCAGCGACCTGCCCACAGGAAGCAAAGTCTACGTGCTGGGCGCGGTGAACGAATCGGCCCATGTGGCAAACATGGTGGAGGTGAAAACCATTCCCGCCGGTGTGCCCTTCCTTCTCTATCTGCCCGAAAAGGTCACCCTGTCAAAAATCGACTCGAACGGCAAGACGACCACCACGGAGCAGACGGTGGAGAACGTGCCCCTCATCATGGATGGGGAGTTCGTCACTGCCACCTCGCGCTCTGCAGAAAACAGTGCGCTCTCGGGCACAGGCAACTTCAAGCGCAAAACGCTGAATAACGTGTGCAACACCCTGAACGAGACGACCGACGGCGAAAACCCCACGCGCACCGCTGTCTTTGCCTCCTCGGCCGAGGTGAAGCCCTTTGCCGCCTACATCAACTACACCGCTAACGTGGAACTCGCCGACTACCTGCTCCTCGACGAAAACGACCCGAGGTTAAACGACCTCATCACCAGCAACAACGAAAAGACGGTGCGCGTGAAGCTGCTGCGCAAGCTCAAGGCCGGACAGTGGAACACCCTCTGCCTGCCTTTCGAGGTCAAGGGTGAACAAATCAAAACCATGTTTGGCGAGAACACCGTGGTGAACTACTACTATTATTATAGCAATCACCAGGACGGCACGATGACGATTGAGTTTAAGAATTTCGACTTTGGCGCCGTTAAGATGAATAATGGTGTTACATACTATAGATTAGATAGCCATATCGGCTGCCCCTACCTCATCAAGCCCGAGAAGGTACAGGAGAACGGAATCTACGACTTTGGAGAAGTCACGATTTCCACTTCGCTCAATAAGAATTTTCATGAAAGACACCCAGATGAAAGCTACTTGCGGGGAACCTTCGCTCCCACCGAACTGCGGAGTACTGAAGACAGATACACCTACTTCATCCAGGGCGACCACATCTACTTCATCCCCCTGTCCGAAATGGTGCCCATGCTCGGCTTCCGCGGCTACTTCAACTTCCCAGTCAGCCTGCTGGGTTGGGACTCTTCGTCCGCAGCGCCGGTACAAGAGTTTATCATCCAGTACGGCGACGGCACCACCACCCGCATCAAGCCCGAACCCCTCGCACCATCGGCCGAGAAGCCTGCCGCCGTCTACGACCTGCAGGGCCGCCGACTCGCACATCCCGGCGCAAAGGGCGTTTACATCATAGGAAACAAGAAAATCATCAAATAAACGAAATCATGAGAAAGCAGTATATACAACCAGCTTCGACAGCTGTACAGTTCACTCCCGCCACCCTGTTAGCCGAAAGTGGTGGCACGCCTTCCCCTAACATGACCGGCACCACTTCGGGCGGTTCGGGCTCCTCCCTCATTTGGGGCGGCTCGACGAGCGACGAAAAAAACAAGGGCATCAACTGGAACCCCGACTAAGAAGCCAACGGAAACGGACCAAACTGTTCCCTTGCCCCGGGAAACACGAAGCAAGGGGCGAAGTAATCATGAATATTTCTTTCTTAAAAGTGCGATTTTCTTTGACACTTTCGGCTGCGCTCGGCAAAGCTCAAGCAAGCTTGGCTCTGCGTTCGCTTGCACGAAAGTTCTCGCCATGGCAGAGTATTCAAGCGAGCTTGAACTCTGCTCATTTGGCT